>JAJPZU010000156.1 GCA_021204165.1 Prevotellaceae bacterium
GGAGGTGGCGCGGTAGCGACGGAGGAGTCTGTCGAATACACCCACAAAGCATCCAGCACAACACATGAAGAGTCTGTGAACACATCCGCTAAATATACATGAAGAGTCTGTCGAAAACACTCCACTAAATATACACGAGTAGTCCGCAAATATGCCCATTTAAACAGGGGGAAGTCCATGAATACACTTGATAGATAAGGTGCTATTTTTACACCTCACTTAATTTTTTTATTAAAGGTAAATAGTATGGCAAAAGTAAAAATTAAATTCAGACCTTCATCTGTGACCGGAAAAGAAGGTACGGTCTATTATCAGTTGTCCCATGAACGCATGGTAAAATACATTACTACCCGTTACAAGATTTTTCCGGAGGAATGGGATTCTCAGAAATGTAATGTCCGCTTGCCGGACTCACCGGATACGGACAGAGGGCGATTCTTGTGTGATTTGAGAGTGAAAATAGCAAAGGATGTGCAGAGGCTGCTTAGAACTATTTCTTTTTATGAGAGAGAGAACAGGGCATATACTGTGAGTGATATTGTTCATTCCTATTCGAATCCCGCCAATGAAGCGTTTGTCTTTCCGTTTATGCACGATGTGATAAAGACTCTCAAAGTTTCGGGGAAAGAGCATACAAGCGAGACTTATCTCACTACGCTGAATAGCTTCATGCGATTTATAGGCGACAAGGACATTATGTTTGACGATTTTGATTCTGATTTAATGCTTGCCTACGAAGCGTTTCTTAGGAAGGAAGAGCAAGTGGGGATGAATACAAGTTCGTTCTATATGAGGATAATGCGTGCGGTATATAATCGTGCGGTAGAGAAAGGGATAACCGTTCAGCGTAATCCGTTCCGGAATGTATATACGGGAGTGGGCAAGACGGTGAAGCGCGCCATTCCTCTTGAAGCAATCAGAAAGATTAAGCTGCTCGACTTGTCCATGTTTCCGACTTTGGACTATGCGAGGGATATTTTCATGTTCAGTTTCTATACGAGGGGAATGGCTTTTGTCGATATGACGTATCTGAAGAAAACGGATCTTAAGAACGGGGTCTTGTCGTATAAGAGACAGAAGACCGGACAGCAGCTGTTCATCAGGTGGGAACCCTGTATGCAGAGCATTCTGGATAAGTATCGGCATGTTGACACCAAATATCTTTTGCCGATAGTGACGGCAGCCGGCGATGAAAGGAAACAGTATAAGAGGGTGTCGCATTTTGTCAACAGCAAGCTTAAAAGCATAGGAAGTATGGTCGGACTGTCCATCCCTCTGACGATGTATGTGGCACGCCATTCGTGGGCTTCAATTGCCAGAAGCAAGAATATTCCGGTTTCTGTGATTAGCGAAGGCATGGGGCATGATTCGGAACGTACCACGATGATTTATCTTGCTTCGCTGGATACACATCTTGTCGATAATGCGAATCATCTGATATTAAAAGGGCTGTAGCGGATAGACTCAAAGTGGAGAAGACGATGCAAATCGGTTGAGGGCTTGCGTATATGTCTGCATAAGTCTTTGGGAAATCCGAATATGAGTCTCTTTATGGAATGTAAAGTTTAAGGACGTTTTGGGATTTAGACTTCAATTTGGCGATGTTTTACACGGAGTCAAGAATATACACAAAAAAAGTGCCTCTTTTCACAAAGAAGCACTCTCTACTTTCAATAGGTATTAGTTTCTAAGGTAAAAAGATTGTTTTCAGGATAACGATTACAAAGGTGAGACTTTTTATCGGATAAAGAACGCTATTTTTTATGCTATAAAACATGTTTTACTCGCAAAGTAGCATTTTTTATGAAAAAAAGTTGTTTTTTATATTATGTGACTGCATTTGATGTGCAATGTTTGTCATCGTTACCATAAAACTATTACCTATGCTGTTTTCTTCTTCATTTGGCTGAATATTCTTATGAGTATGCTTCCGAGTATGCCTGAAGATAGCGATGCAAGGAGTACTGCAATTTTTCCGCTGGCTCTCATCGTTTCAACCATAGAAAGATTTAATTCTCCAAATGAAAGTGTATCGACAAAGATGGACATTGTGAAGCCGATACCTCCGAGGCAGGCTACTGCAAAAAGCATTGCCCAGTTTGAGTTTGCCGGTTTCTCTCCGATTTTGCATTTGATGGCGATGTAGCTGGCTGTGGTAATTCCGATTGGTTTTCCAAGCAGCAGTCCGAAGAATATTCCCATTCCTACAGAACCGGCTTCCGCTGAATACTGGAAGATGTTGAAGTAGCTGAGGTCTGGTATCACAACTCCGGCATTGGCAAGTGCAAATATAGGCATGATTCCGAAATTGACCCAACGGTTCAGGGCATGTTCAAGACAGTAGCTCATTCCTATTGAGTTTCTTGATATATAGCTGATTCTTCTCAGGCAGTGTCTTTGCGGACCGTTAGGGAATGCTATATTTTCTTCTCCCTCACACTGATCGTATTCTGTCAGTTTTCTTTCGTATTCTCTGCTCTTGCGGCTCAGATATGCTCGTGAGAATCGTGCATCCATTGGTATGAGGAATGCCATTACAACTCCCGACATGGTGGAGTGTATTCCTGAATAATAGAACAGGAACCATATTGCGATTGCCGGAACCATGTAGAACATCATCCGCTTCTCGCCGAGTTTGTTCATTACCAGAACAATGACAATCAGAAGCAGTGCGATGCTCAGAAGCGGAATGTTGATGGAGCCTCCATAGAAGAATGCCACGACGAGTATGGCACCGAGGTCATCGGCTATGGCAAGTGCCGTAAGAAATACTTTGAGCGATACCGGCACTTTATTTCCGAGTATGGACATTATTCCCACAGCAAAAGCAATGTCTGTGGCGGTAGGGATTCCCCATCCGCTGCTTGCAAATGTGCCGTGGTTGAAGATGGTGTAAATCAGTGCTGGGGTCATCATTCCTCCTGCTGCCGCTATGACCGGGAGCATGGCGCGTTTCACATTGGATAATTCGCCACACACCACTTCGCGTTTTATTTCCAGACCTACGGTGAAGAAGAAGACAACCATCAGTATGTCATTGATGAACCTCTCGACAGTCATGTCTTTTGGGAAAACCCAGTCTATTGCACGTAATCCTGTTTCTACATTCGTAGGGCTTTGAATAGACATGGAGAGTTCTGTCTCAAGTATGGCATGATAAATGTCGCGAGTGAAGCTTAGGTTTGCAAGCAACATGGCTATTATCACGCAAACGAGGAGAGTCACTCCTGATGCCCAAGGCTGACTCATAAAATTAAGGTTGCTTTTTCTCATCTTTTTCAGTTCTTTAGTCCATGTGTATGCTGGAATCAGTTTCATAATTTTGAAATTTTGAGTTGTTGTTTGTTGCCTGATTATTTATGTGTTTGTTATCGTCATTGCAAAGTTACTTCTTTAATTTTTACCCTCAAATTGATAGAAGGCACATTTTATATTATTTCTGATTTATAAGTAACAAATATTGTTCTCTTTTGTCTTGTGAGGTGATATTTTTTTGCAGAGATAATAAGTATGGACGGTGAAAATAGGGGTGTGTTTTTTTGAGAAGTGGATAAGAAAAAATCCCTTCTGGTATTTTTTTGCAGCGTTGCAATGACCGGAAGGGATTTTTAGAATGTGATGTTCCGTTTATTGGTCTGGGATAGCGGCTTCCGATGTGGTTGTACTGTGACAACCCGTCAAGCTCTTACCCGCCTTTAGTTCGGAACTTTTGTTAAGCAACTTTGTTGAGTTTCTTTATGATAGCAAAGATAAAGAGTGCGGCAACAAGGCAGATAGCCATCAATGTTCCCCATACCACAGGCAGAGGCATGTCCCACATGTGTCCCGGAATTGATACAAGCTTGTTTCCGAGAGCCGTTGCCACGAACCATCCGCCCATCATCATACCTTTATATTTCGTTGGTGCCACTTTGGTTACAAACGAGATGCCAATCGGAGAGAGAAGAAGCTCTGCGAAAGTGAGGATGAGATAAGTGTTGACGAGAAGGTAAGGTGATGCGTCAGCCACATGGTTAGGGTGGTCACTTGCCGGAAGTCCTATTGAGAACACCATCATCAGCAGGTATGCAAAACCTGCCACGAGCATACCCAGACCGATTTTTACCGGTGCTTTAGGTTCTTTGCCTTTCTTTGCCAACCATCCGAAGAGTGCTATGCTGACAGGAGTGAGCATTACCACGAAACATGCGTTGAACTGCTGGAAGATTGGTGCGCTGAGCGAAATCTCCGGTTCAAGTATTGTGTACTTGTAGTAGAGGTAGGCTATGGCGATTACTGTTATTGCTATACTTACGAACTTGCCCTTTGGTGTCTTGTTCTGGAATATGCCAAACAGACCGAACACGATAAATATGCAGGCTACGAGGTTGAGTACGTCGAACAACATGCTCTGTATGCCGGAAGATGTGGTAGCTGTAAACTCGTCAGCAAACCATGTGAGTGTGAGTCCGTTCTGGTGGAATGCCATCCAGAAGAAGATGACAACGGCAAAGACGAGGCAGAGGCAGATGATGCGCTCTCTAACTTCGCTCTGGCTCATAGTGTCTTTCTCTTCCTTGTTGCCGGCAGAGGCAGTCTTGCGTGCCGATGTGAGCACTTGGCTGTAAGTGCTGCGTCCGAATGAATAGATGAGGATGCTCACAATCACTGACACCGCAGCCACAGCAAAGGCAAAGTGATAGGAGTCAGCTTTTGAATAGCCGAGTGACAGCTGTGCCCAGTCCATGATGCGGATTGCAGCTGTAGGAGCAAAGAGTGCACCAATGTTAATCGCCATGTAGAAAAGCGAGAAGCCTGAGTCGCGCTTGTCTGCGTATTCCGGAGCATTGTAGAGGTCGCCTACCATCACCTGCAAGTTGCCTTTGAACAGTCCTGTACCGAGACTTACAAGCAGGAGCGCAAGACCCATAGCCGTTACTGCGGCTATGTCATGACCTAATGGAAAAGAGAGCAGCAGATAGCCGAGGAACATGATAATGATACCGATGATTACCATCTTGTTGTAACCCCACTTGTCAGCAGCCATACCACCGAAGAGCGGAAGGAAATAGACTGCGGTCAGAAACCATGTGTAAATCTCAGAGGCTGTACCTGCCGAGAAGCCGAAATTTTCGCCCAAGAAAAGGGCAAAGACTGCCAGCATTGTGTAGTAGCCGAATCGTTCTCCGGTGTTTGCCAATGCCAGTGTCCACAAACCTTTTGGTTGTCCTTCAAACATAATAGATAGTTTTTTTAGTTATTTTAATTCTTGATATTCGCTTCTTCAAGTTTATAACCGTATTTCTTGTCCGCTGCTTTCAGCAGGAATGCGACAAGAAGAGAGAGGCACGCAATGCCTGTAAAGATAATCATAGGCAGAGTGTAGTCGTAGATATTTTTTTCGCCTTCCGCACCTACAATGCAATATTTTTCAAGCACCAGTCCAATGAGAGCCGGTATTCCCCACAATCCAATGTTCTGGATGAAGAATATCAGTGCGTATGCTGTACCGAGCTGCTTGACAGGGAAGATTTTTGCTACGGACGGCCACATGGCTGATGGTACGAGCGAGAATGCAATGCCGAGTATAATCATCAGTCCGATGGCTATGAAAGGACTATGGATGAATGGCAGTGAATAAACCAAGTGTACACCTATCAGCATGGCTGCACCAAGCATCATGATGGAGGCTGCTTTCCCCTTTTTGTCTATCATACCTCCGAAGAGAGGAGTAAGGAAGAGCGCACCGAGTGCGGGAAGTCCGGCAAATGTTCCCGCAAGGTCTTCATCTACGGAATATTTTGTAACCATGAGTTCTGTGGCGAACTTCTGGAATGGGAATACGCATGAATAGAAGAGTACGCACAGAAGGGCGATAAGCCAGAATCCCGGATTTTTAACTACAGCCGCCACGTCTTTGAAAGAAAACTTGTCTTCGTCTGATGCGACATTGCTGGTTTTGATTTGCTTGTCAAGCTTGCGATCCATAAAACTGAAGGCGAGGAATGCTACCAGTCCGCCTACAAGTACGATGGCTCCGAAGAACAGCGGTGTGTCGAGATTCCATGCTTTCGCCACTGGTATGGCGACAGCGTATGCTGCTTGTGAACCGATACGTGCAAGTGCGACCTGTACTCCCATGGCAAGTGCCATTTCCTTTCCTTGAAACCATTTTGCGATAATCTTGGTAACTGTAATACCTGCAACTTCTGCACCGACACCAAATACAGAGTAGCCTGCTGAAGCCATGAACACATCCAGTTTGTATCCCATGATGACTTCTGAGGAATTGGCATATTGGGTGATGGCGATGTATTCTGTGGCTGTACCTGCAACCATAAGCACAGTGGAAAGAATTCCGGTGAAACGTATGCCGAACTTATCGAGGATGAGTCCACCCCAGATAAGCATGAGAAGGAATACGTTTAGAAAACTGTAGGCTCCTGTAAAGAAACCGAACTCTCCGCTTGTCCAGTGGAGCTGTTCTTCGAGCATGGATTTCAAAGGAGCCATAACATCATTGACATAGTATGCCGCCATCATGGTGAATGCCACAATGAACAAGGCAGACCAGCGTGCTCCTTTTGAATCGCTCAGGTTTTTTATGGGATTTGCCTTTAAAGAAGCACTGTTATTTGAGTTTGTCTTTTTTTCTTTTGACATGTTTTGGGGAATAATTAGGTTTGAAATTCTAATATCATGTGATATGACGGACTAAAAATCCTTATCGTCGGTTTTGAATCCGTCATATCTGTCTGTTCTTATTTCTTCAGCCATTTGTCAAGCCAGTTGAAGTACCGGCGCTGCCAGAGTATGCCGTTCTGAGGTTCAGCACCCAATGGTTCTCATCCGGGAATATGAGAAGCTCTGCCGGTATGCCACGGTATCTTGCGGCATTGAATGCAGCCATAGCCTGACTTGCCACAATGCGGTAGTCTTTTTCTCCGTGTATGCAGAGGATTGGGGCATCCCATTTATCGACGAAACGATGAGGAGAGTTTGCAAATGTACGTTTCACAGCGTCATTGTCTTTGTGCCAGAAAGCACCGCCGAGGTCCCAGTTTGCAAACCATGCTTCTTCGGTTTCCAGATACTGCTGTTCCAGATTGAAGATTCCATCATGAGCAATGAAACATTTGAAACGCTTGTTGTGGTGTCCGGCAAGCCAATATACACTGAATCCTCCGAAACTTGCACCAACACAGCCCAATCTGTCAGTGTCTATGTATTTATAGGCTTTAGCTGCATTGTCAATCGCACTCAGATAGTCGTCCATACAATGGCCGCCGTAGTTTGTGCTGATTTCTTCCAGCCATTCCATGCCGAAGCCCGGAAGACCACGGCGGTTAGGAGCCACCACAATGTATCCGTTGGCTGCCATAATCTGCATGTTCCACCTATAGCTCCAGAACTGGCTTACGGGGCTTTGAGGCCCTCCTTCACAGAACAGAAGGGTTGGGTACTTCTTTGATTCATCGAAGTTTGGCGGCAGAACAATCCATGACAGAATCTTCTTTCCGTCTATCGCTGACGAAACATGACAATCTATGTTTCCCCAGTCTATGTGTTCGCGGAAGTATTGGTTCTCGTGTGTCAGCTGGATTACATTCTTTGTGGCCGCATCGTTCTTTATGCTTATGTCCTCAAAGTCATAGATGGAATTACCAATTCGCATCATTTTCTTGTTCTTGTCAATTTTTGCCACATTGACTTTCTTGCCTTCAGAGGACAGAGCCGGATTCACCAGATAAAGTTCCGGTGATTCTTTCATGGACTGTCTGCCGCACAACAGGAAGTTTCCGCACAAGGAGACTGAAGTGTAGTCATACATTCCATCTGTAATCTTTCTGATGTTACCCTGCAAATCGGCTGCATATACCTGTGTCGTGCCGAACCATGTGCCTATGAAATAGACAATCTTTGAGTTTGCAGCCCAGCAGTAACTGTCCACATTACTTTGGAACAGTTCTGTGATATAAGTTTTCTTTCCGGTTGAGATTTCATAGACGCACAAGCGGTTACGATCACTTTCATATCCGTCTCGTTCCATGCTCTGCCATGAAATGTATTTCCCGTCAGGAGAAAACTGCGGGTTGGTGTCATAGCCAAGGTTAAGGTCTGCCGATGAGGTGGCGGCTTGAGTATTGACATGCTGTTCCTTCAAAGACAGAGTGTAGTCTGTTTCCGGTGCCTTATAATCAGCCGGTTTGCAGAGATTAGTTGTTTTTCCTGTTTCAATGTCATAAAGGAAAATGTCCGAATCCGTACTTGTGGCATAGTCGAGTCCTGTTTTTTTTGCGACAAGTGTAAGCCACTTTCTTGCCGTCCCGGCTCCATGCCAGTTGTTCTATACCTCCGAAAGGTTTCATCGGACATTCGTAAGGCTCATCCTTTAATATATCAATAGGGTCTGTGGCAAGCTCAGTTCCGTTGAAACGATAGATGTACGGATGCGGAATGGCCTCTGTCCATTCATCCCAATGGCGGAACATGGCTTCGTCGATGATACGTCCGCTTGCTTTAGGAAGGTCGGGATAAACGTCAACGGTTCTTTCTCCATACTTGACAGAATGAATTATGAGCACCCGTGTCTCGTCAGGTGAGAACTGGTAGTCCTCTATATCTCTTGTGAGATTGGAAATCTGTACTCTGTTGCTTCCGTCCGCATTCATTGTCCACAGCTGCATGATACCGGCTTTGTCCGGAGCCATGTATGCAATCAGCTTTCCTCCCTTGATGTACTTCGGAGAAAGTTCGCTTGATACGGCTGAAGTCAGAAGTCTGCCGTTGCTGCTGTCGGTACCGTCTGCACCGAGTGTATAAATAACCGTATGGCTTTTGTTCTGTTCCACGCTATAGTAGCTGACATTGTACACAATGCTTTTGGCATCGGGGGAGATATCATATCCGCCTATGCGTCCCATTGCCCACAATGCTTCAGGAGTGAGTCTGCGTTCTTTCAGCTCCGGGGTCTGCCTGCCTATGAAAACAGAACTTTCTTCTGCCTTTGCCTCCGACAAGGATAAGATTCCTGCTGTCAACATTGCTAAAGTTGAATGGTTCATAAATAATGTATTTATTAATTTTTTAGTAAAGATTCAAAGTTGCAAAACAAATGAGAAGAATGAAAAATCGGGATTTTTATATTGCCGGAATTGCTAAGAAAGTCCGGACATGATATAAATTGCTTATTCCCTATTTTTCATTCTTCTCCGTCATGTTCTATTTCTTGTTCTGCTGTTGCATCTGCTGCTGACGAAGTATTTCCATTTGCTTCTCTTGCATTGCTTGGAATTTCTCCATCATTCCCGAACTCTTTTTAGGGTTCTGCTTGCGCTCGCGATACCGTGCCTCAAGTTTCTCAAGAAGTTTGACATCGTCTGTTGTCTTACGCAAATACCACATCATTGCCACACCGATGATGCTTGAAATGAAATAGTAGTAGTTAAGTCCTGATGAATATCCGTTGAATGAGAAGAAGAAGATTACAGGCATGAGGTAAGTCATCCACTTCATCATTGACATCTGTTGCTGTTGTTCCGGTGTCATGGAGTCTCGTTGCTGGCGCATGGTAAACCATGAATTGAGCACTGTAGCCACACACCATAATATACAGAACAGGCTGAGGTGGTCTCCTATGCCCCAGATGTGGAAATTCCAACTGATAACATCGTCATAAGTAGAGAGGTCGTCCGCCCAGAGGAAAGACTCTCCGCGAAGCTCTATGGCATTAGGGATGAAGTTGAACAATGCAATCCAGATAGGCATCTGGATAAGCATCGGCAGACATCCGCCCATTGGCGACACACCGTACTGGCTGTAGAGCTTCATTATTTCCTGCTGCTTCATCATTGCATCTTCCGGCTTCGGGTAGCGTGCGCTGATTTCATCTATTTTCGGACGAAGCACCCGCATGTTGGCAGAAGAGAGATAGGACTTGCGCATGAGAGGGAATACGAGAATCTTGATGAATATGGTCAGCAAAAGCAGCACTATACCCATGTTGATGCCCCATCCTGTCATGAAGTCAAACAAATATACCATGAAGAAACGGTTGATGAGATTGATTACAGGCCATCCCAGATAGACAAGGCTCTGCAAATCAAGGTCTGCACCGTTGTTGCACAATTCTTCGTTGTCTTTCAGTGTGGAGAACTTGTTCGGACCGAGATACATCTTCATGTCTGTAGATGCTTTGCCCGAAGGGTCGAACTTGGCAGACAGGGCAGCACCGTAAGTCTTGAGGTATCCGCTTCCTTCTTCCAGACGATACGAAGAGATTGTATCCACCTGAAAACTTTCGTTGGCAATCAATACTTGGCTGAAGAACTGGTTCTTAAATGCAATCCAGCGGATAGGATCCTTGAACTCGTCTTCAAACTCGTCCGCACCGGTAGAACTTAAATTGTCCGTGCTGTTCTTAACGCTTCTGTATGCAATTGTACTATGTTGGTTCTCAAATGAATACCCCTTTTCTTGCTGACGTATTCTTTCGTTCCAAACAATGTCAAAGGAACTGCTTTTGGCAGGGAAGAAACCGCTTATGTTGTTTGCCTGCACATTCATGTTCAGAATGTAAGATTCCGGAACAAGCGAATAGCTGATGTCTATGCTTCCTTCCGCCACAGGGAGTCTCATTGTGACAGAGCTGTTTGCGGCATCGGTCGGAGTGAAGTACAGTTCTTCAGTCAGAATGTTGTGCTCTTTTCCGGAGAACATGAAATTCATGCTGTAGTCAGACTCATCGAAAAGAATGACGTTTCCTCCGTCACGACTTTTATACGTGTCGTCCTTCAGCTCCGCTTTGCACAGTTTGCCTCCTTTGTTGGATATGGTCAGTCTGAGCAGTTCATTTTCGATGACAGTAGTCCCTTCATTCTCCTGACGCGCCAGAAACAGCGGATTCAGTGTGTCCGTCTTTTCTGCATTTTCTTGTTTCGCCTTTCTCTCTGCCTCGATAGCTTCTGCCTGCATCTTCTTCTGCTCGTTAGCTTGGTTGAGTGCAGCTTGCTGCTGTTGCTCTACCAACTGTTCCTTCCGGGTATGGTTTTCATACACCATGAAGCCGAACACGACCAATGCCATGAGAAGAAAGCCTATCAAGGTATTCTTATCCATTTTCATTATA
Source organism: Prevotellaceae bacterium (assembly GCA_021204165.1). Classification (GTDB taxonomy): domain Bacteria; phylum Bacteroidota; class Bacteroidia; order Bacteroidales; family Bacteroidaceae; genus RGIG8745. The sequence continues at coordinate 11,108 of JAJPZU010000156.1, forward strand.
AGGTGCCTGTTTTGGTTTGTTTTATGTTTTGTTTCTGCTTATAGAAAGTTCTCACTATTCGTAGAACAAGCTTTCTTCTTTGCTATCGCTGTTTTTACGAAAGAAAGGAATAACGGATGCGGTTTAAGCACTGTGCTGCTGTATTCCGGGTGGAACTGTGTACCTATATACCATGTGTTGGTTGGCACTTCCACTATTTCCACAAGGTCACTTTCCGGATTCAGACCCACACAAGCCATTCCCTTTGATTCAAACTCATTCTTGAAGTCGTTGTTGAACTCATAGCGGTGGCGGTGACGCTCTATAATCTTGGTTGACTGATATGCCTCGAATGTCTTGCTGCCTTCTTTCACGATACATTCGTATCCTCCAAGACGCATCGTACCTCCCATGTTCGTGATGTTCTTCTGCTCCTCCATGATGTCGATGACATTATGAGGAGTCTTTTCGTCCATTTCGCGGCTGTTGGCATCCTCGTATCCAAGTACATTGCGTGCATACTCTATGACCATCATCTGCATACCGAGACAGATTCCGAATGTAGGCTTGTCGCTCTTGCGGCAGTATTCCGCAGCTATGATTTTGCCTTCTATGCCTCTCTGACCGAATCCCGGACAGATGACCACACCGTCCATACATGCCAGCTTTTCAGCCACATTCTCTTGAGTGAGCTTTTCGCTGTTCACAAAATGAGTCTTCACCTTGTAATCGTTGTATGTACCTGCTTGCGAGAGGCTTTCGAGTATTGACTTGTAGGCATCCTGCAAATCATATTTGCCGACAAGGGCTATATCTACTATTTCCGTAGCATTGCGTCTGCGCTCAAGGAAGCTTCTCCACGGTCCCAGTCCCGGAGTCTCTCCTATTGGTATCTGGAGCTTGCGGAGAATGGCGGTGTCGAGTCCCTGCTCCTGCATCTTTACCGGCACTTCATAGATTGACGGCAAGTCGAGGCTCTGCACCACGCAGTCCTTGTCCACATTGCAGAAGCTTGCCACCTTGCGTCTCAAAGATTCCGACAGCTCGTGTTCTGCTCTCAATACAAGGATGTCCGGCTGGATTCCGAGGCTCTGCAGCTCCTTGACAGAGTGCTGAGTCGGCTTTGTTTTAAGCTCACCGGCAGCTGCCAGATAAGGCATATACGTCAGATGAACGCACACTGCATTCTTCCCGAACTCCCATTTCAACTGGCGGATAGCCTCAAGGAATGGAAGACCTTCAATATCACCGACAGTTCCTCCAATTTCCGTAATGACGAAATCATACGTGCCTTTTGCGCCGAGAAACTTCATGTCACGCTTTATCTCGTCCGTGATATGAGGTACCACCTGAATCGTTTTGCCGAGATAGTCCCCGCGACGCTCCTTGTCTATCACGCTCTGGTAAATACGTCCGGTAGTGATATTGTTCGCCTTGGTTGTCTGTATTCCGGTGAAACGCTCGTAGTGACCCAAGTCGAGGTCTGTTTCCTGACCGTCGATAGTCACATAGCACTCGCCGTGTTCATAAGGGTTGAGAGTACCCGGGTCGATGTTGATGTAGGGGTCAAACTTCTGGATTGTAATGTTATACCCTCTTGCTTGCAATAGCTTACCTATTGAAGATGAGATTATACCTTTGCCAAGTGAACTGGCAACTCCTCCTGTAACAAAGATGTATTTGGTTTCAGCCATACTTATATAGTTTTACCTTAAATATATTTCAAGTTGCAAAGATAGTGCAAACCTATCGAACAAAGAAATAAAGCAGAATAAAAATTCCTTGGCATTTATTTACAGTTTTAAAAAGGAGCGTCTTAGCATGTTTAAGTTCAACGCATTCACAGACTACTCGTGTGTATTTAGTGGTTGTATTTGACAGACTCTTCATCTGTTGTGTGGATGTTTTGTGGATGTTTTCGACAGACTCCTCATGTGCTTTGTGGATGCTTTGTGGCTGTATTCACAGACTCCTCCGTCGCTACCGCGCCACCTCCCCTAACTTAGGGGAGG
>JAJPZU010000008.1 GCA_021204165.1 Prevotellaceae bacterium
TAAGTTAGGGGAGGTGGCGCGGTAGCGACGGAGGAGTCTGTTGAATACGTCTGCTAATATACACAAGTCACACATGAGGAGTCTGTGAATACACCCACAAAACATCCAACATAACACATGAGGAGTCTGTCGAACACATCCGCTAAATACACATGAGGAGTCCGTGAGCACAACTTGTTCCACCTGAAAATCTGAACAAAAACAAGGGATAATCGTTTTGATATTTTCAGATTACCATAAATTCCGATTTATATGAGGTTCAGACAATATTCAAATATTACGGAGGCTATACATGCACTGACACAACGTCTCATATCGTATATGTCTGAGAAAGGTAGAGATGACGTTTTTAATCTTGCCCTTTCCGGCGGAAATACTGCAATTGAGGTTTTTAAGTTGTGGGTGCGGGACTATTCTGAGAAGATAGATTGGCGGAGGATTCGCTTCTTTTGGGTTGATGAACGTTGTGTGGCTCCTGATAGTGCTGACAGTAACTTCCGTCATGCTAACGAACAGCTGTTCATGCCTCTCGGAATATGTTCGGAGAATATTCATCGGATATGGGGAGAGAACTGTCCGGAAATGGAGGCGGAAAGGTATGAGTCTGAAATTAGAAGATTGATGCCTTTGAAGCAAGGTCGTCCTTTTTTCGACTGCATAATACTTGGAGTGGGGGAGGATATGCACACGGCATCTATATTTCCGGCTTGCAGACATTTGCTGACGGACGAAAGACTCTATGCTGTGTCGCGTCATCCGGAGACACGTATGTTTCGCGTCACCATGACCGGCAAGGCTATGCTGTGTGGAGCACCGCTTTTGATTCCTGTTTGGGGAGAGTCTAAAAAGGAGGTGATAGATACATTGAAGAATATTGGTAGGAATTGTGAACGGATGCGGGATTGTGTGGATGCTTCCACTCCCATCTCTTTCATCGTTTCGTCTGCCGGAATTTTGGCTGAAGTGTTTGCTGCTCCTTGAATGTAAATGGTTTATGGTTCTCTGTATGGAAGTTTATTTGCAAAAAGATTGGTGTCGGGCTTGGAATAGTAGAGTAATTTTTTGACAGAAAAGTTTTATAGTCTCCCAAATAATACGTTACTTTGCACCTTGAATTTGAAGAAACGAAGCTAAGATAAGAAAAACTAATCGCAAGTTTCAAAAGGAAAAAAGAAATGGAAATCGTTAGTACAGTTAAGGAACTGAAAGACAAACTGAAAGTTTTCAGAGCTGACAACAAAAAGGTGGGGCTGGTGCCTACGATGGGTGCTCTCCACGAAGGACATGCTTCTCTTGTGAGCAGAAGCGTTAAAGAAAACGACGTTACCGTCGTTAGTGTTTTTGTCAATCCTACTCAATTTAACGACAAAAACGATCTTGAAAAGTATCCTCGTACTCTTGAAGCCGACCGTAAGCTGCTTGAAGCTATGGGTGCGACACTCGTATTTGCTCCATCGGTGGAAGAAATCTATCCGGAACCGGATACACGTACATTCAGCTATCCTCCGACAGACACTGTGATGGAGGGCGCTTTTCGTCCCGGTCACTTCAATGGCGTATGCCAGATTGTAAGCAAGCTGTTTATGTTTGTGGAGCCGGATCGTGCCTACTTCGGCGAGAAGGATTTCCAGCAGGTGGCGGTAATCAAGGCTATGGTGGCTGACAAGAAATATCCTTTGGAGATATGCCCGTGTCCGATTGTCAGAGAAAAAGACGGACTTGCTCTGAGCAGCCGGAATATGTTGCTGACTGACGGCGAGAGACAGATTGCACTCAATATTTCGAAGACGCTTTTTGAGAGTCTGGAGTATGCCAAGTCTCACACTCTTGTTGAGACAAAGCAGTGGGTTGTGGATACCATCAATGCTGTGGAAGGACTTGAGGTGCAGTATTATGAAATTGTGGATGGCAATTCATTGGAGAGTCTTTCTTCATGGAATGATGCAGATTATATAGTGGGATGTATCACAGTGTTCTGTGGTTCGATACCTGTCCGTCTGATAGATAATGTCAAGTATAAAGCATAAAAAAATCACAGCAGGCTCATGATGATAGAAGTAATGAAATCGAAGCTGCATTGCGTCAAGGTTACGGAAGCTAATCTGAACTATATGGGCAGCATAACTATAGACGAGGACTTGATGGATGCTGCAAACTTGATTGCCGGTGAGAAGGTGCAGATTGTAGATAACAACAATGGTGAACGTTTTGAGACATACATCATCAAGGGCGAAAGAGGTTCCGGGTGTATTTGTCTCAATGGTGCGGCGGCGCGTAAGGTGCAGGTTGGCGACATTGTGATAATCATATCTTATGCTTTGATGGATTTTGAAGAAGCTAAAACATTTGTTCCGAAGGTGGTGTTCCCGGATTCTGAGACCAACCGTGTGGTGGATTGATTTTACAGGATTCGACGAAAGGCATTATTTGAAATTTGCAGACGGTTTTCTGATTGCAAAATAAAAAGGACAGCTGACTTGTTTGAATGGTCGGCTGTCCTTCTTCATTATATCTTATTTAGAGGAATCATACGATTCCAGTGCTTTGAGCTCTTTACCTTTATTCAATTTGTAATATATTTCCCGTAAGTATGGGAGCCAAAGCTCTGTATCCTTTTCATCATACTTTCTGGCATTCTCATAATAGTCTTTAGCTTTGCTATATAGATCGTTTATTTCTTTTTTTGCCTCTGCATAATTTGGATTGCTTATGGGAATGTTAAGATTCTTGTATTTGCTGTTTGCTTGCTCCATGTATATATTGCCTATACTTGAATATGTTTCCGCATCATCCGGCTGTAGCTCGATGGCGCGGCTGAAAGAGGCTATGGCGGAATCTTGCATGTTCATACAACGCTCAATCTTTCCTTTTATATACCAGCATTTGCGGTTTTCCGGATTATACCTTACAGTTCTTCTGGCTATATCGATGGCTTTCTCGTATTGGGAGTTGTCATTATAGTATTTGAGAAGAGAAGTGTAGAAATATTCTTTGGTTGGGTAAGATTGAAAACCTTTATTCTGCATGTCGAGCATGTGGATGGTGTCTCCAAGTTCACCATAAGCTATGCTTCCGACTTCATAGATGTGCGCACGCATTCCTGAATCGAGGAGGGCTGTGGAGATATATTTGATTGCCTTATCGAAATTCTTTGATGCGTATGCTGAAAGGACAGCAAGCTGAGATAGCTTAACGCTGTCGCTGTTGGATGCTTGGGCATTCTGGTCATCTTTGGATTCTTTGACAAGAGGGGAGTTGGTGGTACTCATATACATGTCAAGAAACTCGTATGCTTCTTTGTAGTTCTTTTTCTTATAATGATATTTGCCTGCGCTGCATAGATTGTTTCTGAGAGCTTTCATCTTGGAGGAAATGTTGTCTCTGTATGAAAACTTTATCTCTCCTTTTTCATTCGGTAGCGCATCTAAACTGTCGCATTTTATCCCATATCGGTACATATTGAGGATATGCCCGAAATATTTTATTGTGTCAGGGTTTGACTTCAGATACATTTTCCTGTTTTCGGAAAGAGTAAGTTGATATTGTATGTTGACTTCCAGATTATAGTACTCTGCATCCGTTTTAGCTTCTTCATACTTGCCTATGGCATTTCTTACAAGTTCATCAGCCTTCTGGTAGTTTTCAGACTTTATGTTTGAATTGATTTCTTTCATGACAGCTTTGCGCTTGTATTCAGTGGCTTCTTGTGCGTTGACAGACGAGAAGAGAGAAATCATGATTGCCCAAATTAATACTCTGCTTTGCATAATTATATAATTGTCTGTTTTTAATGATTACACGAATATATACTATATATGATAAGTTCATGCAAAGTTAGATATTATTATTGAAACAAGAAAAGACCGTTTTGTTGTTTTCTTCCAACAAAACGGTCTTTTTGTAGCTTATTTATTTCGTTTTAGATATGTTTACTTGACATACTGCTTAAACTCCTTCGATTTTTCGAGATTTCCGGAGTTATTGTAGCAGGCATACAGTGAATAGCCCCACAAGTCTGGTTTGTCCGGTTCCAGCTCGCGAACTTTCTCAAAGCATTCTATAGCTGTTGCATAATACTTCTTTGATAGCTCTTTGTTTGTGGCATTGTCCTGTGCTAACTTCCATGCTGCTTTTCCGGCTGCGCTCCAAGCGTCAGTGTAGTCGCTTTTTATCTCAGTAGTCTTGATGAATGCTTCAAGAGCGGTTTCGAACTTTTCCTGATCATATTCAATGAGAGCTTTGTTATAGTATGCCCATTCGTCTTCAGGATGGTTTTGGATGAGAACATTGCACAGTTCACTCGCTTCTGCCCACTTCTTGTTGTTCATGTATTCAAGAATAAGAACTTTAGGGAACATAGTTTCTTCTGGGAATTTTTCTACACCCATGTGGCAGTACTTCTCCCACAAATCCATCTGTCCTTTGTTCTTGTAGATTTGCATCAGCTCGAAGCACGCATTCTTTGCATAAGACTCTGAAGACAGTGCTTCTTCATAAGCCTGCATTACCTTTGTTGTGTCTGTCGAACTTGTAGCATTAGCCTTGAGAGCGGTTGCATATATGTACTTCGCGTCACTGACATTTTTTGTCGAAAGCTCTGTGCCGTTGAAGAGAGAGTCGTTAAATGCACCGAAATACAAATCCAAGAATTTAATACATTTCTTGGAATCAGTGTTGACAAGGTTACTTGCTGCAATCATGAGGTTCTGGTGAGGACCTGTTGCCAATGTTTGGTTCATTGGACGATATTTCTCTTTCGGCATCTTGCCTTTTGCATTTGGAGTATGCTCAAGTTCGTCACATTTGGAGAAATATGTAACGATATCATATTGATTATCGAAGAAATCTCCCATGTTCATTTCTATGCCTGCTGCACGGTCATTGAGCATCTTGTTCATATAAAGGCATTTGACGCGACCTGCTATATACCATGTATCTGGCATTACAGAAGATACCGGGTCTGTCATTGCAGGCTGTATAAGCTCCCATGCTTCAGCTACTTTCTCGTAGTTGATTTCCTTAGGGTTAGCCGTTGCCGCAGTGATTGCAGACATTGCTTTGTTCACATTTGCCTTTTGTGCAAACATGGCAGATGATGCCATCAAAGTTGCGCAAGTGAATAATAACTTTTTCATACGATTTGACTTTTATAGTTGTTATATCATAAACTTTATCATCCGTTTATTATTGTCTGTCAAACTTCGCTTGTCGATGATGTGGAAGAATCTTCCGGATTATTTGAGTTCTCAGACGAATTGGTTGTGTTTTCTGTCTCGTCTGTGTTCTCAAGGATGTTTTCTCCTTCTTCCAACTCTTCTTCATCGACGTGTTCAACTTTGCATACACTACTGATAATGTCGTTACGCTTTTTAAGGTTGATGAGCGATACTCCTTGAGTATTACGTCCTTGAACACGAATGTTGTTTAGAGCAAGACGGATTGTGATGCCGCTCTTGTTGATGATCATTAAATCGTCATCGTCTGTAACAGCCTTCAATGCAATAAGCTTGCCGGTCTTTTCTGTAATGTTCAGTGTCTTGACACCTTTTCCGCCTCTGTGAGTAATCCTGTATTCACTGAGGTATGACCGTTTGCCGAAGCCTTTTTCAGAAACAACCATTACTGTTTCCGGGTATTCTTCTGAAGAATCTTCTGCATTTTCCGGCATAGAATCGTCCCATGTCTCTGTCTCCTCTGTGTCGCATACAGTATCTTCTACAAACTCAGCTGATTCATCCTCGCTTTCTGTTGCTGCTAATTGTTCCGGTGTCAAAGGCGGATTACAAGCCATGCAAATCATACCTATCACTTCATCCTCGCCGTCATTGTCAAGACGGAGCGCACGTACACCTGTAGCTGTACGTCCCATAAGGCGAACTGCATTCTCATTAAATCTGATTGTGCGTCCGTTGCGGTTAGCTATGATTATGTCGTCGTTGCCTGAGGTCAGACATACTTCTATTACTTTGTCTCCTTCTACGATATTGATGGCATTGAGTCCGTTTGAACGCGGATGTGAGTATAATTCAAAGCGAGACTTCTTGACTGTTCCGTTTTTGGTACAGAAAATCAGATTATGGCTCTTCACCCATTCCTGATCATTGATATTCTCAATGCAGATAAATGCTGTTACATTGTCATCATTGTCGATATTCAGCAGATTCTGCACTGCACGTCCTTTATAAGTCTTGTTCCCTTCCGGTATTTCATAAACTTTCATCCAGAAACAGCGTCCTTTTTGAGTAAAGAACATCATTGTGTTATGAGTGTTTGCCGGATATATGTGTTCGATGAAATCCTTGTCGCGTGTATTACTTCCCTTGGAACCTACACCGCCACGTGCTTGAGTACGGAACTCAGTAAGAGGGGTGCGTTTGATGTAGCCGAGGTGTGAAACTGTAATTACTACAGGCAGATTTGGATAGAAGTCTTCCGGATTGAAGTTCTCACTTGCTGCATAGTCTATCTCTGTACGGCGGACATCACCCCATTTTTCCTTAACTTCTGCAAGTTCGTCTTTCATCACTTTCTTACAAAGTTCCGGGTCATTGAGGATATTATTGAGATAGTCTATCAATTTCAGCAGTTCGTCATATTCTGCATGAAGCTTGTCCTGCTCCAAACCGGTAAGCTGACGCAGACGCATTTCCACAATTGCTTTTGCCTGAATATCATCCAGATTGAATCTGCTCATCAAGTTAGCTATTGCCTCTTGTGGAGATTTGGCTGCACGTATAATGTGTACAACCTCATCGATGTTGTCACATGCAATTATGAGTCCGTTGAGAATATGTGCACGCTCTTCTGCTTTGCGTTTGTCATATTGTGTACGGCGAATGACCACATCATGTCTGTGCTCTATAAAGTTGCTGATGCAATCACGCAAAGTCAACAGCTTTGGTCTTCCTGAGCTTTTTGCCGATGCTCCGACAAGAGCGATGCAGTTGACGCTGAAGCTTGATTGCAATTCTGTCATCTTGTATAGCTTGTTCAATATGACATTGGCATTGGCATCACGCTTCAAGTCAATGACAATACGCATACCTTCGCGGTCACTCTCGTCATTGACATTTGAAATTCCTTCTATTCTCTTTTCGTTTACAAGGTCTGCAATCTTCTTTATGAGTTCGGCCTTGTTTACGTTGTATGGAATTTCATTTACAATTATTTTGTCATGATTCTCGTCTGTTTCAATTTCTGTCTTTGAACGAATGACGATACGTCCGCGGCCGGTCTCGTATGCCTCGCGTACACCGTCTATGCCGCATATTATGCCTCCTGTCGGGAAGTCCGGAGCTTTGATGTATTGCATAAGCTCAAGGGATGAAATCTCCGGATTGTCTATATATGCGATACATCCGTCAATGACTTCTCCAAGGTTGTGCGTTGGTATATTGGTTGCCATACCTACTGCAATTCCGCTTGCACCGTTGACCAGCAGGTTTGGTATTCTGGTAGGCAATACTTTTGGCTCTTGTAATGAATCGTCAAAGTTGTTCTGGAAGTCAACAGTTTCTTTATACAAGTCTTCCATCATGGCTTCACCAAGCTTGGTGAGGCGCGCTTCCGTATAACGCATGGCTGCTGCACCGTCACCATCTACAGAGCCGAAGTTTCCTTGTCCGTCAACAAGGGTATAGCGCATAGCCCACGGCTGCGCCAGACGTACAAGTGCTCCATATACGGACGAGTCTCCGTGAGGGTGATATTTACCAAGTACTTCACCGACTATTCTTGCACATTTCTTTGTTGGTTTATCCTGAGTGATGCCGAGTTCCATCATTCCGTAAAGAATACGGCGGTGAACCGGCTTGAATCCGTCGCGAACATCAGGAAGCGCACGAGCCACAATCACCGACATAGAATAGTCGATGTATGAAGACTTCATCGTTTCGTTGATGTCAACTTTGATAATTCTGTCCTGATCTGTCATCTACTTTCTTTTAATTTGTTATTTCCTTAAACCATGTAAAGGTACAATAAAAAAGACAACTGATAAAATTATTGCGGATAAAAGTTTATTGCGGTACTAAAAAAAGAAAAAGTGAAGAGGAAGTCCGTGAGAAATGCCGTAAACACGTCTATTTCTTATTTGAGTGTCTTTGCCGACTATGTTTAAAAGTATCCGGCAATGCACTCTGTCATTGATTCACGGCTTAAATACGAAGAAGCGCATTTCATGATGTCTTCAGATGTGGTTTGTTTCATCCTCTCAAAGTCTCTGACCATATCATCGGTCGTTCTCTCGGTTACATCTAAACGCATGAGCATGGCTGACGTGTTGAATCCGGTTTCACAATTACGGCATATATGTCCCGAAAGATAATTCTTCACATTGGTCAGTTCTTCTTCCGGCACAGGCTCTTGGCACAGTCGGAGCATTTCCTTGTGCATCTCTTCGATGACACATTCCGTATATTCATTGGGGGTTTCTGTGGTTATTACGAATGTGGTGTTTTGGGGAGATTGGTATATGGCTGAACTTATGTCGTATGTATAGCCTTTTGTTTCACGAATATTTGACATGAGTCTGCTTCCGAAATATCCACCGAGAATTGTACTCATGATGTTAAGTGTGGTGAAGTCTTTGTGGTTACGCTCCGGAAATAAGCGTCCGACTTTTATGGCGGACTGTACTGTCATGTTGTCCATTCGGACAGAGAAACGGCTCTGCTTCGGCTGGGTGACAGTAAAAGAATGGTATCCGGTGAATTTTCCTCCGTTTCCTCCCCAATGTTTTTCTCCAAAAGCATCAGTGACAATCTTTATAATATTGTCGTCATACATCCCTGTCAAGAATATCTTGCAGTTGTCAGAACTGATATTTTTATCCCTGAAATGTCGTAGAGTTTCCGGAGTAAGTGTATCGTAATCTTGAAGCGAAGGGTATTGTGCCATCGGGTGTCCCTCTCCGTACAGACTCTTATAGAACTGTTGTTTGCATCGTGTCCCCACACTCTGCATACTTGCTGCATACGCTGCTTTCCCTTGTGTCAAAGCAATGGAAAGTTTGTCTTGGGGGTATGTCGGCTCCCACAGCATGGACTGTAATATGGGAATTACGTGTTTAAGATACTTTCTTAGACAAAGTAGGGAAACCACAGAATACGACATGTTGGAAGATGTTTCTATTGTGGCACCGTAATAGTCCAGCTTTTCCGCTATCTCTTCACCGTTGAAAGATTGTGTACCTTCTTTTAACTGTTTGAATGCGTAGTAAGACTGCAATGGAATTTCTTGTGTCCATTGTCCACCCTTGAACATGAAATCCATCCTGACCATTTCGGTGTCGTTTGTCTTGATGTATTTCAGTTCGATACCGTTTGCCATTGTCATACTTTCCGGACTACATATCGTAAGTCGTTCTATCGGTTTGATTTCCGGCTGTGTATTTCTGTTCATTCTTGTCTTCTCAAAAATTCTTCTGCGTGTTGTAAATCCTCCGGGGTGTCAATGCCTATTGTTTCCGTATGGCTGATGCCTACTTTAATCTTATATCCATTTTCCAGCCATCGCAATTGTTCCAGAGATTCTGCAATTTCAAGAGGCGACTGGTCTAAGGATGTGATTTCTTTCAGAACATTGCTCCGGTAAGCGTAAAGCCCTATGTGTTTATAATATGTGTGCCCTTTGAGCCATTCATTCTTGTCTTTGCCGCGCATATAGGGAATGATGGAGCGGCTGAAGTACATGGCTTCCATATTCTTGTTTACAACCACTTTGGGTGAGTTGGCATTTTCAAGGGCGCATATTCCGTCGTCGGCGGTGAATGGCTTTACAAGCGTAGCTATGTCTATGGACTCGTCGTTAAAACATTCGATAATGGACTTTAATTGCTGGGGTTGGATAAAAGGCTCGTCGCCTTGGATATTTATAACCACATCAAATTCCTCTTCTCCTGTTTTCTGCAATGCTTCATAACAACGGTCTGTTCCGCTCCGGTGGGACGGGCTTGTCATCACCACTTTTCCGCCGAATGATTTCACCGCATCTTCTATGCGCTCGTCATCGGTTGCCACGACCACTTCGTCCAATATGTTCTCCACTTGTCTATATACTCTCTCAATGACTGTAATTCCTCCAAGCATTGCCAATGGCTTTCCCGGGAAGCGTGTCGAGGCATATCGTGCAGGGATGATTCCTATGAATTTCATATCTATATGATAATTGGGGTTCTACTTATATATTATTGAAAACTCTCGTCTATATCCATTTCTTCCTCCGGCACCATGTCACCTTCTTGCAGGCCGTCAAGGTCGTCAGAGCATAGTTCAAAGTTATTCGGAATATAGAAAGAGTCTGTTTGTGCTATACCCAGTTTCTTGTCTGAGTAAACTTTGTTCATGAAGATTCCATATACGGGAAGTGCACCGCTTGCACCTTGTCCGTAAGTCATGGAGCTGAAGTGTATGTCACGGTCTTCTCCGCCGACCCAGCATCCTACCACCAGCTTAGGGGTGAAGCCCATGAACCATGCGTCCGCATTAGAGTTTGTGGTTCCTGTTTTTCCTCCCATATCCGCTGTGATGTTGTATCTTGTACGTATTCTGCGTCCCGTACCGGAGTCTATCACTCCGCGCAGCATGGTCACCATCTTGTATGCAGACTCCGGACTCATCACTTCGTTCATCCGTGGAGTGAAGCTTTCAATGACATTTCCGTCGGCATCTTCTATGCGTGTGACAAGTCGTGGTGCAAATCTCACTCCCGCATTTGCGAATGCAGTGTATGCACTGACCATTTCTCCGACACTGATGTCGCACGGACCGAGGCACAGACTCAGTGAAGGATGAATTTCCTTGTTCGTTATTCCCATTTCGTGCATGAGGGCCACGAGCTGCCGTGGGTTGAGCTGAGACATCAGATAAGCGGAAATCCAGTTGTTCGACTGCGAAAGTCCCCATTTCAGTGTCACCATTTCCCCGTAGTGAGAGCGTCCCGAGTTGCGCGGAGTCCACGGTTTGCCTGCCACCATGTAGGTATGCTCCGTATTCGGAGCCACATCGCACGGAGTGAATCCGTTCTCCATTGCAAGCGAATAGAGGAACGGCTTTATTGTGGAACCAACCTGTCTTCTTCCTCCTCCCATCACGTTGTCATACTGGAAATGCTTGTAGTTCAAGCCGCCCACGTATGCTTTTACATCCCCGTTTCTCGGATCCATCGCCATGAAGGCAGTGCGGAGAAACGTCTTGTAATATCTGATGGAGTCAAGAGGAGTCATTTCCGTTTCGAAGTCACCTTTGTATGAGAATACCGTCATTTTAACTTTTGTGTTGAAAGCCTTCTCAATCTCCTCTTCCGAGTAACCTGCTATCTTCATCACCCTGTAACGTTCACTCTGTCGCATGGTCCGTGCCAGAATCTTATCTACTTGCGCTTTCGTGAGTCCGCTGTACGGAGCATTGGGTTTGCCCTTGTTGTCCGCCTCAAATTTCGGCTGCAAGAACTCCGCCACATGCTCGTATGCGGCTTCTTCTGCGTATGCCTGCATACGTGAGTCGAGAGACGTGTATATCTTCAGACCGTCAGTGTAAATGTTATAGTTTGTCCCGTCCTTTTTGGTGTTTTTGTGGCACCATCCGTACAGCGGATTGGTTTCCCATGAGAGAGAGTCGTCATAATATTGCTGTGACTGCCATGAAGCATAGTCGTTACGGTTTGGTCTGCGTGCCATCATGATGCGTCTCAGATACTCGCGGAAATAAGGGGCAAGCCCTTCCTTGTGGTCTGTAATGTGGAATTTGTCTGTGTTGAGGGCTGTTGCCTGTGCCTTTTCCATTTCTTCCGTTGATATGTATCCGGCTTTCTGCATCTGTGACAACACTACATTCCTGCGCTCACGGCTTCTTTCGTTGAAGCGTACCGGATTGTACAGCGAAGGGTTCTTGCACATGCCCACGAGAGTGGCGCATTCTTCAAGCGACAGTTCCGACGGCTGTTTGGCGAAATATGTGTTGGCGGCATTCTTTATTCCTACGGCATTGTTCAGGAAATCGAAGTAGTTCAGATACATGGTGATGATTTCCTCTTTTGTATAGTAACATTCGAGTTGTACTGCAATGTACCATTCAATCGGTTTCTGCATTATTCTCTTCTTCTCGTCGCGCGCAACGTCCGAATACAATTGTTTTGCCAGCTGCTGCGTAATGGTGCTTCCTCCGCCTGCCGACTTTTGCCTCATGATACCTCGTTTGACAACAGCGCGTGCAAGTGCTTTCATGTCTATGCCTGAATGGTCATAAAATCTGACATCTTCTGTGGCAATGAGAGCATTTACAAGATTCTCCGGAAGAGAGTCGTAGCTCATCATCACTCTGTTTTCAGAAGCATAGCTCCATGTTCCGATGACTTTTCCGTCGGAAGTATATATTCGTGAAGCATACTTGTTTATAGGATTCTGTAAATCAGAGATAGGAGGGAGTCCTCCCCACCATCCTTGTGAAATTGAATAGATTGCCAGTCCCATTCCGGCTATGATGAGAAAAACGAAAAACCATAGGCATCCGATGAGTCTGTAGCATCTTTTTTTCGCTTTCTCCTGTTTCTTTTCTATCAAATCTGAGTTCTGCTCTTTTATATCCATTTTTTACCCTTTTTATTGTGCTGCAAACTTACGGAAAAACCTTGGAATAAACGAATAAAAAAGGAATAATGATAAATTGCTGTCGCTTGTCCCCCTTTCTCTGTTTATGGCTAATACGGAGCATTTTTGGTACATAGTTGTTATGGCTAATATTTATCTCCATAAAAAATTTTTTAACATCGTTTTTTGGAGGGTGTTTTTGTTTTGACAAAATGATGGTGTATTTGCTGCTTTTGGTTTTGTTTTGAATGTTTTTGTGCTGAAATACTATCTTTTTGATTTTGTCAAATGTTAAAATTCCAAGCCCTCTGGCACGCGTCAAAATGAAGCACACTGAACTTTTATCGGAAATCGGGGATTCTACGCGCATTTTCTGAGAGGCTTTTTAATTGTGAAATAGTGTTATGATTTTGGGCGATTTATTTGCATTTGTTATACTTTGACAAAGTCTTTCCGAAATTTTACCGCAGTGTTTTTAAATTTTCACCGCGGTGAAAATTTTTGCAC
>JAJPZU010000092.1 GCA_021204165.1 Prevotellaceae bacterium
GTGTGCAAAAATTTTCACCGCGGTGAAAATTTAAAAACACTGCGGTGAAATTTCATGAACAGTGAGCCGAAATGCAACAAATGTTAAGGAGCGGCGGAAAATCGAAACACTATTTTACAATTAGCAAGGCTCTCAGAAAATGCGCGTAGAATCCCCGATTTCCAATAAAAGTTCGGCACGCTTCATTTTGACGCGTGCCAGAGGGCTTGGAATTTTAACATTTGGCAAAATCAAAAAGTAAGTGTTTTAGTGTGAAATACTTAAATTAGGATTTGAAATTACCGAATATGCTATCATTTTGTCAAAACCGAACACCCCTCAAAAAAACGATGTCAAAAATTTTTTTATGGGGCGGCGAAACTTGGAGAAAATCTATTTTCCTGATTTGGGTTTACTCGGATTTATTGATTAAAAATAATAATGACATTTGCCGTCCTCCACTCTCCATAACTCACAGAGGTCTCACAGAGGAATAAAAAATAAACAACTTGCTTTTTTATCTCTCGCTTTTGATTTATCTTTGCACGGTTTTCTGTCATTATCGCTTCTATCTTAATTATAAAAGCGGTAGGTGGAAACTTTTTCTTTTGAAATTCTAAAAAAGTATACATATATGAATGTCAGTTATAAATGGCTTAAGGAATATGTCGATTTCGATATGTCTCCGCTGGAAGTTGCCGATGCTTTGACCAGTATCGGACTTGAAGTGGGTGCTGTCGAGGAAGTTCAGTCCATTAAAGGCGGACTTGAAGGATTGGTGGTTGGTAAGGTGCTTACTTGTGAAGCTCATCCTAACAGTGACCACATGCACGTTTGTTCCGTTGACTTGGGCGACAGGACAGAGCAGATTGTATGCGGCGCATCGAATGTGGCTGCGGGAGAGAAAGTGATTGTGGCGACTCTGGGTACCAAACTTTACGATGGCGACCAGTGTTTTACCATCAAGAAGTCTAAACTGCGCGGAATCGAAAGTAACGGAATGATTTGCGCTGAGGATGAGATAGGAATCGGAAACGACCATAACGGCATTATTGTGTTGCCGGAAGATACGGAAGTGGGTATGCCTGCTGCCAAGTATTACGGATTGGAGAGCGACTGGGTGATAGAGGTTGACATCACTCCTAATCACAGCGACGCATGTTCGCACTGGGGAGTTGCACGTGACTTCTACGCTTATCTGAAGCAGAATGGATATGACACGGAGCTTCACCGTCCTTCATGCGAGGCTTTTAAGGTTGACGACAGCCACGCGCTTGACATTGATGTGGTGGTGGAGCAGAAAGAGGCATGTCCTCGCTATTGTGCTGTGACTGTGAAGAACTGTGAAGTCAAGGAGTCGCCGAAGTGGCTGAAAGACAAGCTCACGACAATAGGTCTTCGTCCGATAAACAATATTGTGGATATTACCAATTATATAATGATGGCATACGGACAGCCTCTCCATTGCTTTGATGCGGATATGATTAAAGGCAGCAAGGTGGTGGTGAAAGCTATGCCGGAAGGAACACCTTTTGTCACTCTCGATGGGGTTGAACACAAACTCAGCGACAAGGATCTTGCTATATGCAATGCGGAAGAACCGATGTGTATCGCAGGTGTGTTCGGCGGAAAAGGTTCCGGTACGTATGAGACGACAAAAGATGTCTTGTTTGAATCGGCTTATTTCCATCCTACATGGATACGCAAGAGTGCGCGCCGTCATGGTTTGCAGACTGACGCGTCATTCCGCTTTGAGCGAGGAATTGACCCGGACGGACAGATTTATGCCTTGAAACAGGCTGCCATGCTCGCCAAGGAGCTTGCCGGAGGCGAAATTGCGATGGAGATAAAGGATGTGAAAAGCGACACCTTGCCTGAAAATGCGGTGGTGGATTTCGACATACAGTACTGTCGCGATTTGATAGGAAAGGATATACCGGCAGACACCATGCGGTCGATTTGCGAGAATCTGGGCATGAAGGTGCTTGAGGCTTCCGACAAGATGTTCAAGCTTGAAGTGCCGGCTTATCGTGTGGATGTGCAGAGACCGTGTGATGTGGTGGAAGAAATTCTCCGTATATACGGATATAACAACATAGAGATACCGGAACAGGTGAAGTCGAGCCTCACGGTCAAAGGCGAGGTGGACCGAAGCAATAAGTTGCAGAATCTTATAGGAGAGCAGCTTGTGGGTTGCGGATTCAACGAGATTCTGAACAATTCGCTGACAAAAATATCCTATTATGACGGTCTGGAGGCATATACTTCGGATCATCTTGTGCGCTTGATGAATCCGCTGAGTCAGGATTTGGGTGCATTGCGTCAGACTCTTCTTTTTGGCGGACTGGAGTGTATCAGCCATAATGTCAACAGACGTATGGGTGACATCCGCTTCTTTGAATACGGAACCTGCTACCGCTATGATGCGTCAAGAAGAGAGGTGCTTGAGGCTGGCGAGAAGATTGACGGACATACTTCGAAGAAGGTGCTTGCTCCGTATTCGGAGGATTTCCATCTTGGACTGTGGCTTACAGGCAAACGTGTGAACGGCAGCTGGGCACATGCCGATGAAGAGACAAGTGTCTATGAGCTGAAAGCATACGTGATGAATATCTTGCAACGTCTTGGTGTACCGTTTGGTGCGGTAGTGTTCGGCGAGGAGAAGAATGATTTGTTCTCTAAGGCTGCGACCATAAGTAACCGTGGAGGCAAGCTTATTGTCGAATATGGTGTCGTGAGCAAGAAGCAGACAAAGAAATTTGATATTGACACACCTGTGTATTATGCGGACATCAATTGGAGCAATCTCATGAAGCTGGTACGTAAGTCGGAGACAAAATACACGGAGATACCTAAGTACCCGGCAGTGAGCCGCGACCTTGCGCTGTTGCTTGACAGTAATATTGAATTTGCGCGCATTGAGCAGATTGCATATCAGAGTGAGAAGAAGCTTCTGAAGGAAGTCAAATTGTTTGATGTCTATGAAGGCAAGAATCTTGAGGCTGGCAAGAAGAGCTATGCCGTGAACTTTGTGCTTCAGGACGAAAGCAAGACGCTTAATGACAAGCAGATTGAGGCTATAATGACAAAGATAGAGCAGAATATATGCAAACAGCTCGGCGCTAAGGTGAGAGGCAAATGAACAGGAAAGTAGTGTTTCGGTGGCTTTATTACCTGTTGGTGGTCTTGTGGCTTGTTCAGGTAGTTGCTGCCGGATTTAATGTCTATTTGCTGATACCGACTTTGTGCCTTGTGGTATGCTATTATTTACAGAAACAATAAAACAATAATAATAAAAAATATATAATCCTATGGGAAGAGCGTTTGAATTTAGAAAGGCCCGTAAACTGAAGCGTTGGGGCAATATGGCGAAAACTTTTACAAGACTTGGTAAGCAGATTGCGATAGCTGTAGCAGAAGGTGGACCGGAACCTGAGAACAATTCTCGTCTGCGTGCGATTATTGCTACATGCAAGCATGAGAATATGCCAAAGGACAATATCGAAAGAGCCATAAAGAATGCTGTAGGTAAGGACAAGAATAGTTGGAAGACTATGACGTATGAGGGATACGGTCCTCACGGAATCGCTGTGTTTGTAGATACTCTTACTGACAACACGACTCGCACTGTGGCTGATGTGCGTTCTATATTCAATAAGTTCAGCGGTACACTTGGTACAATGGGCAGCCTTGCTTATTTGTTTGACCATTATGCACAGTTCACGTTCAAGAAGAAGGACGGTCTGGATATGGACGATATGATTCTTGAGCTTATCGACTTCGGTGTGAACGATGAGTATGACGAGGAAGAGGATGAAGAGAACGGAGAGACTACCATCACAATATACGGCGATCCTAAGAGTTTTGCACAGATTCAGAAATATCTTGAGGACGGCGGTTTTGAAATCACTGCGGCTGAGTTTACATACGTTCCTAACGACTTGAAGGAAGTTACAGACGAGCAGAGAGAGATCATTGAAAAGATGATTGAGAAGCTTGAGGAGTTTGATGACGTGCAGAATGTCTATACAAATATGAAATAAGACAATAGAGTTGTGAAGTTGTAAGATTTCCGGTCCATGAATATAGAGCTGAGGCTCTTTGATGACCGCTAATTTTACAACTTCATAATTTTAATAGGCTCATTTATGGCAGAAGAACTTGTTTCATAACTGGGACGCGTCATAATTTCAAAAGAAAAATATGAAGACTGTATATAAAACCACCGGAACTTGTTCTACTTCTATCGAGATAGAACTTGATGAGAACGGGATTATTGAGAATATTGCTTTTATAGGAGGATGCAACGGAAACACTCAGGGGATAGCGGCTCTTGTTCGTGGTCAGAAGGCTGAGGATGTGATTGCTCGTCTTGAAGGCATAAGATGTGGTATGCGCCGTACTTCTTGTCCGGATCAGCTCGCCACTGCACTTCGGCAGCTTGTCAATAAGTAATGGAATGGTATGAAAGGACGTTTGTTTTTTATTTCATCAGTGCTGCTTTCTCTGCTTTCTGCTTGCCAAGAAAGTAAAATGGAACGTTTTGAACGTGAAACAAAAGATTTTACAGAACGTAACTGCCCCAAACAATGTGATGCCATTACTGTCCTTGACAGTCTTGTTTTTCATAATGACGGAACAATGGACTACAGATACTATTATTCTGTGGAGTTGACTTCTAAAGAGGAAAGCTTGTTTATGCAGAAGCTGGAGGATTTGCGTTATGAATGCCTTGAAGGTATCCGAAATTCTGTAGAACTTAAAAATGTGAAGGCGGCAGGTCTGAATATTGTGTTGTCATATTTTGAGAAAGGAACAAAAAAGAAACTTGTTGAATTTCGGTATAAGAAGGAGGATTACGAATGACAAATGATGGAAAAGGAACTTGTGACAGAATAGCTAAAGCACGTGAACTTTTTCTTAAAGGCTATAATTGTTCCCAATCTGTATTCTGTGCATTTTCTGATATGTATGGCATGTCTGATGATATGGCATTGAGAGTATCGGCTTCATTCGGGGGCGGAATAGGACGTATGCGCGGAACGTGCGGAGCAGTTTGCGGGATGGCCATGCTCGCCGGAATGGAAAAAGGGCAGACGCTTCCGGAGGACAAAATGCAGAAACAGGCCAATTATAAGTTGGTTCAGGAACTTGCCGGCAAGTTTAAGGAAATGAACGGAAGTATTATATGCAGTGAGCTGCTTGGATTGCGTAAAGATTCAAAAATTGTTTACACTCCTGATGAACGTACTGCTGAATATTATAAGAAGAGACCTTGTCTTAGGATGGTAGAAACTGCTGCGCTTATATGGCAGAATTACCTTGATACGTCAGATGATGCAGTTGCAAAGCAATGATGCTTCAGAAGTGCAAAAAAAGTGTGTACGCACACAGAAAAGCGTGGAAAAACAATTAATGATTGTTAAATAGTGGGCGAAATGTCTGTTTTTTAACTTATTGCAAACTTATTATTTTGCTGTTAATCATAATTTGCATACCTTTGTATCATTCCTATAAGGAATGTATTGATTTATAATTTTAATATTTAAATGGTAAGTAGGATTATGTTGCAGGAAAAAGCAGGAAACATTGCGGGCATTATATGGAATGCACTTTCTGATGTGAATGAAGGTTTGACGTTTAAGCAGATTAAGAAGATTACAAAACTGGCGGAGAAAGATTTTAATTTGGGTCTTGGATGGTTGCTTCGTGAAGACAAAGTGGCAGTTGCTGAGACTGGTGATGATAAAGAACCATATATTTATTCTCTGAAATAAATATATAGTAAAGTTTGTAATAAAATAATGCGCTTTGGTTGCTTCTGTGCATCCTTAGCGCATTATTTGTTTTTATACGTGTCGTAGTAAGATAATCTATAAATTGAATTTATACAATGGATAGTTTAATGAAATATTGTAAGACTCCGTTTAAGAGTTTTCTTTTAGGGATGTGTACGTTTGCACTTCCACAGTTTTCCTATTCGCAATTGCAGCCGATGGATGACAGTTGGCAACTTGTGTGGAGTGATGAGTTTGAAGGCTCCGGGAACTTTGATGTAGAGAAATGGCGGGCTGAAAACGGTTTTGTACGTAATGAGGAATATCAATGGTATCAGGCTGACAACGCTTACAGGCATAACGGAATGCTTATACTTGAGGCACGTATTGATTCTGTTCCGAATCCTCGATACAAAGGCGATGCACATGCAGAAGACAATACATGGAAGAAACGTGGGAACAGATGGCAGACAGAGCGGCAATATGCACGATATACATCTACATCTGTAAATACTCGCGGAAAGTTCAGCTTTCTTTATGGACGCATGGAAGTACGTGCCCGTATTCCTGCGGTGATAGGGGCTTGGCCCGCAATCTGGACTTTGGGTGATAATATGGAGTGGCCTTCTTGCGGTGAGATTGATGTGATGGAGTATTATCATGTGGATGGTAAGCCGCATATACTTGCGAATGCCGCGTGGGGAAATGACAGACGTTACAGTGCTGTGTGGAATTCCAAGCGTACACCTTACAGTCATTTTCTGGAAAAAGATCCTTATTGGAATGAGAAATTCCATGTGTGGGTAATGGATTGGACAAAAGACTATATAAGGATATATCTGGACGATGAGCTTCTGAATGACATTCCTCTTTCTTCTACCTTTAATGGCAGTATAGGAAAAGGAGAGAATCCTTTCCGCAAACCTCAATATATCCTTCTTGATCTTGCTGTGGGAGGTATAAATGGCGGTGAACCGCAGGATGACTCTTTCCCGATGCTGTATGAGGTGGATTATGTGAGGGTGTATCAGAGAAAATAATGATGAAGAGAATCTTTTGTTGCAATACATTAAGTAAATGATTGTCTGCTTTGTTTTCCGTTTGAGAAATGAAGCCGGATAGATGTTTATCTTTAGTTTTTTGTTTGTCAGAATATTTGTTTGGTACACATATTTATATATTCTTTCGTTTTTTATCCTTAACTTTGCCGAAGCAAGTAGAATATAGTTATGAAGAATATAAGAAATTTCTGTATTATCGCGCATATAGATCATGGTAAGTCAACTCTTGCCGATCGTCTTCTGGAATATACCAATACAATAAAGGTTACAGAAGGACAGATGCTCGACGACATGGATTTGGAACGTGAACGTGGTATAACAATCAAGAGTCATGCCATTCAGATGGAATACATGTATAAGGGAGAAAAATATATTTTGAATCTTATCGATACTCCCGGACATGTTGACTTTTCATACGAAGTAAGCCGTTCCATTGCTGCGTGTGAAGGTGCGTTGCTTGTAGTAGATGCTACACAGGGTGTGCAGGCACAGACCATATCTAATCTGTACATGGCTATAGACAATGACCTTGAAATCATTCCTGTCATAAACAAGTGCGACATGCCCAATGCGATGCCGGAAGAGGTGTCTGACGAAATTGTTGATCTTATAGGGTGTGATTATGAAGATATAATTCAGGCATCTGGAAAGACCGGTATGGGTGTTGAAGATATTTTGAATGCGGTAGTTGAGCGTATTCCGCATCCTACCGGTGATGACAATGCTCCTTTGCAGGCTCTGATATTTGATTCTGTCTTCAACAGCTTCAGAGGTATCATTGCATATTTCAAGATTATCAATGGAGTGATGCGTCCGGGTGAGAAGGTTCGCTTCATAAACACCAAGAAAGAGTATCAGGCAGAGGAAATTGGAGTCTTGAAGATGGACATGATTCCTAAAAAGGAGCTTCGGACAGGCGATGTCGGTTATATTGTCAGCGGCATAAAGAATGCGACGGAAGTAAAAGTAGGTGATACCATCACTTCTGTGGCAAATCCGAGTGTGGGAGCAATTGCCGGTTTTCAGGAAGTGAAGCCGATGGTTTTTGCCGGTGTGTATCCCATAGAGACGGAAGATTATGAGAATCTGCGTGCCAGTTTGGAGAAGTTGCAGTTGAATGATGCTTCTCTTACTTTCCAACATGAAAGTTCTGCTGCTTTGGGCTTTGGTTTCCGTTGCGGTTTCCTCGGGCTTCTACACATGGAGATTGTGCAGGAGCGTCTTGACCGTGAGTTCGGTATGGATGTGATAACGACAGTTCCCAATGTTTCGTATATGGTCTATGACAAACATGGTGAGGCACAGGAGGTACATAATCCTTCCGGTATGCCGGAGCCTACACTGATTGACCATGTGGAGGAACCTTATATTAGTGCCACAGTAATCACGACAGCTACTTACATCGGACCTATTATGACATTATGTCTGAGCAAGCGTGGTGAACTGGTTAAGCAGGAATTTATTGCCGGAAATAGAGTGGAGCTTCAGTTCATGATGCCTTTGGGAGAGATTGTCATAGACTTTTATGATAAACTGAAGAGCATTAGCCGCGGATATGCTTCCTTTGATTATCATCATGCCGGTTTCCGTCCGTCCAAGCTTGTAAAGCTTGATATTCTTCTTAATGGGGAGAGTGTCGATGCTTTGTCAACGCTTATTCATGTGGATAATTCAGTGAATCTCGGACGACGGATGTGTGAACGTCTCAAAGAGCTTCTTCCGCGCCAGCAGTTTGACATCGCCATACAGGCAGCGATTGGTGGCAAGATTATAGCGCGAGAGACAGTGAAGCAGGTTCGTAAGGATGTGACAGCCAAATGTTATGGAGGTGATGTCAGCCGTAAGCGAAAGTTGCTTGAAAAGCAAAAGAGAGGAAAGAAGCGAATGAAACAAATAGGAAATGTTCAGGTTCCGCAGAAAGCTTTCCTTGCCGTATTGAAGCTTGACGAATAGTTTCGCGATGTGTTCTATAAGGAAACATGCCAACATGTGGAATCTGAAAGACTCCGCATATTGGCATGTTTTTTTGTTGTTTATATTTTGACAGTTGATAAACATTCACATTATATTATACATTGGTTTATTCAATAACTTTATAATTTAGTTCTTATGAAAAAAATTATCTTTTTAGGTGTGGCCGGATTACTGTCTTCTCTGACAGTTTCTGCCGACCCTGTAGATTTGGAAACAGCCGGAAAGATAGCTTCTTCCTATCTGCAAACCCCGGGGGAAGTTAATCTGGTGAAGCGAGCATCGCGCACAGAGGCAAAATCGAGAAATATGGATAAGGTTGTGCAACAGACATCTCCTTATTATATATTTTCTCGCGGAGAAGGACAAGGGTATGTTATTGTCAGCGGTGACGACTGTTTACCGGAAGTTCTCGGATATACGGAGAGCGGAGATTTCGATGAGAACAATCTTCCTCCGCAGTTGAAGGGGATGCTTGACTATTATGCAGGACTTGTGGAAGAAGCACAGTGCAAGGGGGAGAACGTATCGCGCAAGAGTGCGGCCTATTTGAAGGCTCATGGTCCGCAGCTGAGGACGGCGGTTACAAGGGTGGATGTGACTCCTCTTATGACCACACACTGGCATCAGGAGGCTCCCTATAACAACAATTGTCCTTTCATGAAAGGAACACAGAACAGAGCGATGACCGGTTGTGTGGCTACCGCAGGTGCTCAGGTTGTATATTATTTTCACAAAGACAATCCTGAATCACTACTTTCCACCACTTCGACTTACAGCTATGGGCAAGCTCCTGTTACCGAGATTTATAAAAAAGGTATGCCTTTGAAGTGGGGGCTGATGCTTGATTCTTACAACGGCAGTCGTCCTTCCGAATATGACGAAGCTGTGGCTACCTTTACAGCGGCTCTCGGAGCGGCTACTCATCTTACCTATGGAGTAAAGGAGGGAGACAGATCTACTTCCGGTCAGATAGCAGACCTTGTGAATACGTTCTCTTCCTATTTCCGTTTGTCCGGAGTTTGCGAGTATAAGTCCGGCAACTATTCTCAGACCGCATGGGAGAAGAAAATTTATGACGAATTGATTGCCGGTCGCCCGATGGTCTATACAGGCTATAATGAAAACAGCGGTGGCCATGCTGTAGTGGTTGACGGTTATCAGGCATCAAGAAATCTTTTCCATTTCAATTTCGGATGGGGAGGTACCGGAGATGGCTATTTTACTGTTGATGACGAAACCGGTATGAACGGCTTCATTTCATGGCAGGGAATGGTCTATGGCATTGCGCCTAAAAAGCAGAATCTTTCGGCTTCAATAACTTTTCCTGCAAAGGTTTATATGAGTCGTACCAATGAGGTAAAGGTGGCTGTGGCTAACAACGGAACTTTACCTTACAGCGGAGTGTATTTGTTTGCCAATTCTACCGGCAAGAAACCGTCTTCTCTTACAGAAGCGAAAGGCAGTGACAAGGAAACAGTGTTGAGTGCAGACGGACAAACGACAATTCTTCGTCTTAATGTCAAGCCTACGACAGAGAAAATGTGGTACTTCTTTGTGGCAGACAAAAACATGAACATTCTTGCCACAGATTCAGCTGAAGTGAAAGCTCCGCAAAGCGACTTGTGGCTTGATGGAATTTCTATTGACGGAAGCAGTGTTTCGGAAACATACGAAGGAAAGGACTATACAGTGGTCTATAATGACCGTGCGACATGTGTAGTTAATATGCGTAATGAAAGTGACATTGCATACGAAGGGTCTCCGCGTTTGGGTATATATGTCAGTGAAGACGAAGGCAAAACTTTCACTTATGTCGGCTATAAATCTTCAAAGACTGAAATCGGAGGTCGCGAGTCAGGCAATATATCTTTTAGCATAGCCAATACATCAAGTTGTCCAATAGAGACAGGCAAACTTTATCAGGCTGTGCTTGTGAATCCAATTCCTGCTACAAAGACAGAGGATACCGTACATTATGCGACTGTCGATACAATCGTGCGTTTCGTGCTCCGGGAGTCAGACCTTGCGGTTGCAGGATATGACAACGGCTGTCTTGCTCTTGAAGGCAATTGGGACAGCAATGCTTTCCTTTCCATCGCCAAGAAAGTGGCTTACAAAACTGCCACTTCATACGATTTGACGAAGGTGAAGAACATCGGTAGCGTTTCTCCGGTGGAGACAAATCCTAATGCTTTGTTCTATGTGGATGACAACTCAGGGGCAGAAGGCATGAATGTGATTTCCAAAAATTCTGCCGTATGTGAGAAACTTTTGCTTACTCCGGGACATGACTTTGTTCCTGCCGGTGAGTTCACTGCAAAGGAGGTCTGCATTGATATTGTCCAGACTCCGAACCGTTGGTATCTCATCACAGTTCCGTGCAAGGTGTCAGTGCCTGACGGAATAATCGCGAGAAGAATAGATTCGCATAGCACTACCGGTATCAGCAACAGGACAACAAACGTGAGAGAACTTGAGGCCGGACAGACTTATATTATCATGACCACATCCAGTCAGGTGCAGACTCTCTCCGGAAAGGATGTGCCGGTGAAGGCTGCTCCGGTGGAGAATGCAGACCCTTCATTCATCGGAACATTCGTCTCTTCGACTACACCGGAAGGTGCGTTCTTGATAAATGATGAGGAGGCACAATTCTTTGCCCCTGTCGAGAGTGGTACTGCTGTTGATGCTATGCGTGGATATTTTGCAGACGAGAAGATGAAAGCCAAGTTCCGTGCCTATTCTTCAATGACTCTCGACCCTCACTATCTTGTTCTCGGACAGAATATTTCGGCTTGTTATGACATCCTTGCCGACTATCGCAGCATCGTGGATGAACAATCCACTTCCGATTTCGTTGATTCCATTGCAGTGGCAGAGAACATATTCACAGAGCAGAGCATCACTACTGCCAGCAAGGTAAAGAAGTATGCCGCAGCATTGATGGAATATGCTGAGTCGTACAAACTTCATCTTTCAGGCAATGGAGTGAACATGGAGGTTGACTTTACCCAGTTGATTACCAATCCTTCGTTTGAAACCGGAAGTGTCAAAGGATGGACAGTTGGTGCGAACACCGTATCTACAAAACCTGTCACTAATGTGATGTATAAAGGTATAGGTGCTGACGGCGACTATCTTCTCTACAGCTTCGCTTCCGACTCAACCGGTGTAGGCATCAGCCAGACTATAAGCGGGCTTGTTCCGGGATACTACAGACTGACTGCTATGCTCGGGACAGACCATGACAATGAAGTGGTGATGTATGCCGGAGAGAAGACTGCGGCTGTACAGGCACATCCTTTCGGACGTTTCTACCTTACAGAAGCGAAGATTGAGGACATCATGATTGAGGATGACAACACAGAACTTGAAATAGGCATACGTGCCGGACGTTGGTATAAGGCCGATAATTTCCGTCTCGTATATACCGCTCCGTTGGATGAAGTCCCGGATGCTGTTGAAGACATACTGATTTCGTCACAAGACTCTCCGATGGAAATTTCTGTGGAGCACGGTGTACTTGTAGTCCGGACGCAGCAGACACTTCCGGTTGCTGTCTATAGCGTGTCAGGTATGCTTGTATGGAACGGCATTGTCGATGGAACAGTGTCTGTAAAGCTTGATGCCGGACTCTATCTTGTCGGTGGAAAGAAGGTGCTTGTAAGAAATTAAATTCTTGTACCGAAAGCTGAATACATGCAGATAATCTGTATTTGCATTCACACACGGTAAATAAACTTTTTAGGGTGTATCTAATTGCTTTGTCTTTATAGAATGTGGCAAATGCAATTTGATACACCCTTTTATATAATGATGTTTTGTTGAATTTTCCAGTTGATTTTTATTTCTTCTACGTGAGTTCAAGTAGATAATGTAATAGAGAGATGGATTCCTCATGTATATTGGGTGGTGTGTCTTTGGCAGACTCCTCATGTATATATTCAGCAAGTTGTTCTCGACAGACTTCTCATGTATATTTGGTGGTGTGTCTTTGGCAGACTCCTCATGTGTGATTTATATGTGTTTATAGACGTATTCGACAGACTCCTTGTATATATTTTGTGGTTGTATTCGACAGACTCCTCCGTCGCTACCGCGCCACCTCCCC
>JAJPZU010000118.1 GCA_021204165.1 Prevotellaceae bacterium
CACCGCGGTGTGCAAAAATTTTCACCGCGGTGAAAATTTAAAAACACTGCGGTAAAAATTCGGGAAGACTTTGTCAAAGTATAACAAATGTGAATACGAAGTCCGGAATTGAAACACTATTTCACAATTGACGAGGCTCTCAGAAAATGCGCGTAGAATCCCCGATTTCCGATAAAAGTTCGGCACGCTTCATTTTGACGCGTGCCAGAGGGCTTGAAATTTTAACATTTGACAAAATCAAAAAGTAAGCATAAACGCACAAAGACCAATATATACGATTATATTATCAAGAATATGCTATCATTTTGTCAAAATTGAACACCATCCCAAAAAGCGATGTCAAAAAATTTTTTATGAGACCTTAAAGACAAGTTGCAATAATGTATAATTTCTCAACAAACGACAGAAATTATTTACGTAATCCAAAAAATCTGCTTCAATATCAAGATCATTCACCAAATACCTTTTTCATATATTCAGCTAATCAACAATCCGTTAAAAATAAGACTATAGGCAAAGCGGCATCAGCTACGAAGTCAAAGAGTTATTAGATAAGTTTGGCATTTAAAGTTCTGTCCAGTTTCATACCGGATTTGACTAAAATTTGTCGGAACATATAAGAAGTTGTTTTAAATTTATTACGAAAAGTTATTATATACTATCTTTCAGTAATTTAGAGGGGCTTTTTGACTATTTTACCCAAAATCCCCTTCATGGTTACAAAGGTGTTATTCCCATAGGCCCAAGAAGCGAATGAATCAGGTCTTGTCCGCTACTTCATTAAAAATCCTTCAAGAACCATCTGCAAAAAAGGAAAAAATTGTAACTTTGTTGTGGGTAATCATCGCTTTCTTCTTTTGTAAGCATTTGATTTTCATTCTATATCGTTACAAAAGGTGCCAATTGTTGTCGTGACAATCCGAAATGATGGCTATACCACACATTGAGCGAATTGAAAACAACAGGCAACGGCTGTTACGAAAGAGTCAGGCTACCCGAAGAAAATTATGTAGAAATTGTAAGTCAACCATGCAAAATATCATCAATGGAATCCGTAAGTATTATCCCGTTTCTGACGCTTCTTTAGCATTGCTGTTTAGCAAAATGAAACGTTTGGAGCTTCCTAAGAAGCATTTATTAATTCGTGGCGGAACCATTGACCGTCACGTCTATTTCATTGAGAAAGGGTTTGCCCGTTCTTATGTGTTATACGAAGGAAAGGAAATTACAATATGGTTTTCACGCGAAGGGGATTTCACGTTTGCCATGCAAGATTTGTATCACAACAAACCCGGATATGAGTATGTGGAACTATTGGAAGATTCCATTCTCTATGCAATTCCTGTTAAAGAGCTGAACGTACTTTACGAAACGAATATAGAGATAGCCAACTGGAGCCGGATAGCGCATCAGGAATGCCTGCTGTATATGGACCGGCATCATAACAACCGTTTGTTTCTGTCTGCCAAAGAGAGATATGAGCAACTGACGAAAGAATTGCCCGATGTCGTTCAACGCGCAAACCTGTATTATGTAGCGTCCTATTTGGGCATCACTCCACAGCACCTCAGTCGTCTCAGAGCAAGGAAATGAAAATTCTTGACCCAGATGTATCGCGTGACATGATTTCTTAATCTATGTGAAGAGAAAAGTGTGTTGAAGGCTATAATTTTGCGCCCCAAATACATATTTCGACAAAAATGATAGACACACTTACCTCTTTACGCTTTATTTTTGCCCTGATGGTTTTTGGGGCACATTGTTATGTGATAGACGATTCCTTCAGCAGTTTCTTTTTCAAGGAAGGGTTTGTCGGTGTAAGCTTCTTCTTCGTATTAAGCGGTTTCATCATCTCATACAATTATCAAAAACGTTTGGAAACACAACGTGTCACGCGCCGAAACTTCTGGGTTGCCCGCTTTGCACGTGTCTATCCTTTGCATTGGCTCACCTTGTTTATAAGCATTCTATGCGGAGCATATTTGCTGACACCGGACTGGGGCAGACATTTCTTCGCGTCTTTCACGCTGACTCAAGCATATATTCCGCAGGACGACTACTTCTTTTCTTTCAACAGTCCTTCGTGGAGTTTATGCTGTGAGCAATTATTCTACATTCTCTTTCCGTTTCTTGCTCTTTGGCTCAAGGAAGACAAGAAACTGTGGATTTGTTTTCTTCTGATGGCTATTGCTGTACCCATTGGCATGTATCTCACACCCGAGGAGAGCATCAAGGGATATTGGTATGTCAATCCTGTAACACGTTTTCCCGACTTTGTTTTGGGTATGATACTTTATAGGATATACATAAAGGTTGCAAAAAGACAGATAAGCCATCATGCGGGTACACTGTTAGAAATCCTTGCCGTAATCGTATTCATCCTTTTCTATTTTGGTGCGGAGAACATTGATAAAGTCTATCGGTATTCCTGTTATTATTGGCTGCCGGTAGCATTTCTACTCTTGGCTTTTTCCTTACAACGCGGTACTCTATCTCGTTTGCTCTCGTGCCGTATATTGAAAACAGGCGGTGAAATCAGCTATGGATTTTACCTGATACATTTGATGGTGATTACGGCTTTTGTAGATTGGGAAAAAAGCAGCGGTTCAGCCATTGACAGCATCGTGTCAGTACCGCTGCTCTTCGCGACAATCATAGGACTGAGTCTGGCATCTTACTATTTTTTCGAGAAACCGCTGAATAAGTTGATAAAGAAATATTTAAATAATTAAACACATGGAACAAACCATCAATAAAACACCTCGTATCGAAGTTGTCGATGCGCTTCGGGGATTTGCCGTACTGGCAATTCTGCTCGTTCACAATGTTGAGCATTTCATTTTTTCAGTTTATCCGACGGATAGTCCATCATGGCTCGCAGCGTTGGACACAGGGGTGTTTCACACTGTTTTTGCCCTGTTCGCAGGAAAGGCGTATGCCATATTCTCACTACTGTTTGGTTTCACTTTTTATATACAAAGTGAAAATCAACGTCGCAAAGGAAAGGATTTCGGTTATCGATTTCTGTGGCGAATGATTCTTCTGCTTGTTTTTGCCACATTGAATGCTGCCTTTTTCCCGGCAGGAGATGTTCTTCTGCTTTATGCTGCAATGTCGTTGGTATTATTCATCTTCCGCAAAGCAAGCGATAGAATCATTCTGACGGCAGCGATTGTATTTATCTTACAGCCTGTCGAGTGGTATCACTATTTGATGAGTCTTTTTGATTCTTCGCATCAACTTCCCGATTATGGAGTAGGAGAAATGTATGCCGCCGTAGGGGAGATAACAAAAAGCGGAAACTTCTGGGATTTCCTTTGGTGTAATGTCACCCTCGGACAAAAGGCAAGTTTCATGTGGGCCGTAGGAGCAGGACGCACGTCGCAGACCGCAGGATTGTTCCTTATAGGTCTATATATAGGACGCAAGCAACTCTTCATTCCAAATGAAAAAAACACCCGCTTTTGGTCAAAATGCCTTATCGTAAGCGCAGTGTGCTTCGGACCGCTCCAGTCGTTGTTCAAATTGATGATGGAAGGCAGCCCGCTTGTGCAACAGACTGTGGGTACAGCATTTGACATGTGGCAGAAATTGGCCTTTACGTTTGTTTTAATATCCTCTTTTGTACTACTGTATCAGAATGACACATTTAAGGCTCGTGTTTCGGCTCTTCGTTTCTATGGAAAAATGAGTCTGACCAGTTATGTGTCACAGTCTGTTATCGGTGTTGCCATCTATTTCCCATTCGGTTTATATTTGGCTCCTTATTGCGGATATACAGCCAGTCTTTTAATTGGCATCATGGTGTTCTGTGTACAAGTGCAATTCAGCAGACAGTGGTTCAAAAAACATAAGCAAGGACCATTGGAAGGAATTTGGCATAAATGGACATGGATAAGAAACAAATAGTCAAAGAATCTACCACACTTTTGCTTCCAGTTAAAAATTCTCATGTGAAGACGTTCTTGAGAGGCAAGAGTGTGGTAGATATGAAATTATTGACGAGTTGTTCTGTTAATGCTATTTTTAACAGATGTATGAAAAAGGGGGCTGCGGATTTTTCCGGTTGGTAGGCGGCAATATCGGCTGCCCCTCTATAAGTGAACTATAAGTTATGAGGCAGAAGCACACAAAAAAGGGAAGCAGATTTCTCTACTTCCCGACTACGTACCCAGACCCGGGATCGAACCGGGATGGATTGCTCCACTGGTGTTTGAGACCAGCGCGTCTACCGATTCCGCCATCTGGGCATTCTGCATTTTTGAATGCGGTGCAAAGGTATTACTTTTTTTTTTGTGTGACAAAAAAAAGGTGTGTATTTTTCAATTTCAGATAGAATATATTCTATTTTTACTGCACTTCTTGATCACAATGTTGCTTTTTCTGTTCAAGTTCTTCTGTGTAAAGACTGAAAAAATCGAAATCAAGTATTGTTGATATGCGCAATAATATGTTGGAGTCAATGCTTCTTTTATCAAAGATTTTGTATATGTTTATGCGGCTATATCCAAGTTCGTTTGCTAACCATACGACACTTTTCCTTTTCTCCTTCATCTTCATTTTTATCTGATTCCCTATGTGCATATCTATATGTTGTTATTTTTATTGGTAATTCCCTATTATATTTACTGACAAGACACCTATTATGCTTCTCCGTTATAATGTGCAGACTGATTTTGTATTGCACAGAAGGCCTAAATCCGCTCCATGCAATGCTTGTTTTCTATAGATTTATGTGAAATCGTTTCTTGTCTCCCGACTTTCTATATATTCTTTTTTTCATTTTCCATGTTCTCCTCCCTTTTTATTTGTAGATTTTCTGCAAAGAAATAGAAAAATTAACTTTTGTAACAATATTTCTGTAATCGATTTGTTTACATGTTAACATATTTGTTTCATTATATACGCTGACTATCAAAATAATATCTGACAGTATGCCAATGTGTCTTCCCACTTGTCCCTCAATATGTATAGAGGTGTTCTACAAATTAGCTTGCAACGATTTTGGGTCTCCACGCAGCAGGTGTTTCTTTTGAATGAGCGTTGCGGACATCATGACTGAAGGAAAGATAGACAGATGCCTGTGAGAGACAAAAACAGCCCAAGCAAAAGAGCATGTTCTGAAATAACAAGAAACAAATTTGTAGAACACCCCTATAGATGATACCAGATATAATTCTGCACCAACGGTCGTGACCGAATGAAAAAAAATTCTTCCCCTCTTTTCCTTTACTTCCCCCCCCCTCCGCTCACGGATTAGTATAGAATTTCCAAATTCTTTTCTTGAGTACGCTTCATAAGCCAGTTCTTCAATCGCGCCAATTCCTCAGACTTCGGCTGCTTGTCGAAAGAAAGAGTGGCAAGACACAGTGTATCCGGAGCAATAGAGTCCGCTGTATAGCATCTGATAGTGCGGTTGAGCGTGAGTGATTTTATGCCGGGAAAGAGCGTAGATATTTCACTGTTTAGCGCCATAGTAAGTTCGCCAAACTTCTTTTCCCGTTCCGCAGCATTTTCAAGTGCCTCTATTTGTTTGCGCTGTACCTCTATCGTCTTCTCATTCTTCTCATACAGGTCTTTCATTACAACTGTTTTAATGGACGAAATATCCATATTATTATTGTTGTTGATACCCTGTATGACAACAAGTTTTGTACCTTTCAGCTTGTAGCCGTCCATTCTCTGCTCTACGGTTGCAATCATTTTAGCCGGCAGTTCTTCGCCCATGAGCACCACCTTTATTTCCTTATTCTTATAAGAGATTTCTTTCTGTATCACCTGAGTGTGACTGAAATTAAATTCATTATTGATGAATGCACCCGCATACGACTTGTAGAACGATTCTTTTACGATGCTATAAGTCATCACTACAGAAGGAATAATGGTGGCAATGACGATGATATAGATATAGCGTTTCAATATGCTTCCCCGCTTCTTGTCTATATATGTCTTGTATGGGAAGTTCATCATTCTGACTCCTATGAATGTAGCGACAGTGATGAACACGGTGTTTATGAAATACAGATAGAACGCTCCGAAGAAGTACATCCACTGTCCTGTGGCAATTCCGTAGCCGGCAGTACACAGCGGAGGCATGAGGGCTGTGGCTATGGCTACTCCCGGAAGCACATTGCCTTTTTCTCTTGCACATATCGCCACAATGCCTGCCAATCCACCGAACAAGGCTATCAACACATCATAGATATTAGGTGACGTGCGCGCCAGCAACTCAGATTGTGCCTCAGTCAGTGGAGTGACCGTAAAATAGATAGTTGCCGTAAGCACCGATATACCAGTTGCCACACCGAAGTTCTTGAGCGACCGCTTCAGCAAATCAAAGTCAGTAATGCCAATGGAGAGTCCCATTCCGATGATAGGGCCCATCAGAGGAGATATAAGCATGGCACCGATTATGACCGCTGTTGAGTTGACATTCAGTCCGAGCGAAGCAATAAATATGGCGAATATAAGTACCCATAGATTCATCCCCTTGAACTGTATTCCGCTTACAATCGACTCGATTGTCTGTTGCTGTTCTTCTTCCGTGATACTGATATGGAAGAATTTTTTAGGTTTATTCTCATCTGCACAAAATATTGAAGATGGCTAAATTTCCCGAAGATTGAATGAAGTTTTCACATGTGAAACCCCATTCAATATCCAAGGTTAATTTGAAGTCAGGACAATCCTTCTATCTGTCCATTAACAATGTCTATTCTCTCTGCTTGAGGCGAGCGAGGCAATCCCGGCATACGCAATATGTCACCGGCAATTGCCACAATCATTTCCGCACCACGGTTGATGACAAAGTCGCGTATGCGGATGGAAAAACCTGACGGAGTGCCGTACAGACCCGGATCGGCAGAAAACGAATACTGAGTCTTGGCAATACATACCGGATAATGTTCCAGACCAAGCGACTTTATTCTTTGCAGCATCTTTTCAGCAGCCTTGGCATAACTTACACTCGCAGCACCATAGATATTCGTACAAACCTTCTCCACCTTGGTTTTGATGTCGTCATGGTCGTCATAGCATAACCGAAGCGGCTGCGACGGATGGTTATCTATCTGTTCACAAACCACCTTGGCAAGTTCAACAGCCCCCTCTCCTCCTTCAAGGAAAGCATTATTTATGGCGAATCCTACACCAAGTTCCTCGCAATGACGGCGCACAATGTCGAGTTCTTCGTCCGTATCTGTCGCATAGCGATTGAAAGCCACCACGACGGTCTGTCCGTATGACTGCATATTACTGATATGGCGGTCAAGATTTTTGAGTCCTTCTTTCAGTCCTTGCTCATTTGGAAGCTTGATGTTGTCCAGACTTACACCGCCGTGCATCTTCAGCCCCTGTGTAGTGGCTACAATGACAGTCAGTTTAGGCTGCAAACCGGCTTTCCGGCACTTTATGTCAAAGAATTTCTCTGCGCCAAGGTCAGCACCAAAGCCTGCTTCCGTGACGACATAATCTCCGAATGTCATAGTAAGCTTTGTTGACAGGATGGAACTGCATCCGTGGGCAATGTTAGCAAACGGTCCTCCGTGTACGAATGCCGGAGTCTGCTCCGTTGTCTGCACAAGATTCGGATGAATGGCATCCATCAGAAGCACAGTTATGGCACCTCCTACTCCCATATCTTTCACTGTGAACGGACGTCCGTCTGTCGTGATACCGAGAAGGATGTTCTCTATACGGCGGCGCAAGTCGTCCCTGTCTTTTGCCAGACACAGAATTGCCATAATCTCACTCGCCGGAGTGATGTCGAACCCGCTTTCCTGCACAGTACCGTCAGTCTTTGCACCCAGTCCGGTGACGATGAAGCGCAGGTTGCGGTCATTGACGTCAAGAACCCGTTTCCACAACACTTCTTTCAGGGCGAAACCCTCTTCGCGGTGCTGATATATATAGTTATCAAGCAATGCGCTTATCATGTTATGTGCAGATGTGATAGCATGGAAGTCGCCCGTGAAATGCAGATTAATCTTTTCCATAGGCAGCACTTGGGCATATCCGCCTCCTGCCGCACCTCCTTTAAGTCCGAAACACGGCCCAAGAGAAGGCTCACGCAGTGCCACCACCGCCTTCTTGCCAATCTTGTTCAGACCAAGAGCCAAACCTATCGATACGGTCGTCTTACCGATTCCCGCTTTCGTCGGAGTTATAGCCGTGACAAGAATCAAGTTGCTCTTCTTGACTTTCTCCTCATCAATAAGACTTTCCGGAACCTTGGCGATATTCTTGCCATAGTATTCAAGTTGGTCCGTAGGAATATTTATCTTGCTTGCCACTTTGTCTATTTCGGCAAGTTGGCACTCTCTCGCGATTTCAATGTCTGTTTTCATAAGATTTACTATTTGTTGGGAGCAAATGTAGATAATTTTTTCAAGTCTCGCAAGAACTCAACTATATGATTATTTAACACATAAGCATAAGAGAGAGCCACATCACACTCTTTTCGAGTAGTGACATGGCTCTCTCTTCGTCTATAAGGATGCCAGACTCTTTTTGAGCATATATGTCAAATCAGAGCTACGGCATACTTTTGCTTGTCCGTCTTTTATTTAACCATAACTTTCTTGGTTACCGTACCGTCGCTTGTAACAACCTTAACAACAGCGATACCCTTGTAGCCATTTGCGTCAACAGACACTGTACCGTTGCCCTCAGCAACACCGATAAGCTGACCGCTTGCGCTGTAAAGCTCTGCTCTCACATTGTCTGAAGCTATTACTGTTACATTGCCTTCTGCGGCAGAAACAGCAATCACATCTTCGTCAGTATTGACACCATTGATGCCCACAGCATCTATAATAGGAGCACAAGCTGCATTCAACACTTTGTCTGTATTTGCATCGATAAGCATTACCGCTACTTTCACGTTAGACAAAGACTTAATCATCTGCGGGAAGTCAATAGCAATAGTAGCCGTATATTCTTTTCCTGCTTCCATAT
This sequence comes from Prevotellaceae bacterium, assembly GCA_021204165.1. Classification (GTDB taxonomy): domain Bacteria; phylum Bacteroidota; class Bacteroidia; order Bacteroidales; family Bacteroidaceae; genus RGIG8745. The sequence continues at coordinate 8,956 of JAJPZU010000118.1, forward strand.
TCTGCGGCAACAATCCCTGTGTACCTCCACAAGGAGTAACGCAGTAGCGTGCCACGTCCTTATAGAACATAGGAACAGAAGAAGCTTCGTACTTGCCGCCCTTGCCCCATTCTCCGTAGATACTTACCTCTGAACCGCCAAGGTTATTTGACTGTACACCCGGAAGGTTGTCCTGAAGAACAACCGCAAAGACATTAACATTGACATCTGCTGCATCGAGAGCATAGCGCACTGTCACCGGAACTTCCAACTGACCGTTTACACCATTCGTTGCTACAGGAGCTACATTTACATCTGCGTCTGCCGGAGTTGCAAGCTCTTCCTGTACATAGTCAAGCCATGTCTTGTTGCCTTCTTCTCCTGTGAATGATATAACTCCGGTCTGTTCGTTTGCATACATAGGCGAAGCAATGTAATTACGGTTTACTCTACCAGTAGGAGCCGCATTCAAATTAAGGAAATTCGAGTAATCCAGCATTCCTGTTGTTGAATATCTGTCGCCCGGATAAGTATGTATAGCGATAGGAATAAGTTTGTCGCCCACTACATTCTCAATATTCTCAATGGCAAGAATACCGCGAGGACAGTTCGAACAAGCCTCACCTGTATATTCCTCCAATACGACACGCTTAGTAGTTTCAAATACAAGATTGCTAATAGAACTGCTTACTACATCTGTAACAGCCACGGAGCTACCTGTGCTATTTACACCTGTAAGTTTCACTTCAATAGTGAAATTGTTCTTTTTACCAACAAGCAGCGGAAGCGGCTTGAAGTCGAATCGGAAATTATCTCCCTGCACCATTGCAGTTTCCGAAGTATGCACTATCTCATCTATAACAGCACCTTCACTGTTCTTCAGTGTAAGCGTAATTTCGTTGTATTTTTCAACAGCTGAACTTACTGTGAATATACCGGAGATAGCCTGATTCTCCTTCGCTACGACAGCATTCTCTGCAAGAAGCGCAATTGAGTAGCGGAGGTCACGCTGTACAATCACGTTATCAACAAACACAGCACTTTGGTCTTCATTGTCATTCAAGAACGCAATATAAATATTCTTTCCTGCATATTCCTTAAGATCGACACTGTAGTTTGTCCAGTCACCTGCAAGAGTCTGGTCAGAGAATCCCGGTGAAAGCACTTCATTGAATGCAAGTTTGCCTTCAGCCTTTATTCTTTCTGTAAGATCCTTATTAAGCACATTGAACTCTTCGTCACATTCCCAAACATAAACCTTCAAGCGGTCTGTTTTGCTGCGATAATAACTCTGAGCATCAAAGCTGAGCACACACATGTCATCCGGAATGCTCAGACGAGGAATAACCATCCAGTCATCGCTCTTTCCTGCCGGGTTGTATGAAGATACAGACATTGCACATGCGTCTGCGCTGTTTTCATCACGAATAGACAAGTTCCATGAAGAGTTGAGATCCCAACCGTCAAGATTCTTGAACTCATCAGACAAAGTATTATTGTCTCCGTCAAAGAACATGAACTTATCGATGAGAGCACCCGACAAATCTTGGAAATCACAGTTGAACAACACTCTGTCCGTCTGCTCGATTTCTCTTACATACGCACCATTGTAAAACGATAGAAAATTTGTCGTTAGTATCGCTTGCCACATTTTTAGCAGCATCTGAAATAGAACCTTTCTCAACCACAATCTTATATACGCTGCCTTCATACATGTACAAGACACCGGAAGGATACAATGCCACCTGATTCTTGTTTGCCAAGAAAGAAAGGTTGCCGATATGATATTCCTTGTCTCCCTCCACACGGTAAATAGCTGCGGAAGCCGTATCTGTCACAGCAATATCAGTAGCCATTGTCAGAGTGATGTAGCTTGAAGAATAGTCTATCTTTGCCACAGACGAACCAGACTCAGGGAATGCAGAAACCAGCTCTATCGGCTTCTTCTCGCGTCCGAAATACTCCAGTTCTATCGCTTCGTTCACTCTGTTCCTGTCACCTTTCACACACAAAGCTCCGGCCGGAATCGTAATAGTATATCTCTTTCCGGCATCAAGTCTCTGAGTTCTGAAGGCGATTCTCACACGCTTCGAGTTGTCGTTTGCAGTAGCAAATGTCAATGAATTTCTTACCACTTTGCCATTCTCATCCCTAAGTTCAATGCTCTTGTTAGATGCAAGTACTTCTATGTCGTATTCAAACGTCAAGTCTATCTGCTGCAATGTAGAGAAAGAAACTCCGGAAGCAGGATTGACAGTGTAGAGATCAAGAAGATTGAGCTTTGCACATTCGTCTATCACCGGATGGTCAAACTCAACCACATAGCTCTGGTCGTAAACCGAAGACATGCTGACAAGTTTGGTTCCATCTTCACTTAATGCGAATGGAGTTCCCGTATAGTCAAGTCCTACGTATTGTTCAAAATCTATATTGTAAGTACTGCTCAATATTTTGCGGAAATCATACCAGAAACCGTCTTTCCTGAGTTTCAACTCGCGCAAAGGTCCTGTAACATCTGTGGCACTGAATAAGTTGCCCTGTCCGTCTGCAATGCAGAGTACGAAGCCCATATCATTAGTTCCGTCAAGCACCTTAAATTCTCCCGTAAGTACATTATATCTGAAAGGATATGATGCAGTATAAGTATTGGCAGCACCGACAATCCACAAACCGTTTGCACTCATAGTGACATCGTCAACATTGTCAAGCTCCGGATAGAGCGGTGTCCAATCCTTAATGTCATCCTCCTTAAAAGCGATCATCTTATATGTCTTTTCTTCACGGTCATAGAGGCAATAAGCATTATCTTGCGGATAGAACCATGATATAGCATCAAGGAGATAACGTCCGTCAGGAGAAATGGCATTGAAAGAAGAGGCTGTGATGTATTCATGCGCTCTGTTCAATTCAGGAAGTCCCTCAAGCTCTATAATCTTTCCTGTCTCAAGGTCCCACATTGTAGCCTTGTAGTTCCACTCCTCGGTTTCACGGACGATGAAGGTCTCGCCTGTCATCGGATTCTTCTCCGTTTTAGGAGTTCCGTCTTCATTATATACTATGACATCCTCGCCGGCGAGATTACCTACTGCATATCTTCCGTCAGGAGTGACAGCCACAACTTCTCCTCCATGCCAGAACTCTGCTACTTCAAGAAATTCCCAGTCGCCGACAGCCTTTGACCAGTATGCAGGATACCCGTCATAACTACCTACCACAATTGTTCCGTCATCAGTGACATCCTTTGCCGTACAATTCTCACATACGTCAACACTTGGAATAAGATCTGTAATCTCATCCGTTTCCAGATTAACCAACTTTGGTTTTGTTTTCAGACCGTCATCTGTAAGAGCCTGCCCTACCACTGCCCATTTTCCGTTGTTAGAGATATTTTGCATGATACCTCCATCCTCGAAATCATAGACATGAAAGATAGGTCTGTTTGTCTCCTGTGCGCGTGAAAGCGTACAAGACAGCATTCCTACAAGCATAATGAGGAATGCAGACAATGAAAATCTTTTCATAAATCTTTTGTTTGTAAAATTATAATTTTATTAGTTCTTCCCTTTTTAGAAAGCATTTTCTCAGAAGTTTGACTATTTCGCTACAAAAATATGAAAAAAGGATTACAAAACAGACTCTGTGACAGTATTTTGCATAAATTAGCATTGCAAAAAGAACTTATATGCCGCTTTTTCACGACAAAAAGCACACCTCACCTTGAAAAGACTATGAGGAAAGATTATGGTGCTAACACCAACATAGTAACTTCAGAGGGATGTTCTTGACAGACTACTCGTGTGTATTTAGCGGGTGTATTCGACAGACTTCCCATGTGGAACTTGTATATATTAGCAGACGTATTCGACAGACTCCTAATGTGTTGTGTGGATGATTTGTGGATGTATTCGACAGACTCCTCCGTCGCTACGCGCCACCTCCCCTAACTTAGGGGAGGA
>JAJPZU010000017.1 GCA_021204165.1 Prevotellaceae bacterium
TCCTCCGTCGCTAACGCGACACCTCCCCTAACTTAGGGGAGGAGCCTATATACCACAGCTTGAAAAGACTATGAAGAATCATAGCACTAACACCCAATACGGTAACTTGGCTCCTCCCCTAAGTTAGGGGAGGTGGCGCGTAGCGACGGAGGAGTCTGTCGAATACACCTGCTAAATACACATGAGGAGTCTGTCGAAAACACCCTCCTAAATATAAAGGACACTGAATAGTGATTACTTTTTCAGTGTCCTCCTTATATATTGTAACTTTTTACAGAGAAATGCTAATCTTTCTTGGCGAAAATCAAAGTGTCAGAATCCAGTGAATAACCAATATGCAGATTTCAGTCGGCATTAATCTTCAAATACATCCTTCAACCGCCCCATTTTGTCAAAGCTCTTTCTTGAAGCAAGTCCGACCGTAATCATCAGTGACATCATGGATGCCACGAAAGTTATCACCACAATCATCATCTGATATTTTATAGCCAGTACAGGGTTGCTGCCTCCCAGTATCTGCCCTATCATGGTTCCGGGCATGGCCACAAGCCCCATCACTGCCATATTGGCAATGCAAGGATTGAACGCCTTTATGATGGCAGCCCGCAAGAAGGGGGCTGTGGCCTCCCAGCGGGTGGCTCCGTTGCCAAGCATGTAATAATAGGTCTGCTGCTCACGCTTGATTCCTTCATAATAGGTGTTCAGAGCCACCACGTTCACACCGAGCATATTGCCAAGCAGAAGCCCGAACACGGGTATGAAATATTGCGCGGTGAAAAGTGTGGTGAGAGTCAGTCCCACACCATCCACGCTGTAAAGCCCGAGTACAAGCCCCAGAAAGTAAATGCTCACGATAATCGCCGTGGAAAGAAAACCTACAAACATCGGCACAGCCAACACCGTAGGCTTGAGCTTTGTGCGCTGAAGCGCCGTTCCGGTTGCCACAAGAACCATTATCAATCCCCATGCGAGATTGACATACCACAGGTTATATTCAAACAAATATTGCAAATAAAGTCCGATGAGATAGAGCTGGACAATCATGCGGGCTGTGCCTCCCATTGCCGGACGAAGAAGCCCCGTTCTGTATTTATACAGAAAAAAGAAAGGCACAATCATCAGCAGCAGCCCTATCCCGAGTCCGACAAAAGTTATATCTTCAATCATTTATACAGCCTCTATGAATTTACAAGTGCATACAGGACGTACATCCTGCCATTATTATCGGCGAATGGCTCACAAGGAGCACTGCAATGCCACGTTCTTTCGCCAACATCCTGAAATAGTCGAGGACAAGCAGCGTGGAATCTTCGTCAAGAGCCGAAGTCGGCTCGTCGGCAAGCAGAAGACGCTTTCCCAACAGTCCTGCCACGGAAAGCATGATGCGCTGCCGCTGTCCTCCGGATATTTCCGTTGCCCGTTTCGACATCAAGTCTCCGGACAGTCCGAGCATTCTCCAGTCAGACATCAGTTTCTCTTCAGAGAAAGCAATGTGGCGGTTCGCATGGAGCGCAAAGGGGGCACGCACCATCTCCTCCACCGTGTCGTATGGCAGTGACAGTTCCTGCGGTATGTATGCCATGCACCGTCTCACCTCATCCACTGTGGTTTCTTCAAGTCTGATGCCATCAACCAGAATATCACCTTCCGCATCCACAAATCCGAGGACAGACTTCAGCATGGAGGTTTTTCCGCATCCCGACTCTCCGCTCAGGCACACAATCTCTCCGCGATGCACGTCAAACGTCACATCGCGAAACACATTCTGTGTGCCATAGCTAAGTGAAAGATTACGGATTCTCAACATCTGAAAAACATTTTGTCCTGTCTATTTGCTGCGCAAAGATAGGTCTTTTGCCCTAATTAATCGGAAAAAGCAGATAAAAATCACGAATGACAGAACAAAAGAGAAATGCGGATGTTGTGGGAATATAAGCATACAAAACTAAAAGCAGCAAGTGTGAAGTAAAAAACATATAAACAATAATCCCAATCAACAAGCTTATGGAACAACTAAAGAGGTCACAAATAAAGGAGAACGCGGAATTTATATGGCATCATCTGTGCGACAACTGCCTGTGGACTTTTGCACAACTGAGGGAAGCTACCGGACTGTCGGAACTTGACTTCAATCTGGCTGTCGGCTGGCTTGCAAGTGAAGACAAGATTTCGTTTGTCTCCACAGAAAACAATGTCAGCATTGCGCTTGCCGCAAACGTGTATATATGAAAAACAGGTGTGCGGTTCGGAAGAAGAGGAAGCACCCGACAAAAAAAGACATATACATGCAGTTGCAGTCTCGCTCCGCATGTATATGCCTTGAAAAATCTTTGTCAGAAACAAGTTCAAGTTCGACAACCCTTCATCAATACACCTTAAAGCCAATAATCTTACGTACTTCCCGGAGAGTTGCAGCCGCACTCTCACGTGCTTTCTCCGCACCGAGCTTTGCAATCTTATCAAGCAGCTCAGAATTTGAAGAGTATTCAATGATTCTCTCACGGATAGGAGCAAGAGTCTTTGCAATATCCTCTGCAAGCTGCTTCTTCATGTCGCCGTAGCGAAGAGTGCAGTCATTCCATTTTGAGTCGAAGTAGTCATACGTTTCTTTCTCGGAAGCAATCTCCATCAGCGTGAAGAGGTTCTGTATCACCTCAGGCTTCTCGCTGTTTGGCGACTGTGGACCGTTATCTGTCACGGCACGCATCACCTTCTTCTTCAGAGTCTTCTCGTCATCACAGAGATAGATGCAGTTTCCCTCACTCTTTCCCATCTTTCCGCTGCCATCAAGTCCGGGAACTTTCACCGCATGGTCGCTGAGATAGAAATTCTGCGGCTCAGGGAAGAACTCTGTCTGATAAATGTTGTTGAATCTTCGGGCACATTTGCGCGCCATCTCCATGTTCTGCTCCTGATCCTTGCCCACCGGCACCTTCACGGCACGGTGCTGGAGAATGTCAGCAGCCATGAGTGTAGGGTATGTGAACAAGCCGGCATTCACATTGTCAGGCTGTTTGCGCGCCTTTTCCTTGAATGTCGTCACACGGCTCAACTCGCCTATATAAGTGTTCATGTTGAGGTACAGATACAGTTCTATGGTCTCCGGCACATCACTCTGTATATATATGGTAGCCTTTTCAGGGTCAATGCCGCAAGCAAGATATTCAGCGAGAATAGTACGTGCGCTACTTTGTATATTTTCAGGTTTGGGATGAGTGGTCAGAGAATGCCAGTCTGCAATAAAATACAGACAGTTGTACTCACTCTGCATCTTGACAAAACTTTTCACAGCTCCATAATAATTTCCAAGATGCAAATTACCCGTTGGACGTATTCCACTTACTACAGTTTCCATTTTCTTGTTTATATTTTGTCGTTTTTATCTTGTTTTTAAAACAAATTAATTCACTTTATTGTCTTAAGAGAATGCAAAAATACAAAATTATTTTGCCAATCAATGACTTTCTGTCATAAAGATAAGAGTTTTATCTACTGCATTGTCTATATTTACAAGCGAATTCTAAAAAAAACAACATTTATGAAAGAATGGAAAATTGAAGCGGCGATTATCGCACTCGGACTGTATCTTTTAGGAGACATGATTAACAGCGGAATCAATGATTTCAAAGACAAAGAACGCATTGTCAGCGCCAAAGGACTGTCGGAAATGGAAGTAAAAGCCGACAAGGTAAGATGGCCACTTGTATATAAAAAAGTGGGTAACGACCCTGTGGAGATGTACAATCTCATAGAGAAGGACAACAATGCCATCATCTCTTTCCTGAAGAGCAGGGGCATCAAGGACGAAGAAATCATTGTGGCTCCTCCACAGCTCTACGACCAGCAAGCTGAAACCTACACCAACGAAGCCGTCATGTACCGCTACAAAGCCACATGTGTCATTACTGTCACATCAAAGAATGTCGATCTCGTGCGCAAGCTGATCAAAGAACAGACCGTACTCATGAAACAAGGCATCGCACTTGTTTCCAATATGTACGGCGGATACAGCGTGAACTATGAATTTACCGGCCTTAACTCCATAAAGCCGCAGATGATTGAAGAAGCCACGAAAAACGCGCGCAATACGGCTGAGAAGTTCGCAAAGGATTCGGACAGCAAATTAGGCAAGATTGTGACTGCACACCAAGGACAGTTCTCCATCGAAGACCGCGACGAGAATACACCGTGGATTAAGAATGTACGTGTTGTCACCACAATAGACTACTATCTCAAGAACTAAAACCAAGTCAGTATTTCCATGAAGACATTTCTGTTTTTAGCCCTTGCACTCATGCTGCCGACTGCCTATATGCAAAACAACGGCAAGACAGCCCCCTCACTGACAGACACAGAAACTGAATATGTATATACTGCTAACAGCCATACTTACCGAATATGGATAGAGCGTGTCACCGACAGTCTGTATGTGCTGCACCATGAAACGGAGGGCAAAGAACTGTCTTCATGGGAACTGCCTTACCCTGTATATCGTTTCTACTGCGGGAATCTGACAGGCGACAGTGTTCCGGAAATCGCTGTCGGTGTCGTCAAACCGACAAGATACTTCAAGGATTCCGCCAAGCGGCTGTTTCTGTTCAAACTCTATCACGGCAAACTAATCCGTCCGCTATGGCTGGGCTCAAGGGTCGGCTATCCGCTGGAAGATTTCCGTATCGAGCCGCCCGCCCCGAAAGACAGCCTCAGTTCCGACGTGCAATATATACACACGATAGAGCGCAAACACGACGGAACTCTTGTGGAAGCAATTTACAGATATGGAGGTTTCGGTTTGAAATTCAAGCATTATCTATAAAGAACCGCATCAGACATCATTAACAGCAGTGAGGTTGCAAGAAGGACATGTCGGAATCATCAGACCGGTCTTTTCTTGCAACCTCACTGTTCAAAAGAAATGCGTCCCGGAGATTCAAGAACCGCCCGGAACGCATTTCTTCATTTTATTTTCTCATAGAGTTTTCTTCAGTCTCAACAAAGCCTCTATATAATAGTAATCGGCATAAACAATAGATGCGTCAATCTCTGAACCGGCAGGCTTATGCCCAACCGAATGCAACAGGAATGAAGGTTTGGCATCCCTGCTCTGATAAGTGTCCGTACTGAGACTTTCAAGCATCTTGACAGCCGCATTCTTATATTCCGCCGCCTTGTCGTCAGCCACATAGGACGAAAGTTCAAGCAGTGCAGATGCCACCACACAAGCAGCAGAGGCATCGCGCGGAGCATTCGGGATGGACGGGTCGTCAAAATCCCAATAAGGCACATAATTTTCAGGCAAACGGCTCAGATATACATCCGTGACTTTCTGTGCAAAATCAAGGAAACGCTTGTCTTTTGTCTCCCTATACACAACCGTATATCCGTAAATTGCCCATGCCTGTCCGCGCGCCCACATACTGCTGTCGGCATATCCCTGATGGGTGCATCCGTAAAGAAAATCACCGGAAAGGGTATCGTAAACAGCCACATGGTAGGAAGTGGCATCCTCGCGGAAATGATATTTCATCGTCTTTTCGGCATGGCTGACAGCAATATCGTAAAGTCGCTTGTCGCCACCGTTCTTTGAAGCCCAGAACAGCATTTCCAGATTCATCATGTTGTCCATTATCGTATTATGTCCGCCATACATCTTCACGTTGCGCGGCCATGAAAGAATGGTGCCGACAGCAGGATTGAACAGAGTGGCAAGGGTGTCTGCCGCATCCAGAATCACCTTTTTATATTCAGGATTCTTCGTCAGCCTATACGCGTTGCCATAGCTGCAAAACACAAGGAAGCCAAAATCGTGGTCGTATGCCGGAATCTCGGAAAGGAACTTCAGCGGTTCCGTGAACTTCTCAGCCTCATATTTTATAGAATCATCACCCGTATATTCATAATCATACCACAGGATGCCGGGAAAGAAACCATTGCACCATTCTTCTTTAGTGGTCTTGCGGCATTGCCAAGTGTCAAGACTGTCCGGAATATTTCTTGGTGCCATAGTATAATCAATCACTCCGTCCTGATTTCTCAGTTCATTCAAAGTACAATGAATCTGCGCATCGCAATAGTTCAATTCCGCGTCCACATCAAAAGCAGGCTTGCTCTCCGGTGAACATGCAACCAGCAACGAAAAAGACAATGCAGCTGCAAATATAGATTTCATATTCATATAAATGTACAAATATTTAACCACTCTTATTTTCTTACAATCTTAACACCAAAAGCACAATACGTCAGATAAAGTACACATACGAGCAAAACAAAAACTCCGGCTGTGATACCTCCGGAAGCATCGCGTGCCCAACCGATAAGCGGAGTGGCAGCACCACCTCCGGCAACAGCGGTAATCATAAGTCCGGATATGTAATTGGCCTTATCGGGTGCGCTCTGCAATGCCATCGAATATATGATTGGGAAAATACATGAGCAAAGGAAACCTATCGCGCCTACACATACAAGATTGACCGTCACGTCAGCAGAAAAAGCCAGCAAGAGTATCACGGCGATACACAGAACAATATTTATCCTGAAATATTTCATTTCCGCAATTTTCGTCATCGCAAACATACCGATGAAAGCTCCCGCTGTACGACACAGGAAATATATCTGCGGAGCCATTCCCGCCTCATCCACAGTCCATCCGAAGCGTTCTATCATCAACTTTGAACTGATGAAGTTTGTGGCAACATCTATGCCGACAACAAAGAAAATGCCGAAGAAAAGGCGAAGTATCGTACTGTCTGCCAACAAGGACAACGTACCTTTCAACTGTCCGTCAGCAGTGGCAGCAGACTGCTCCCGCTCAATAGGAGTAAGCATGAGCCACAGTCCGGAAAGCAACGTGATGCCTCCAAGTACAGGGAAACAGTAATACCACATGCCGTTGTCACCATTTCCGAAATATGTCACGGCAAAGACCACAATCCACGGTCCTACAAGCGAAGAGATAGCCTTCACAATCTGTCCGGCAGTAAGACTCGAAGTGAGCAGTTTCTCATTTGTCACCACATTGTTAAGCAACGGATTGAGCGAAACTTGAAGTATCGCATTACCAATACCGAGCATGGAATATGCAAGCATACATGTCACACTGTTATAGGAGATGAGAGGAAACGTCATGCCGACAATAGTCACGGCAAAACTAAAAAGCACAGCATTCTTACGTCCAAAGCGGTTCATCAAGATTCCCGTCGGTATGCCGAGAAACAAAAACCACACAAACACCATAGAAGGAACAAAGCCCGCCATCGTGTCCGACCACCCAAACGCTTGTTTCGCATAGTCAGACGAAATTCCAACTATGTCACAAAATCCCATTACAAAAAAGCCGAAAAGTACCGGCAACACCTTCAATATACTGTTGTTCTTCATAAAAATATTTTTTATAATTAAATAATCCTTTCTTATCGCTTAACCTTTATCCAGTCGGCATCCACCCAACCTCTGTCGGAACCAAACGGTGCGCAGCTGAAAAAGCCGAATTTCGCACCAATCCACTTTCCTTGGCGCGCCTTGAATACATTGCCGGCAGACAAGAACTTCTTTCCGTCCAGACTGTAGAAGAATGTACACTGCCCATTACGTTCCACCTTCACACGCAGATAAATGCCGTACTCATAATTAGGTTTCGCTCCTGCATCAATCTTTCGCGAACAAGGAATCTCCGCAATGACAGTCTCCACTTCCGGGTTCTTCCGTTCTGCATCTTTACAGACAATCTGCTTCAGCACAAAACCTTCACCCTGCTTTTCCAACGCGATGCGACAATAGTCCCATCCCATCACAATAAATCCGGACTGCTGACCGTCGCTCTTGGCAACCACATTCAGCTTGGCTGTGGCAGAAAACTCTTCCGCCGGAAACTTCTGAAGCAACAGATTCGGTACTTCCCAGAAGTTCACGAAGTCCTGCGAGAGCACATGACCGTAAACACGTATATAACCCAACGAAGAGACGAAGCCGAAAGCGTCCTTATAATTTGCGTGCCATTCCCACTGCCTGCCAAGAACAGGTGAATCGAAATCATCACTTTCCACCGGAGTCTGCACCGGATATGTCCTGCCCACATCGGGCTTTCTGTATTTGCTCACAGGTTCACCGCAGCCGTCACCGTCCTCATCCACACCGATTACAGGCCAGTCGTTCACCCATTTCATAGGGTTAAGATGGACGACACGTCCGTACATCTCCTTGTCCTGAAAGTTGATAAACCACGATTCTCCCGTGTTCGTATCGACCCAGCCTCCCTGATGAGGGCCGTTTATATTCGTCTTGCCCTGCGCCATCACAGTCTTGCATTCATACGGGCCGTAAACATTCTTCGAGCGCAAAGCCACCTGCCAGCCCTTCTCCACACCTCCTGCGGGAGCAAGAATATAATAGTATCCGTTACGCTTGTAGAACTTAGACCCTTCAATGGTGTGATTGCCTTCCGGCTGTCCGTCATACACCATCACAGGCTCCCCAATCACATGCGTCCCGTCACTGCTCAGTTCACGCACGGTTATCACAGAATTGAAACCGGAACGACTCGCCGCCCACGCATTCACGAGATACACTCTGCCGTCATCATCCCACAGCGGAGTAGTATCTATGATACCTTTACCCGGCATGACAAGGACCGGATTCTCCCATTCTCCCAACGGATTCCGGGTCTTCACCATGAACACACCCCAGTCAGGGTCTCCCCAATAAATGAAGTATTCTCCCTCGTGGTATCTTATCGACGGTGCCCACACCCCTTTTCCGTGCTGCGGCTTGTCAAAAAACTCGACAGGCTCGATTTCCTTGAGCGCATAGTTCACAATCTGCCAGTTCACCAAATCCTTGGAATGCAGGATAGGCAAACCGGGAGTACAATTGAAACTCGATGCAGTCATGTAGAAATCATCCCCGACAGCACACACATCCGGATCGGAATAGTCGGCATTGATTATAGGGTTCACATACGTGCCGTTGCCCTTGTCCGCCACCCACACCTCAGACACATAATTGTGCTGAGCAGCGGCAGGGACACAGCAACAAGCCATGAGCGAAGCCCAAAATATTGATTTCAACTTATATCCTCTTTCCATCATATCGTTTATATTTCTTCATATCCATCTTGTTTTCCAAAGGAATCATTCTTACGGCAGCCCCACCTCTTCCTTTGAGCGCAAACTTGAGCGTCTGTCTGCTATTGACCAACACATACATCGTCCTGACACCTGTCGCCGTCTTCACCTCGTCGCCTCCATCAGTATAGATTTGCGCCAGATAATCGCGCCGCGCATCGAGGAAATCCAATTTCACTTCCTGCAAAGAAGGCTCATTGCTCGTCATCAGTCCTACATAATAATCCTCTCCGCTCCTGCGCATCATGGTGATGTTGCGTCCCGGATAGCCGTCCAGCACACGAGTGTCGTCAAAGACGGTAGGCAGATTCTCAAACCATTCAATCTCCTGTTCTCCTCCGAAACGCTCCGGAGTGTCGTACCACAGCACTGTGAGCAGAGGACTATAGAAAACAAGCGAAGCCGCAAGCTGATGAGCATGAGTGTTTTTCAAACGTTTGTCGTAATAACATATCGTATAATCAGCAGCACCGTTTATCATCCGCGTAAAAGGAAGAGTCACGTTGTGAGTGGCATCGGGCCATTCCTCATTGCCACATATCCCTCCTGTGTCAGCAGATTAGGGTAAGTCCGACTGAATCCCGACGGACGGAACTCATCGTGTATGTTCATCATCAGATGATTGTCTGCCGCCAGACGCACAAGCTCATGCAGCCATGTAGCCCAGCGGTGACTGGCATATTGCACAAAGCCCGACTTGAATCCGACAACACCCCATTCGCGAAGCACCGGAAACAACGTGCGCGCCTGCTTCATCAAAGCGTGCTGATTGACATACAGCCACACCCCCACTCCACGTTCCTTGCCGTATGCAATGACTTTCGGCATATCGACAGCAGCAACAACTTTCGTCGCATCACCGTCATGACTCGTACACGGCATATACCATTGCCAGTCGAAAAGCATATAAGGAATCTTATGCTCGGCACAGAAGTCAATCACTTTCAGTCCTGACTCCGTAGTCATTTTGGTGGCACGCATAATCTTCCCCGGCTTCACCCACGAATCCGCGTCAGGTATCTCGCACGGCGGATTCAGGTTCAGCACAATATCATTGTTCTCCAGCAACTGCCCGGGCTTGTCTGCCGACATGACGACCTTCCAAGGAGTGGCATAATAAGTGACAATATCCACAGGACTGTACATCACACTCTCCAGCGTGCTTCTTCTCGCCTCCGAAGAACGGAAGCGGGTAAGACACCAGTCATCCACATCCGCATCCGTAATGGCAGTCCACACACCATTCGGCAATTCAAGAGTCAGTGCGCGCTCCACCGGCACATCAATCTCACTCACATCCTTATGTTCAAATGTGGCCTGTGCCCATTCCTCACACCAAGCCTTCGTCCCTTCAGGAAAAGCATACTCTGTCAAATCCGCCACCACCTTATGGAAAATGGATTTCGGATGCTCCGGAAAGAAATAACGGAAAGCAATGCCTTCATCATACGCACGTACTTCAATGTTCGTCCGGTAGTCGGAACCGTCCTTCTTCGACAGATACAACACCCCTCCATTGTAGCAGTCCCTCACTGAGGAACGCTCACCGTAGAGCGGATGCCACCACACATCGTGCGAGCTGTAGCTGACCGAATCCACTGTCAGATTATCCATCCAGCATTCCGGCTGCACCAGATTGCGCACCCCGAGTGCCTTTTCCCACACCCGGTTGTCCATATCCAATCCTGCACGCGAGCTGCCCAGCACGTCCTTTCCCTTGAAACGGATGCGATAGCAGACTTCATGCTTCCCTTCCGCTTTCCGTGTCTGAAAAAAGTCCACAGTCTGGCCTCCGTCGGGCGACGAAAGGTGCAAACTCTTTCCATCCTCAGCCTGCACAGCTGCAAAAGTAACAAAAAGAACAGAAAGTACGGACAACCTACGCATAAACAAAATAGTTTTTTTATTTGAACACCACATTTTCCACATGTTCACCGATAAACATACGGCACATATCAGATGTCTTATACCAGCCCGGCTTTCCCGGCATCTTGTCATGGATATGCTCACCGTTAATCTTCAGATTCTCAAAAGTAATGTCCTTTATCAGCCTCTCCTGATTATATCCGGTCATAATCGAATAGTCCGCATTCGTTCCGTTATACGACACATTCTTGAAAAGCACATTCTCTATGCCGCGTCCCGGAGCCGCACAATACTTCTTGTTGAAGCACACACGGAGATTGAAAAGCATACCTTTGCGTATCTCCTCCACACGGATATTCTCGAAACGCACATTGCGCACAAGGTTGTTGTCGCCGGCACAAATCGCCATGCAGCCCTGATAATCCACCTGAAGTTCAGCCTGATCGAGTATGTCGATATTCTCATAAACCACATCTTCTATGACGTCACAATTCACAATGTCGCCATGCAGACCGATGAATATAGGGTGCGCCACATCCGCCCAAAGCACAGAGTTGGTCATCTTGATGTTCTTGCATCCTCCGGAGAAACCTTTGCGCGTAGCATAGACCATAGAGCAGTCGTCGGACGAGCGGGCAAACACGCGGTCGAACCATACATTATTAGAAGCGAACACATTCAGTCCGTCTCCCCATCCGTAGTAGCTGATAACCTTCACGTTCTCAATCTTCACGCTATCAGACCCGCCAGTCGGACACTGCGTAGTCATAAGCCCTTCGACACTGACACGCTTCGAGTTGGCAATGTAAATGCCTTCCTTGCGATGCGGATAGACCATTCCGCGTCCCTGAATCTTCACATCGTGCGCATTCTCCACTCTCACACAGCCCTTTATGACCGCACCTCCTGCCACATACAATGTCTTCCCGGACGGAACAAGCAGAGGTTCATCGCCCAAATCATAGAATCCCGGAGCGTAATATATCAGATTCTTATTGCCTTTTATCTTCTTCGGCTTATTCACATCGATTGGATTGGCAAACAACTGAAGATTATGAAATATGTCGCCGTTCACCTCCACCGACAGATTGGCAGCCTCTTTCAGCTTGAAGACAAGTTTGTTGCCGTCCACATCAAAAGGAATGCCGTAGGACAGAGGGCGCACACGCGCAGAGTCTATCTTGCCGCGATTGTGAGTGACCTCCACTTCCACTTCACCTTCAAAATCAAAATATGCCATCGAGGAAGATTCCGTTACATGCTTGCCGGAAGCAACCCTGTCCACATATACCTTATAGGCATCCACATTCTTCCATTCGCCTCCATCCACACGGACTCTTATGCCGAAATCGGCATTCAGTTCCGCTTCTTTCGGAGCCGGATAAACATCTAACCGACTTTGTGCATAAGACACTTGTACGGACGCAAACATGGATGCAAGTCCGACAATAACCGCTAATAAAAAATCAAATTTACTTTTCATATTATTTACTGTTTATTTCATTCTCTCTGTGTAAGGTCAAGACAGCAGGGAACACCGGTCTTCAGGTTCTTTTTCGCCCTGTCTTAATAATATACGTACAACCTATACACAACACTTAACCCACTCACGTATTTTTTTGAAAATTGCAATGATTTGTAGATTACAATTTTCATACTTCTGCAACCCAATTTCAAAGCCCCATAAAAAAATTTTTGAATACGTTTTTTTGCAGGGGTCTCCATTATGACAAAACGAGAACAAAATTAATAAATTAATTTCATATTGCTATTTTTTCTCGATATTACTATCTATTTGATTTTACCTAATGTTAAAATTTCAAGCTCTCTGGCACGCGTCTAAATGAAGCGCGCCGAACTTTTATCG
>JAJPZU010000052.1 GCA_021204165.1 Prevotellaceae bacterium
AATTGGGGAGCTTGCGACGGAGGGCGTGGCGCGGTAGCGACGGAGGAGTCTGTCGGAAACACCCACTAAATTATACGGAGGAGTCTGTCGAATACACCTGCTAACACATACAAGTCACACACGAGGACTCTATTATCTATACAAACTTAAAAACGGAAAAAGAGAATTGACTTAAAAGAAGCAAGAGGGATTACCACTCAAAACTTACGAACAAAAAAATGAGGGCATATCAAATTCAGATACACCCTCATACCCATCCTGAATAACCGTCTCACGACGTAAACAATCCTATAAAAACTAAGTTACGATTACGTACATCGTATCTACTAACTTTTAATCTATTAATCTTTGCTTAGTGTGGTAGATAAGTATCACCACTATATTAATAACGACCAATGTATGTTCATATTGTGCAGAGAACGTATTTATCCGGATAAATATTGCAAAAAAACATCTTGTAAATGATTCTCAATACCCCACCCTACTCCCGGCACGTTGCGATGCTCCGGATGCCGCATCCACCGGACGGCGGGAAGACGGGGCATCATCTGCGGAAGGAACGAGAAGTGAAGAACCGCTATAAGCCGCTTGAACGGCATCTTTGCGGACTGACTCCACATAATCGACCGGTGAAGGCTGAACGGGAGCGACCATCCACTCCGGAACATTGTAGCTCTTGAACAGTTGACGATAGAACTCCGGATTCTTCTGAGGAACGACAAACGGGCGGTGGGCACGACCGTTTTTGTCAAAATAAGAAATGAACAGACGCGTATAATTTCCATCTATGCGGCGAGAACTGAACAGAATCCATCTTCCGTTTGACGACCATGAATGATAGCTCTCTGCACAGTCGCTATTAGCTTCCGACAACGGATAAAAACGGCATTGTGCCTCTGCCGAAGATGCACAGGTGTCGTTTACAGAGGTGCCGCGTTTCAAATCCAGCACATAGAGGTCGCTCGACTTGTGCCAGATGTGGAAATTGCCATAGTCTGCCATCGCACACAACAGGTAACGTCCGTCGGGAGAGATTCTCGGCAACACCGCACTCTTGCCCATACGGGAAGCCAAGAGCACCGTGTCGCGGACACCGAACTTCTTTGTCTGTGAATCAAATTTGCGACTGAAGATGTTGTATTTCAGTTGTGTGTAGTTCGCATCAAGCTCCGCATCGATATTGTCGGTCTGCTGCTCATAGTGCGCCGAAGCATAATAGAACATCTTTCCGTCGGGGCTCCATGCCGGAAATGTCTCAAACTCATCTGCACGGCGGTCTATGTCATAGACCCTGTCTGAGTCGGCATCATAGAGAATCAGGTCACTGGCAAAGTCGATGACCTCCACCTTCTGCAAATCTCTTGTATGGAACACCTGTCCCGTTTCATTGACCGAATATGCAATGAGATTCATTGTCGGATGCCACGCAGGATAGACACCTGCCGAAAGAGTCTGTTCTGTCTTGAGATTGACTTTCTTGACATTCTTTCCGTCGGTAAGTACTGTTCCTCCATGATTCTGGCGCACATGGAACTGGGAGCGTCCGGTTCGGTTGTAATCCTGTGCGGCATGGCAGTTGACACACTGCCCGTTGTCGCCATTGCTCAACATCATGTTGTTGTATATCTGCACCTCCTCAAAGTCCGTCAGATTGCGCTGGTTCAGTGTCATCTCCTCATAATCCACGTATGAAGGCTCAATAAGCCTATAAGTGATGTAAGGGTCTATCTCTTCTTCCGCCACAGGGTTCTTGCGTGTGTTGCAAACGCTCCATGCGCCATTCGTCTTCACATAGATGTCAGTATATAGAGTGTCTCCCTTGGCTTCCGCAAGCAGATTGCGCCACTCATCAAGCGAAATCTCCACACGAGAGCCTCCGACCACCGTTTCCGACTGTCCCGAGGCGGTGTATATGTGTGTGATATAGTCGTCGGCACTGTCCTCTATGAGGAAATTGAGCGGGGCGATATTGGGAGGAATCACCGCATCGTCATATTCAGGGAATGTCACGGCATTGCGTCCGTTGCGGGAAGCATGTTCCGGTACGGAAACGGAGCACGCGGTAAAAGCGAGTACGGACAAAGATAATAGGGTTTGTCTTATATGTTTCATAAAGTTCAGTTAGTCTTTAATCCTGTCGTAAAGAAATAGTAATACCAATAAGTATCTCCGAATGAGCTCCGCAGAGCCGAGCGGTTGTATTCGTCGCCATACTGTGAATTATTGGCAGAAGCTTCAACCAGACGCTCAAAGCGGGTACGCACTTCTTCGTCTATCGGCAGACGGCTGATGTCCACACTCTGCTTCAATTGAGAGAAAAGCAATGCCGCCTCTTGGTAGTGGCGCGGTATCTGTCCATCGGGGAATGTAGGCAGAAGACGGAAGAAGCGCGGCCAGAATCCGTCAATATCTTTCAGTATAAGGCATGAGAGCAACGAGAGGTCAACCATTTCCCGCGTTCCGCCTTCCATCAGGGCATAACTGTTGAGAAGATATACTTCTATCAGTCCGCCGTCTCCGTCAAGCAAGGTCTCGTAATTCAAGAGTTTTTCTATGTCGGCAAATTCTTTCTTGACCTCCGAAGAAGGCGAAACGTAGTAGCGGCTGACAAAATCTTTGCAGAAAGGATTGCTCCGGAGCATATCGGCATATTTCCGTGCCAGTTCTTGTTCTCCGTTCATTACGGCACACCGGAGCATATATTTCAGGTATTCCGGACGTTTGCCGTACTCCACCATGTCTTCCATGCACCAGCGGTATGAGTAATTCAGCTTGCCATAATGATAATAGAGCGAATGTCCGCCAATGAGACGCAGGTACTGATGAACCCGCTGTGCATTGTATGGGGTATCACCGTCGGGATAGCGGAACAGTTCGTCTGCCGCGCGTCCGAGTTTATAGAGAGCCAGCCGGGTGAAAAGCACTTGCAGACGAGTAGGCGACACATAGTCGTCGGATGACAAATCGGCACTGCGTGCCACATCAAGCACGCTGTCCCATTCGCCACGCTCCACCGCATGTTTCATTTTCAATATCTGCTTGTAGTTGGCATCGCGGTAGGTATTGGAATAAGTGATGTATCCGGCACCGACAAAACAGAGGAAAAAGAAGGCAGCAGGCAGAAAGGATTTTCCTGCCTTTTCTTTCTTCTCATGACGAACAAGCCACGAAGAGGCAGAAAGAAGAAGAATCCATACGAGGGAAAAGATGAGCGGATACCACAGGCTTTTCTCCGCACCGGTCCACTGATAGTCCGGCAGTCCGACGAAATAAACGGTCTCAATCCGTATGGGCAGCAGTCCTGATTCATAAAACAGATACGGCACCGAAAATGCCACCGCTATAAGAATGGTATAGAACACGGAAAGAGGAGTATTTACAGCAGCATCGTCCTTCGGTTTCTCCCACAAAAGGACTGCGACCATCAACAAAGAGAAAAGTGCATAAAATCCCAGTGCATAGTATCCCAAGGTAGATACCGCCACAATCCATACCGTTCCGGATATTTTTCCGAGAATATTATCGACATGGCAGACGAGGCGGAACACCCACACGAGCAGCAAAGCCGCCAATATGCCAAGCGGAAGCACGAATGCCACAGCCGGTGATTTCAGTATATAAATCATGTATCCGAGCTGAGTGTAATTCAACAGCATGGCAAATGAAGGCAGCCAATATAAGAGGTCTGAAGCCTGTGTGTCAAGAGGGAAAAGCTTTTTCAGCACATACGGAACGATTGTCAGGACAGCCATCATGCACACCGCCCCAATCCAAGGTACGGCAAAGCAACTTTGCAGAAAAGAAGAAGCAAAGGCGAGAAGTCCTCCACAACGGTCTGTCATGCCGTGTATGAATACATCCGTGGTGTAGAACGGTGTCATGGCTGCCGTTTCATACAGATAGTCCGGAAGTTCGAGCAGCAATACATATATGCCGAAGACAGCAAAAAGTATGGGATAAACAAAATGCCTCATTAGAATCAAGAGTTAAAAAGTAGGATATATTTGAGATAAGCAAAAAAGCAAAGAACCAAGAGCAGAAAGAAGAATGAGTCCGTAACCGACAGGACTTTTCTTCATTTCAGCTCTTGATTCTCAATTTTCAGTTCAAGAAATTCTTATTTTCACAACCTTATCCTTGATGCGCAAAAGATAAAGTCCGGGATTCAAATCAAAGGAAACGGAAGTGCCGCGTGAGCTTGCCACGCATACTCCGCTGACAGTATAGACAGTCACAGCCGTGCCGGCAGGCATTCCGCTCACTGTCACGGTTCCGTCCGCAACGGCTATGTTAGAATACAAATCCTGTGAGCCGCTGATGCCCTCGATGCTCAACGCTTCATCTTGCACAGCCATCCGTTCACGGTTCTTTTCCCTGTAAGACTTGCTGTACATGTCTGCTTCAGTGTATTCAGGATGTTCCTCGGAATCAAAATACAGGGCGAAACTCTGGTGGATGTTCTTATTTTCATCATCGAGATAAACCGGAGTCCCGGCCATCGTTTCATTTCCGGAAACAGAAATGCACTTTCCGTCCTTATAGTTCTGGATACGGTAGTAACCGTCTTCCTCCAAAACAAGCACCCACTTCTGTGAATCCTTGTCCGCTTCAGTCTGGAAACGAAGAGAGCCGAACATTGATTCTATATATTTACCGGTAGCTTTCTCTTCTATCTTATATATATAAGGAGTGTCGGTTTTGTGGAACACAAAGAAGATATTGCTTTCTCCATCGTCTTCAAGGGTGAGGGTTGATTTCGGGCGAGAAACGACACGGTCGGAATTGCGTTCAAGCAAGCAATATTCACCGCCGTCTGCCACCTCTGCCACACGCTTGTAGCGGTACATCTTGTCGAAGATGCTCAGATTCCAACTGTCGTACCAGCGGACAGCCGGATAACCGGAGCGGACACTGATAGGCAGCCATATATATTTTGAGTTTTGGACATTGCTTGAGACCCAACGGTCGCCCATATAAACAAAGCACTTGTCCTTCCCCTGCACAGGAAATACGTATGCGCTCTGTGACTGGTATGTGTTGTCTTTTCCTTTGTCTATACAGAAGTTGATGCCGGTACTTCCGTCCTGATCCTTAAAGTCGTTGCCGCTGACCCACTCGCCCAACAAATCGTAGGTATAAGTGTAGCGTCCGCGATTAGGAGTCCATCCGGTACATCCTGAGAATACTCCATAATATGTATCACCCGTCTTAAAGATTGCGGCAGCCTCATACTTCTTTCCGCGAAGTTGAAGATTCTCCGTTTCAGTAGGAGTGAGGAAGTCATCAGCCAACAGCGCGATATTGGTGTTGGTATTCATATTGGTAGAACAAATGTGATATGCACGTCCGTCAGTATCGAGGAAAAGAGTCTGGTCACGAGAATCATGGTCATTCGGACGGAACACATCCACCATCACATAAGGACCTTCAATCTTGTCGGCTTGTGCCACACACACTTTCGCCTGTCCGTAATCAGTTCCGTTTTCCCAATGTACCCACATGACCCATTTGCCGGTTGTAGCATTATATATCACCTTCGGACGTTCAAAAAGGCATCCTTTTGCAATGTCACGGTTTTCGTCTGTCATCGTTCCGGTAGGAGTCAGTGCAAGCCCCACACGTGTCCAGTTGTACAAGTCGGAAGAGCGGTAACAGCTGACTCCATTACTTTTCATACCGCTTCTGTCCTCACCAAACCAATAGTAAAATCCGTCTGCGTATTGCACACATCCTCCATGTGCGTTTATGGCAGCCCCCTTCGTGTCATTCCAATTTCCGCCGGGAACAATATTGCCTCCATCTGCTTTTGCACCGACTGCAAAAGCAAAAGCGACGAGAGTTGTAGAAATTATTCCTTTCATATTTCTATTGTATCTTTTATATTCTGTTATTTGTGTTTTGTACATTCCAGAAGAAAAAAAGGGCAGTTTTCCCTTTGCAAAGTTAGGGAAAAACTGCCCTCCAACAATTATCAATACACTAATTTAATACTTTGTCTGCTATTTTCCCCGATAACGAGTACCACGTATGCGCCGCGTCCCGGAAGAGCAATGCCGGTGTTATCCGTATAATCGTTGAGCATACCGACAGGAGTTCCGCCCATCGTGTAAACAACTACACGGGAATGTTCCTCGACATTTGTCAACATCAACATACCGTCTGCCACCTTTGCACGAATACCACCATTGTTTTTCAGCATCGACGGCATCGATAGCTGTGCTTAAATCTTCGGCGGTAAGACTTGGGAATGCAGGAGCATACGCACCTGTGCAATCGAAATTGAAGTATTCAATATCAGAAGACTCATTCTGGAAACCAATCTGAGGCTGAATTACACGACTGTAACCTGTAAGTTTCACATCATCTACTTTAAGAGGGGTAATGCTTGCTCCCCACTTGTCACGCTCGAGATAGCAGAATACTCGAACCTGCTTTGTTGTAGCCTTTGTTTCAAAATCACAAGCGTAAGTCTGGTAAGCATCACTTGTCACAGGAATTGTCACCTTATTGTCGGCATTCTGCATATCCTGTATGCGCAAGCTACCGAGAACAGTTCCATCTTTCTTGATACCACCTTTTGCAAGAGCAGAGAAAGAGTAGATTTCGTTAGGAGCCACATCAACCAACTGTGAAATTTCTGCAGCTGCCCAGCCATCGCTCCACATATAGCGACTGACACTAAGAACATGGTTGTTCTGGTCAACCTCATTGCTGCGTTCTTCCGCAACAATATCCTGAGTAGAGTTATACTGGTCGTAAGGAGAAACATCCCAACCTTCAATTCTGTCGGTGATATTGCGGCTCTTATTAAAGTTCCATTCACCTTCGAAATTAGGATTCTTCAAGAGATTCTTCAAGGCACGTCCGTTCTCAACGCTCCATTCAGGCTGAAGACCGAAGTCTGCCGGTCGAACAGTGTCGATAGCCAATCCGTCACGATAAATAAACATACGATTATCAGATGCAACAGCAAAACGATAAGTATGGTAAAGACCGTCTGTGTTATAGAATGTATCACCGTTTGCAGGATTGTTTATCTTATCCTTACGACTTGTACTGTTATACAATCCAAGACTTGAAGAAGTAACATATCCCTTGAAACCGACACCCTTGTCTGTTACAGCGTATGGCATGAATTCTTTTGATACGTCATCAACTTTAGCCCTAAATTCTATTGTATATCCATTTTCGCCCGGAGTGAAACCGTCGAATGACATCTCCTCGTCACTGCCGCCTGCATATACAGGGCTCTGAGAAAGATCCTTCTGTTCAAGTTCTGTACCAAGGCTACCCACATTTACGTATGCACGCATATCACCGCTGCGAAGAATCACCTTGCCACTGTTATGAGCAAGAGTGGTAAGATTGGTCACACGAATCTTCGCATTCTTGGCTCCGGCAGAAAGCTTCACAGGATAAACGGCAAAACCGGTTGTAGCAGAAACCTGTATGTCGCCGGCAAGTTCGGAAGCATCCACAGTGAATGTCTCGCTGTTTCCTGTTCCGGCTATCGTCAAAGTATCCACTGAAGCGGTGAGGGAAGCCTTCGCAGGAGCATACGCGCCGGTGTTGTCGAAGGAGAAGTAGGCGATGTCGGCACCGTCGTTGCGGAAGCCGATCTTGTCGGCTGTGAGGCGGCGGGCACCCGTCAGCTTCACGTCGTCAACCTTGAGCTCGCTGATGCTTGCGCCCCACTTGTCGCGCTCGAGATAGCAGAACACGCGGATCTGCTTCGTATTCGCCTTTGTCTCGAAATCGGTCGCATAGGTCTGGTAGTCCGCGCTCGTCACCTGAATGACGGTCTTGTTGTCCGAGTTCTGCATATCCTGTATGCGGAGGCTGCCGAGGAGGGTGCCGTCCTTCTTGATGCCGCCCTTCGCAAGAGCGGAGAAGCTATACACCTCGTTAGGGGCCACATCGACAATCTGGGAAATCTCGGCTGCCGACCAGCCGTCAGACCACATGTAGCGGTCAACGCTCAGGACATGGTTGTTCTGGTCAACCTCGTTGCTGCGCTCCTCTGTGACAATCTGCTGAGTAGAGTTGTACTGGTCGTAAGGGAGGACGTCCCAGCCCTCGATGCGGTCAACGATGTTGCGCTTCTTGTTGAAGTTCCATTCGCCCTCGAAGCTCGGGTTCTTTATCAGGTTCTCCTCGTAGTCCCCGTTCTCGACAGTCCACTCAGGCTGAAGGCCGTAGTCGGACACGCGGAGGGTGTCGATGGCGATGCCGTCACGGTACACGAACACGTGGCCGTCCGGAGCCACCGCATAGCGGTAGGTGTGGTAGAGACCGTCAGTGTTGTAGAATGTGCCGCCGTTGGAAGGGTTGCTGATGCCGTCCTTCCTGCTCGTACTGTTGTACATGCCGACGCTCGTGGAGTTGATGTAACTCATGAGGCCAGCACCGGCAGAGGTCACTGCGTAAGGGAGGAGGGAGGCAGAAGCGTCGTCAACCTTCGCACGGATCTCAAAGGTGTAGCCGTTTGAGCCGGGCTTGAAGCCGTCGAAGGACATCTCCTCATCGCTGCCGCCTGAATAAGCCGGATTCTGGGAGAGATCCTTCACGGCAAGAGGAGTGCCAAGGCCTGTAAGCTTCACATAGCTGCGCACATCACCACTGCGGAGAATCAACTGTCCCGTAGCATGTGCCAGATTAGACACATTTGTCACAGTCACTACAGTCTTCTCTGTTCCCGCCTTAATAAGAGCCGGTGACACAGTGAAACCGGATGTCACGGTCAAGGTCACATCCTGTTCGAGACCATCAGCCACTACGGTTAATGTCTCACTTTTACCAGTTCCGTTGATTTCCATGACCGGTGTCTGTGCGGGAGCCTCCTTACTCAAAGAGGCACTGCGAATCATACCGAGACGCACCACAACAGGTTCACCTGCATCCGGATTCGGAACTAAAGAAAAAGCCTGCATACAACTAAATCCAAGCATCATGGACAAAGTTGAAATTCTCAATACTTTTTTCTTCATAAAAAAATTGTTTAACAATGAGTATTTAAGTTTTTGTTTTTCCAAATATAAAAGTAAGATTTTTCTCTAAAAAAGGAAAGATTTTTGTTTAAGATTTTTCAGGTTAGGGGTTATAGACCTGCTATACAAGCCTAAACCCCGCAACCTGAAACACAACAATTTAACAACTAATCCATTTTTATCTATCTTCTTAACTTAACTTCCAATCACTTCACTTAATAATTTTAAGCGAATCACATTCATCAGCTCTTACCACATAAGCCCCTTTGGGCAAAGACGCAAGGGAGAGACTGGTCACATTGTGAGCAGACGCTACGATTCTGCCCTGCAAGTCAAAAACCGCCACATACAACATTTTCTGTCCACAATCCCCGAAAGCGATGCTTTGACTATGCGAATTATATGACAGTCTGTGAGCACCGAACTCCAACGCTGTCATTCCGTCCGTTTCTCCGGAGGTCGTTCTTTCAATCGTCATCCACCCTACTCTTTCAGGTTTCACACGCTCATGAGCCACAGATTTCTCCCTGTCCTTAAATATGACAGCAGAAGTCTTATTTCTGCTTTTCACTCTCAGAGTCGATGTGATGGTATCTTCTTCCGTCTGCATCGCTCCAAACAGCAACGGCACAGAAGTGAAACCGGCAGCAGAATAATCAATTTCATATCCGCCAAGGAGGTTATCGCCCACCACAGCGTCAGGTGTCTGTCCTACCAAGACCTTTCTTCCTTCTACAGTACCCTGACCCGGAGTCACAGCAAGATAGGACACATTTTCAGCCGGAACCTCTTCACCGCCCTCAATATTCTTTTCCCGTCCTTCGTATCTCAGACACACTTCAAATCCTTCCTCTGTGACATTTCTCACTCTGACCGAAGCGGCAGAAGGACAATTGTTCGTTATCTGGCACGGAATCACCACGGGAACAACATCAAATTTAGTTCCAAACAGCACCTTCTTCCACTGTCTTCCCACATTCTCCACGACAGCCACCTGAGCCTTCACTCCATTCCAGTCCAAAATGCCCGCCTCATCCTTCATTTCAGGGAATATCACTGTCGCAATGGTGTCAGGATTGACAAACGAAGGCGAAAGCTGGTAATCCCAAGTAGTAAGTCGGAAGTCGAAAATTTGCGGCATCACCCTTCTGACTCTGGTGCTGAGAGGCATTTTGTTGCGGTAAGTGGGAATCCCAAGCACAGGAACAGGAGAAGCTGTATATGGCTCGCCGAATATCAGCGGAGCCCAATTCTCCGTAACGTAAGTCTCATCAAAGAATATCTTGTCAGCTTTGTTAGCCACCTTGTTTACCTTCACCACATTGGAAGTTTTCTCACTGCCCACAAGCGGTACAGCCTTGACACGATAAAAACACCCTTCTCCGGCCGAATCCAGCACAGGCACCGCATATTTCACAGAAGCACTTGCTATGAAGTCTGCCGTATTGACCATGGCAGCAATGGCAGGAGCGGAAAAATCGGATGCAAGGGAATATTCCACTATATAATGGTCTATCAACTCAATATTTTCATCTTTCCACTCCAACAGAACTTCACCATCTCCGGTAATACCGCCGTAAGAAAGCGAAGGTGCAGTACGCACAGTCCATACAGGAATAACTTCATTCTCATGCGAGAAGAAATACTCCGGACTATTCTCCTTATAATATTCACCGGCAGGAGACAGTGTTGCATTCGGCAGAATGATGGCACGCTTGTCTTCCACCCAGTTATATATGGAATAACGCTCAACGAAACTGGCAGTATCCATCACCGTCAAAATCTCCTTCAAATCGCGCAACTGCTTCTGCTGCTGTGCCTCAGTACCCGACGGCCAACCTTCGTGTGTCCAGTTCGCACCGTTGTTCCATTCCTTTATCCATAGAGGCCGACCGGTCCGTTTATGTACGTCTCTCAGTTGTTCATACCATTCCGGACCACTAAGTCCTCCCCAATAGGCATGAATCACCACATAATCTACACGATAATTTCTTTTCTTTGCTTCCGACATGAAACTATACAGCCAGTTGAAGTCTGTCGTGGCAGGAGAACCGAGACGAAATCCTGTCCGTTGGAGCACAGGCCACTCTTCTATCGCCTTTTCCACGCTGACATTCGACTGTTCCGTATGATCAGGCTCGTTATAACCAATAAGATGAGAGGCTTCTTCAATTGTATATAACTTAGAGAAATTACCACCGCTGCCCCATTTTTCCGGCACAAACTCCTGATTGTAGCTCTTTCTTTTGGCATTAGGATTGGTTGTCGCCTCAGCCGATGTGCCCCAGTTATAATACCACGTACTGTTGGTGAAGTCACACTGCTCGCCCACATACTTCAACCCTTCGGGCATAGAATTCCAGATAGAACCGGCCCATCCTTTCTTTGACACATATTGCCAACGCATCACACGGATGTACGAGACTTTCCCATCAAGCAGCAAAGGAAGTTCCGGAAGTTCTATATCACCCGTATCAGCCACAAACACCCGGCTGTAGCCCATTCCGTCCGCACCGTTGGCAAGTGTCGCCACATATCCCCGTTTAAGGCGCAAAGAGCGTATGCTGTTGTCATTCTGCAGAGGAAGCACCATTCTGTCCGGAGCATCTGCCGGAGCCGCGTTGGTATAGAACTTATTGCACCGATACTGTTCGCTCTTCCCCTTAAACTGTGGTTCCGTAAATGTCGTAAGCGGACAATAGTCCGGTGAGTGAGGAATCACGATTGCGCCCTGACGATAAATCGCCAGACGCGCATTCGTGTCCGGATTCAACGGTTTCCCGTCAATCAAAATATTATCATTTAACTTATCAAGAACGTCATTCGGCTTCATATTGTCAAAAAACACCCACGAGTCTTCCGATGCCAAATTCACCTGCACCCCTTTGGATATAGGCGATACGGCATCCGTCAGATGAATGTCCACAGGTGCATCAAGCTTTACCGATACAGACAAAGAGGGCATCACCTCGACTTTCCTTTCCTGCGCATACAATGTCGCATGAAAAGCCCCGGCAAGCAGACACCCCATCATCCATCTTTTCGAGACAGACAGATGTGTTGCCACATCCAATTGTTTTATACCTTGCTTCATTTATTTGTAGATTTAAATTACACATCAAACATTGCCTCCGATTGTTTTTCGACTTCTCATTTTTACATGTTGTCATCGGCGACATTGCAAATTTATTATACTATATAAATAATGTAGCAGAAATATAAACCGCGTAAGTCTAAAAAAGACATATTGAATCATAATTCAACCTCATTGAACGATAATTCACCCTCATATAGTGCAAAAAACGGGAAAAACAGAAGAAAAATCCACCTTTTCTTGTAATGCTTACCGCATTTTCCACTATTGAAGATTAGAGATTGAGCAAATTTATATGAGATATTCATGGATTCTCTTAAAGGTTGAGCAGGTGTATTCAAGGTCTCTTCATGTTCGTGTGAGTGTATTTACAGACTCCTCGTATATATTTAGTGGGTGTTTCCGACAGACTCTTCGTGTATTCGACAGACTCCTCCGTCGCTACCGCGCCACCTCCCCTAACTTAGGGGA
>JAJPZU010000247.1 GCA_021204165.1 Prevotellaceae bacterium
CCTCCCCTAAGTTAGGGGAGGTGGCGCGTAGCGACGGAGGAGTCTGTCGAATACATCTGCCAATATATGCAAGTCACACATGAGGAGTATGTCGAATACACCCACGAACCATCCAACACAACATATGAGGAGTCTGTGAATACACCCGCAAAGCATCTATATAAATAAGGAATAGAAACCAATTAAAAACGTACAAACCTGTTTTAAGCATTTCCTAAACAAGCTTTAAAAACTACTTCCTAAAAAATAAATGAATCCTAATTTTCTCTTTTCGGAATGTATGCTTAAATTTGCATTGTGTATAAATAAGTCGTTTTACTATCGGCATTTTCATCAAACGAAAAAGCGGCTGTATTTGTGCCTTATGCGGAAATCGCCTCACAGACAGAAGAAAAGACCTAACATAATTCATAATAAAAAAACGAACATATATGGACTTAATCAGTAGCATCATTGAACGTGCGAAAGCTGACAAACAGCGCATCGTTCTTCCTGAAGGAACTGAGGAGCGTACACTGACAGCTGCCGACCGCGCGTTGGCAGACGGTATCGCCGACCTTATCATCATCGGCAATCCGGAAGAGATACACGCTCTCGCAGACAAACTGGGATTGAAAAATATTGACAAGGCAACTATCATCGACCCGGAAAATCATCCGAAGAAAGAGGAGTATGCAGAGCTGCTTTGCGAACTTCGCAAGAAGAAGGGCATGACCATAGAAGAGGCGCGCCAGAAAGTGCTGGACCCGCTCTATCTCGGATGCCTCATCATCAAGGCAGGCGATGCAGACGGACAGCTTGCCGGCGCAAGGAACACAACAGGAAATGTGCTCCGTCCGGCATTGCAGATTATCAAGACTGCTCCCGGCATATCATGCGTGAGCGGTGCCATGCTTCTCATCACGAAGACACCGCAGTACGGCGAGAACGGTGTGCTCGTAGTGGGCGACGTGGCTGTCACTCCTGCTCCTGATGCCGCACAACTCAGCCAGATTGCCGTATGTACGGCAGGCACGGCAAAGGCTGTCGCCGGTTTTGAAGAACCGCGCGTAGCCATGCTGTCGTTCTCTACAAAGGGAAGCGCAAAGCACGAAGTAGTAGATAAAGTGACAGAAGCATTGAAACTGGCTAAAGAGCTGGCACCGGAACTTAAAATCGACGGTGAACTTCAGGCTGATGCCGCTCTTGTTCCGAGTGTAGGCGAGTCGAAGGCTCCGGGAAGCGAAATCGCAGGACACGCAAATACGCTGGTATTCCCGAATCTCGAGGTAGGAAACATCGCATACAAGCTTGTACAGCGTTTGGGCAACGCAGATGCCATAGGCCCGATTCTGCAAGGCATAGCACGTCCTGTGAACGACCTCAGCCGTGGTTGCTCCGTTGACGATGTATATAAGATGATTGCCATCACTGCCAACCAAGCTATAGCTGCAAAGAAATAAAAACGGACACAGCCGGAACGGCCACTCTGCAAGGCGGACAGACGGGGAAGGCGGAAACGGCACTCCCGTCTGTCTGCCGGGCATTGTGTCATGCTCCGCTTTTCAGCATGGCTTCCGACAGAAGCTTGTGCCGTTTCAACAGTAAAAAACATATCACAGAAGCAATGAAAATATTAGTACTTAATTGTGGAAGTTCGAGCATCAAATATGCTCTCTACAACATGGACGACCGTTCAGTGGTCACTTCCGGAGGAATAGAGAAAATCGGTCTCCCGGACTCTTTCATCAAGATTAAGCTGGCAGACGG
This sequence comes from Prevotellaceae bacterium, assembly GCA_021204165.1. Lineage (GTDB taxonomy): Bacteria > Bacteroidota > Bacteroidia > Bacteroidales > Bacteroidaceae > RGIG8745. Next base: position 1,750 of record JAJPZU010000247.1, read on the forward strand.
AAAGAAAGTCCAGATTAATGAACCTATACCGGAGCACACAAAAGGTGTGCAGTTCATATTTCAGGTGCTCACTACCGGCGAATATGCCGTACTGAAAGACCTGCACGAACTTGACGCAGTGGGCCACCGCATGGTACACGGTGGCGAGAAGTTCAACAAGAGCGTGCTCCTCACCGACGAAGTGATGGCAGACTTCGCAGCATGTAACGACCTCGCTCCGCTCCACAACCCGGCAAACATCAAGGGTGTGAACGCAGTAAAAACCCTGCTCCCGGAGATTCCGCAGGTAGGTGTGTTCGACACGGCATTCCATCAGACCATGCCTGACTACGCATACATGTATGCCGTACCTTACGAACTTTACGAGAAATACGGTGTCCGCCGCTATGGATTCCACGGAACAAGTCACCGTTACGTATCGCAGCGCGTGTGCGAATATCTGGGCATCAAGCCGGAAGGCACCAAGATTATCACCTGCCACATCGGCAACGGTGCTTCCATCGCCGCAGTAAAGGACGGAAAGTGTGTGGATACTTCTATGGGACTCACTCCACTCGAAGGCTTGATGATGGGTACACGCTCGGGCGACATTGATGCCGGTGCCGTCACATTCATCATGGACAAAGAGCACCTCGACAGCAAGGGACTGTCCGACCTTCTCAACAAGAAGTCCGGACTCGCCGGTGTTTCAGGTCTCTCCAACGACTTCCGCGACATCCTCGCCGGTATAGCGGCCGGCAACAACCGTGCCCGCGTTGCCAAGGAAATGTACACCTATCACATCAAGAAATACATAGGCGAATATGCAGCTGCAATGGGCGGAGTGGATATTATCCTCTTCACCGGAGGTGCAGGCGAGAACCAGTGGGAGGTACGCGAAGGTGCTACACAGGGACTCGAGTTCATGGGTGTCAAGATGGATGAGCAGAAGAACCGCTCATGCAGAGCCACAGAGGCTGTCATATCAGCTGCGGACTCAAAGGTTACAGTCTGTGTCATCCCGACAGACGAGGAACTGATGATTGCACAAGACACTCTCGAACTGGTCAAATAAGTTTTTGACAACGAACAAATATCAGAACAAGCGGGCGAGTTGACAGACGGACAACTCGCCCGCTTGTTTGGTTCTGGCAGACAAATAACCTCTAAAAGTTTTGTCTGTTAGGCAGAAATGTGTACCTTTGCCTAAATTATATGTAAAAGCATAACAAAAAGCCGGACAGTTTATACATCAATAGACCTCTTATAGAGGAGAAACGGGTGTACAATAGGTGTTTATTGAAACAGTACCATGCTTAACAACGTAACCATAGAGAGATGAATTCAAGTAAACCGATAATACATAACAAACGAAGAAGCAAGATACGCATCCACAATGAAGGAGTCAATATGCTGATTCTTTCAGGTGTAGCCTTGGCTGCCATCATCGTTATACTTTGGTTGACTTGCGACACATGCGTGCTGTTCTATGCGTTGACCATAATATTGTGTATAATCTATGGCATTATGCTCAACTTCTTCCGTTGTCCCATACGAATGTTTCAGGGGCCAACGACCAAATCGATAGTAGCACCGGCCGACGGGCACATTGTCGTCATAGAGGAAGTGGAAGAGACAGAATATTTTCACGACAAACGGCTGATGATTTCCATCTTCATGAGTCTCACCAATGTACATGCCAACTGGATTCCATGTGAAGGCACCATTGTAAAGGTGGCGCACCAGAACGGTAATTTCCATAAAGCTTACCTTCCGAAAGCAAGTACGGAGAACGAGCGGTCGATGGTTGTCATAAGAACTCCTCACGGACAGGAGGTCATGGCGCGTCAGATAGCAGGCGCGATGGCACGCCGAATCGTAACATACGCAGAAGAAGGTACGGAATGTTTCATCGACGACCACATGGGATTTATTAAGTTCGGCTCACGTGTAGATGTCTATTTGCCGCTGGGAACAGAAGTGCTTGTGAAACTCGGACAAGCGACCGTGGGCGACGAGACTCTCATAGCAAGACTAAAATAACGAATGTATCCATGCCGGAACAAATATTTTCTTGAAAAGAGCCGAAACCACGTATTTCTCTTTGCCAATCATCAATCAGGAAATGCCTACGTGTCGGTGATATTGAAACACTAATATAAAAATCAATTGCCATGTCTATCTTAGTACGCAACATCCCTAATATCATTACATGTTGCAATCTTATTTGCGGCTGCATTGCCACAGGTGCCGCATTCCATCATAATTTCACAACTACGTTTATCTTTATCTTACTCGGTGCCACATTCGATTTCTTTGACGGAATGACGGCAAGAGCACTGGGAGTATCAGGGAAACTCGGTGTCGAGCTTGACTCACTCGCCGACATCGTGACATTCGGTGTGGCTCCATCCGCCATGATTTTCACCTTGTTCACGGAAGTCCGATACCCGGAACTTATCTACAATTCTTTTTGGTTCACAGTCATGCCGTTCACAGCATTCATCATGGCAGCGTTCTCAGCCATGCGACTTGCCAAATTCAATATCGACGAGCGGCAGCATACGACCTTCATCGGAATGCCGACTCCGGCAAATGCCATCTTTTGGGCAGCCCTCATCTCAAGCAGCGAGGCTTATCTGACATCGCCGATGTTCAATGCTCCGTTCCTGCTGGCATTCGTAATCATGTTCAGCTGGTTGCTTGTGTGCGAAATACCGATGTTTTCACTGAAGTTCAAGAATATGACATGGAAGGACAACAAGAGGAAATATGTATTCCTTATATTATGTGTGCTCTTCTTAGGCATATCGGCAGCGGCAGGGACAGCCTGCGGACAAACATTCACATATATATCACGCGGCATCGCCGGTTGCATCGGACTTTACTTATTCCAGTCCATTCTGTGTTCTTACATGAAAAATGAAGAACAATAACATACATCTTATTGTTTATATTATAAGGAAAGAGAAGTGCCGCCGAGAAATATCCCTGCACACCTTTCCTGTATATAATATCCACGAAACAAAAAAATGATTCACTATGCTAAACTTTTTAGGCTTCATACTTCTGTTGCTCTTGCTGTTCATCATAGGCACCACCATGTTTGCCAGAATAATCATCCGCAAACTGTTTGGCGGTTTCGATAACACACAGTCCCCGAACAACAAGCGCAGAACGGACTTTTCGAGCAGGAACGGTTCAAAAAATCGGAACGGACAGAAATCCGGCAAAAAGAACAAGAAAAAGATTTTCACAAAAGACGAAGGTACATATATTGATTTCGTAGAAGTGAAAGACTGACACTTTCCCCAATCATCAAGCATCAAGCATCATAATGGAAATAGTATTATATGTCGTCCTTGCAGCCGTGGTCGGCGGAGTATTCGGCTATGTCATGCGGAACAAAGAAATTGCCAAGCTGGCAAGCGAAGCGGACTTTCTGAAAAAAAACATCGAGAAGAATGCGGCAGAGCTGACGGAGAAGCAAAAAGAAATAAGTGCCATACAGGAACAGAAAACAGTGTATGTGGGTCGTGCAACTGCTGCTGAAGCCAGAATACAAGCATTGGAGGAGTCTTTGGAGCGCGAAAAGGAAAATTATGCCAAACTCACTTCGCAGACAAAGGAACACAATGCCGAGACTCTGAAAGCCATGAAAAGCCAGTTCTACGAGCTTGCAGTGAAAACACTGAATGAGCGCAGCGAGGAACTTAAACGTACAAATGCAGAACAGATTTCCGGTATTGTCATGCCTGTCAAAGAAGAGATGGACAGGGTGAAGAAGGCGGTACAGGAGGTGAATACAAGCAATGCCGCACAAAGAGCATCTGTGGAGAAAGCCATAGAAGGACTTGCCGCACAGACACAGAAAGTCGGTCAGGGAGCCGCCGAACTCGCCAACGCGCTGAAGGACAAAGGCAAAGTGCAGGGCGACTGGGGAGAGCAGCTCCTTGAAAGCATCCTTGAAGAAAGCGGACTCAGGCGCGGACATGAATATGAAATTCAGAACAACGTAAAAGACGAAGAGGGCAACAATCTGCGTCCGGACGTGATAGTACGCTGTCCCGGAGGGAAGAATGTGGTGATAGACTCCAAGGTTTCGCTTACCGCATACGTCAACTACATGGGAGCACAAAGCGAAGAAGAAATGCACCGTTATGAAAAGGAAAACATGGCTTCAGTGCGCCGCCATATCGACGAACTGGCAGCCAAACAATATGAGAAACTCGTCAAAAACACGATTTCACACGTATTGATGTTCATTCCTAACGAAGGCAGCTACATACTTTCTTTACGTACAGACCCGCAACTCGGGCAATACGCCTTCAAGAAAGGGGTACTCATCATCAACCCAACCAACCTGATGATGTCCCTGCAACTCATCTACAATCTTTGGCAAAGCGAGAAGCAGAGCAGAAACATAGAAACCATCATCAAGCAAAGTGCCGAACTATATGACAAGTTCGTCACCTTCGCCGAGACATTCTTAAAAGTTGATGACGCGCTAAAGGCGGCTCAACGAAACTGCGACACGGCTTTCGGACAGCTTTCAAGCGGAAGGGGCAACATCATACGCAGGCTGGAAGGACTTAAACAGCTTGGTGTCACACCCAAGAAAAGCATTCCTGAAAGACTGGCAGAAGAGGACAAGACGGACGGAGAAGACGGAGAGCCGGATGCAGAAGACGAGAAGCTCTTGCTTTCTCAAGACTGATATAAATCTTTTTCTGCATTCCATCCGGGACTTTTTCCTTCCTTCTGTTTGTTTCGAGACCCCATTATATTTACCTTTCCTCTAAAGAAAAAGCATTTTCTTTATTCTGTCGGTGTAGAAATCTCGCGGTTTATATGTAAATTTGTATTCGACAAAGCATTCATAAGCATGTATTTACAGCATCAGCCGTGAAGTACATGTTTTCTTATTAATAAAAGATTTTTTGTATGAAAATAGGAGATAAAGTCAGATTTCTGAGCGATGTCGGCGGCGGCATTGTTCGCAAATTCGAGAAAGGCAACGTGGTGCTGGTGGAAGATGAAGACGGATTCGAGATTCCGGCACTCATATCAGAATGTGTGGTTATCGATACAGACGACTACAACATAGCCAAAGTGGATACTATCGGAAGAAAGAAAGGCGACAGCAACAAGGCAAAACAGCAACCGACAAGTGCCGCATCAGGGAAAAGCGGCACAAAACAAAACCTCGACGATTTTGAGGAGGAAGAGAAGCCTGTCACATTCAAGCCCAAACCGGAAGAGCGCAAAGACGGTGACAAACTGAATGCGTGTCTGGCCTTTGTCCCTAAGAATACAAAAGAAATATCCTCTACGGTATTTGATACTTATATAATCAACGACAGCAACTTCTTCATAAACTACACCTACATGTCGGCAGAGAACTCGGCATGGAGACTGCGCTCCACCGGTGTAATCGAGCCAAACACCAAGTTGCACATCGAAGACATCACCCACGCTATGCTGAACGACATAGAGCGAGTCTCGGTACAGTTTATCGCTTACAAAGAAGACAAGACTTTCCTTCTAAAACCTGCGGTTGGGGTGGAAATGCGCATAGACACCACAAAGTTCTACAAACTGCACACGTTCCGCGAAAACATATTCTTCAATGAACCTGCCCTTATCTATGACATTATAAAAGACGATGTACCCTCGAAGCCTCTCGTGGTAAATGCGGCAGAACTGAAGAAAGCCATGTATGAGAAAGCAGAAACAGACAGGCCTCAACGCAGTGCCGCACGTGCAGCTAAACAAGAAGACAAAAACGCGGTGGTGGAAATAGACCTCCATGCCGGCGAGCTACTGGACACAACATCCGGCATGTCGGCAGCGGACATCAAAGAATATCAGTTGACCATATTCCGACAGACAATGGAGAAACACCTGAAAGAGAAAGGGCGCCGCATTGTCTTTATTCACGGCAAAGGGGAAGGAGTGCTCCGCAGTGCCATCATCGCAGAACTGAAGCACAAATATAAGTCGTGCACCTATCAGGATGCCTCATTCCAACAGTACGGGTTCGGTGCCACAATGGTGATTATACACTAAATCCGCCAACAACTCCATTGACATTTAAGAACCATTATTTCTGAAGGTCAATGTCCCAAACCCTCATTCCAAGAGTCAAAACATCAAGAGTCCGGTTATACAACATACACCGGACTCGCTCACTTACTTAAATACTAAATATTATGGAGAAAAGAGAAGCATTCAAAATGTTCCTGAAGCCGGGCTTCAAGGAAGAGTACAAGAGACGTCACGCAGCATTATGGCCGGAGATGCGCCAGCTGCTCCAAGAAGGCGGAGTCTATGATTACTCCATCTATCTCGACGAAGAGACCAACATTCTTTTTGCATTCCAGAAGACAAAAGGCGACGCAGACTCTCAGGACATGGGCGAGAACCCGATTGTAAAGAAATGGTGGGACTACATGGCAGACATCATGGAAGTGAATCCGGACAACTCACCTATCTCTATACCTCTGCCGGAAGTGTTCCACATGGATTAAAAACCATACAGGACTGACGACCAACCCTTTTTGCATTCAAGCAAATACACAACAAACCCGACGAGAGGTTCCAAGACGAAAGACTCAAAAGCTTTCGTTTTGGAACCTCTCGTCGGGTTTGCAGACAATCGGTCTATAACCAAGCAATAAAGCTACTCGCCACAGCCGGCAGCCGCAAGCCGCGTCACTGCTGCGTAAGCCTCATGTCCGTAGCATCCACAAGTTTATACAGTTTGTCATTAGGACGCACACGCTCATCCGTCTTGACGGAAATGTGCTGACCGCGCGTTGCCGTAGCAACAGGCTTCAAGTCATAACGAATCTCATCCACATGCTGAATCAAAGCTCCGGTCGTACTGCCGGTCACAAGAATCTTGTCGCCCACGGTCAAATCCACATTCTCTATCAAGAACTCGGCCACACCAATCTGAGAGAAATACTTGATGCACTTGCCCACATACACTTTCTTTTCCGTGGCCTTGGAACCATACACTTCGCACCATTCCCCCAGCTTCTGTCCCTGATAATATCCGTCCCAGAAGCCGCGGTTGAACACCGTTGACAGCCGCTCATCCCACAATGCCTTCTTCTCCTCCGTGAACGTGCCGTCGAGGACAGACAATATGGCTTCGTTGTATGCACTCACCACCGTATGCACATACTCCGGTCCGCGCGCCCTACCCTCAATCTTGAACACACGCACTCCGGCATTCATCATAATATCCATGAAGCCGATGGTCTTCAAATCCTTCGGCGACATGATGTATTTGTTGTCTATATCAAGTTTCGTACCAATCTCCAAGTCAGTCACCTCATAGCCTCTGCGACAAATCTGCACGCATTCCCCGCGATTGGCACTCCTGTTGGCATTGTTCAGACTCAGATAGCATTTTCCGCTTATAGCCATGCAGAGGGCACCGTGACAGAACATCTCTATCCTGACCAGCTCGCCCTTCGGGCCTCGTATGTCCTCAGCCACAATCCGGTCATAGATGTCTCTGACCTGCCACATATTAAGTTCACGGGCAAGCACCACCACATCCGCAAACTGCGCATAGAAACGGAGAGCCTCGATATTTGATATGTTGAGCTGCGTACTGAGATGAACCTCCTGCCCGACAGCGCGGCAGTAAGTCATCACAGCCACATCGCTTGCAATGACAGCAGACGCTTCCGCCTCCTTTGCCGCATCGATAATCTCGTGCATCGTCTCTATGTCTTCGCCATATATGATGGTATTGACAGTCAGATAGCTCTTCAGACCGTTATCGTGACATATACGTGCAATATCTTTCAGGTCATCCACCGTGAAAGCATTTGCAGAATGCGACCGCATGTTCAGCTTTCCGATACCGAAATACACAGAATTGGCACCGGCTTTGATTGCCGCCGCAAGCGACTCCCTCGAACCGACGGGAGCCATTATCTCAAAATCTTCTCGTTTCATCCTTCACATCCATTATACCGGCATCAGCCCTTAGTTTTTGAAACTGTGTATCGGAGCCGGAATACGTCCGCCCCGGTTCACGAACCTGTCACAGGCAAAAGAGTTCACAGGCATTACCGGCGCATGTCCGAGAAGCCCTCCGAACTCCACCGTGTCGCCCACCTGCTTGCCAATGACAGGAATGATGCGCACAGCCGTAGTCTTCTGGTTTATCATACCTATCGCCGACTCGTCCGCAATGATTCCCGATATGGTTGCCGCGGACGTGTCGCCCGGAATGGCAATCATGTCCAACCCGACAGAGCACACACAGGTCATGGCCTCAAGCTTCTCTATGGTGAGCGCACCCGCTTCCACTGCGTCAATCATGCCTTGGTCTTCACTGACAGGAATGAACGCACCGCTCAGTCCGCCCACATAGCTCGAAGCCATCACACCGCCCTTCTTCACCTGATCGTTCAGCAGCGCGAGTGCGGCAGTAGTGCCCGGCGCACCGGCGCGATCCACTCCGATACATTGCAGAATGTCCGCCACACTGTCGCCGACAGCCGGTGTCGGAGCAAGCGACAAGTCGATGATTCCAAACGGAATGCCGAGACGCTTCGAAGCCTCCTGCGCCACCAGCTGTCCCACACGCGTAATCTTGAAAGCCGTTTTCTTTATCGTCTCGCAAAGCACCTCGAAGTTGGCGTCCGGAATCTGCTCAAGCGCATATTTCACCACTCCCGGACCGCTGACCCCTACATTGATAATCGCATCCGCCTCGCTCACACCATGAAAGGCTCCCGCCATAAACGGATTGTCGTCAGGGGCATTGCACAGCACCACAAGCTTGGCACATCCCAGCGAGTCCTGCTCCTTCGTCTCCTCAGCCGTTTCACGGATAATCTCTCCCATGAGCTTCACCGCATCCATGTTGATGCCGGTCTTGGTGGAGCCGACATTGACGCTGCTGCATATACGCTCGGTACATGCCAACGCTTTAGGTATGGAGCGGATGAGGAGTTCGTCGCTGCGCGTCATGCCTTTCGACACCACCGCGCTGTATCCTCCGAGGAAGTTGACCCCGACATCCTTTGCCGCACGGTCAAGCGTCTTCGCTATCTGGACGTAATCGCCCGGAATCTTACAACATGCACCACCCACCAGTGAAATCGGGGTGATGGATATTCTCTTGTTCACGATAGGGATAGCAAATTCACGCGAAATTTCTTCGCCCGTATTGACAAGATTGCGCGCAAGCGTGGTTATCTTGTCATATATCTTGCGGCAAGTAACCTGAAGGTCGTTGTCCGCACAGTCAAGCAGACTGATTCCCATCGTGATGGTCCTCACATCTAAGTTCTCCTGCTCGATCATCTTATTCGTTTCGAGCACTTCCGATATATTAATCATAACATGAAGAATCTTGAATATAACATTTTAGATACGGTTCAGATACGGTGCATCTTGTCAAAAATATCCTCAAGCTGGCATTTTACCTGCACACCGGTATTCTTTCCTATTTCTGTCAGCTCAGAAGCCACAGAGTCGAATGACTTCACACACTTGGTCATATCCACAATCATCATCATATTAAAATACTCCTGTACGATAGTCTGTGAAATATCAAGAATATTAATCTGATTGTCCGCCAGATAAGTACATACCTTGGCTATAATTCCGACAGTGTCTTTTCCGACAACTGTAATGATTGCTCTTGTCATAAGTTTCTTTTTGTTTCAGAATGTTCAAAATCAGTTGCAAAGATACATGATAATTTCCAAAACAAGATACATCCGTCATGAAAAAGAGGTACGCCTCCTCCCTACCGCACCCCATGCCGATACATAATAAAAGCGGTAAATATGGAAAAATCCGTATTTACCGCCTCTGTAGTTGCGGGGGCTCGACTCGAACGAACGACCTCCAGGTTATGAGCCTGGCGAGCTACCAACTGCTCCACCCCGCGATGTTAGAAAAGCATGAGAGCAACCATTTTTTAGCCCTATCTCTCAATTGCTCTGCAAAGGTAAGGACATTTTTTGAGGTGTGCAAATAAATCGCATAGATTTTTTAGCGAGGCATCCAATACGCACATGTTCCAAGGACAATCCGGAAGGAGGTTTCCCATAATTATATTGAACGGTGCATTTAACGAGACTCTCTTATAAAGTGAACAGGCTTCCACTAATTTGCATGGAAAGCACTCCCATAACAAAATTTTTTATATACATTTTTTAAGAATTTTATTTTCTGACAAAATGAAAGCAAAACAGGTCTATTTAAGTCGTAATTCATTATTCTAAGATAAAATACTTACTTTTTGATTTTGTCAAATGTTAAAATTCCAAGCCCTCTGGCACGCGTCAAAATGAAGCACACTGAACTTTTATCGGAGATCGGGCATTCTACGCGCATTTTCTGAGAGCCTCATGAATTGTGAAATAGTGTTTCGATTTTGCGCTGCTTCTTAACGTTTATTGTATTTCGGTTCGCTGTTCATGAATTTTTACCGCAGTGTTTTTAAATTTTCACCGCGGTGAAAATTTCAGCACACCGCGGTGTAATTTTTTTCACACCGCGGTGAAGTTTTAAAATCACCGCGGTGAAATGAAAAAAACACCGAATTTCGGGTAAAAAAACGGCATTGTCCGGATGAAA
>JAJPZU010000186.1 GCA_021204165.1 Prevotellaceae bacterium
AGAAAGTATTATGCTGTAAAATGTGTAATTTGGATTATTCTTATAGATGTATGCCGTCATTTTGTCAAAACGGAACACCCCTCAAAAAAACATATTCAAAAATTTTTTTATGGGGACATTTACAGGCAATTTTGTGGATGTCTTCGGCAGACTTCTCATGTGTTTCAGTAGATGCACTCCAACCTGCTTGAAAAACTATAGAATATACCGATTCTAACAATTGCATAAATGGTCAAGTCTCCTGTAATTGCATGGATAAATTAAAAAACTATCCTAAATAAAATCTAATCGGCTTCCAAGTATAAGGTTTATGTGGCAAAAATCGGTTAAAAATGATTTATACAAATATTATTTGGACGATAATGTGTACTTTTGCAAAATGTTTGTGAATTGACAGATTGTTGAGTCGATGAGAAAGCAAGCAGCTCGTGGTTGTTCGGATGTATGTCAGGCATTTTTGTCGGATATGCGGTGGAAAGAGCGTTGACTTATCAGTTAGTCTCTTGTTTGCTTGTCTGCTATAAAATAAAAGGATATTTTGAAACATCGTTTATATATATTTGTAGTCATATTGGCTGCCGTTGTGACGATAGCCCAAAGCTCAGAGGTGCGCCCTTCAGGAATGAATGGCGGTAGGGGAAGTCGTGTGTTTTCTTCGGACGCCAATCATGTTGTGCCGGTTTTGCCCTCTCTTCCTCTGGATAAGTCGGCGATTCGCGACTCGATTTCTGTAAAAACGGAGAATGCCGATTCTCTGTATCTGACTAATCTTGATTCACTGAAGAAGGCTTTTGACGAGGCGCACGGAGGCAATCCGGCAGCGGTGCAGTGGAACGACTCCATTGCACAGGTGGAGGACTCCATCAAGAAGACGAAAAAGAAAAGTCCGCTTGAGGCTCCTGTAATTTATGAGGCGAAGGACTCTGTGGTATTCTTCATGGGGTCGAAGAACGCTTATCTGTATGGTGACGGAAAGGTGGATTATCAGAATATCAACCTTACGGCCGAACAGATAACGATGAACATGGACAGCTCGGTTGTACATGCGGTGGGAGTGCCTGACTCTTTGGGCAGACTTGTGGGAAAGCCTGTGTTCAAGCAGGGAAGCGATGAGTATGAGCAGGAGACCATGACTTATAATTTCTCCACGCGTAAGGCATTCATTATCAATATATCGACTGAACAGGAGGATGGCTTTATTGTCAGTGAGGAGGCGAAGAAAGGAGACGGAGATGAAATCTTTATGCGTCATGGCCGCTACACTACATGTGACGAGGAGCATCCGCATTATTACATTGCCCTCAGCCGTGCAAAAGTGCATACGGGAAAGAGTGTGTTCTCCGGGCCTGCATGGCTGGTGGTGGAAGATGTGCCTCTTCCTTTTGCCATTCCTTTTGCCTATTTCCCTTTTACCAGTTCCTATTCCTCGGGATTCATCATGCCGAGCTATGGTGACGAGGCTTCAAGGGGATTCTATCTGCGCGACGGAGGATATTATTTTGCCATCAACGACAATGTGGATCTCAGACTGACCGGAGAGATTTTCACAAAAGGGTCATGGGGACTTTCTGCCCAAACCACATACAAGAGAAGGTACAAGTATTCCGATAATTTCTATTTCAATTATCAGGTGACGAAGGATGGAGAGAAGAATATGCCGGACTATAGTGTGGTGAAGAACTTCAAGCTTCAGTGGTCTTACCGTCAGGACCCCAAGATGAATCCCAACAGTTCTTTTTCTGCTTCTGTCAATTTTGCCACGCAAAGTTATGAAAAGAACAACCTGTCGAGTCTCTATAATCCGACATCGTATTCGCAGAGTACTCGAACATCAAGTGTGAGCTATTCGCGCACGTTCCCGAAGATAGGCCTTTCTATATCGAGCAGTTTCAACATCGCCCAGAATATGCGTGACTCTACGCTTTCGCTGACCATGCCGAACCTGAGCATAAGCCTGAGCCGTTTCTATCCGTTCAAGCGCAAACACGCTGCGGGTAAGGAACGTTGGTATGAAAAGATTGCACTTACATATACGGGTGCTCTCAGCAACAGTATAACAACCAAAGAGGATAAACTGTTGCACTCGAACCTTGTAAAAGACTGGCGCAACGGCATGAAACATACTATTCCTGTTTCCGCCTCGTTCAATGTGCTCAATTACATCAATGTGACGCCTTCGTTCAATTACACGGAAAGATGGTACACCAACAGGGTGGAGCAGACGTGGGACGACCGGTCAAGGCAGGTGGCGCGTGACACCATATACGGATTTAACCGTGTGTATGACTATAACCTGAGTCTTTCGGCAAATACGAAGATTTATGGATTCTATACTCCGTGGAGGAAACTTTTCGGCGACAAGATACAGACCGTCCGTCATGTGATTACTCCGTCGGTGACATTCAGCTACGCTCCAGACTTTGGTGCAGACCGATATGGATATTGGAAGACATATACGCGGACGGATGAAAACGGAAATGTGTCGCTTGTGGAGTACTCGCCGTATGCTTCTTCTCTGTATGGAGTGCCTTCAAGAGGAAAAACAGGTTCTGTCAGCTTCGACCTCTCCAATAATATCGAGATGAAGGTCAAGATGGCCGATGATTCTTTGAAGAAGGTCAGCATCATTGACGAGTTGGGAGCGAGTCTCTCTTATAATATGGCGGCGAAGACACAGCCGTGGAGCAACCTCTCCACTCGCTTGCGACTGAAATACGGAAAGTTCACCTTCAATATGAATGCTGTGTTCAATACGTATGCGTATGAATTTGACCAAAACGGAAATGTGGTTGTGGGCAATCGTACAGAATGGTCATACGGACGTTTCGGACGTTTTCAGGGCATGAGCAAGAACATTTCTTATACTTTCAACAATCAGAGCTGGAAGAATCTGCGTGACAAGTTCCGCAAACTTCTGGGCAAGAAGGTGGATGATGAAGAGGAGAAAGGAGACGATGAAGAAGAGGAAGAAAGTGCGGATTCTGATGTGAAGGACAGTAAAACGAATACGGACAATGGTACGGGGCTTGACGAGGACGGTTACATGAGGTTCACGCTGCCTTGGTCGTTCTCCATATCATACGGTATAACGATGTCTGAAGATCGCAGCGCACCAATCAATGTGAAGTCGATGTGCTATCCTTATAAGTTTATTCAGAATCTGAACTTCTCCGGAAATGTGAAGCTGTCGAGCAACTGGAATGTCAATTTCTCGTCCGGTTATGATTTTACCAACCATGCCATTTCCATGACCACGGTGAATATCTCGCGTGATATGCACTGCTTTAACATGAGTTGTGGACTTGTTTTTGGTACTTTCACTTCATATCATATATCTTTGCGTGCGAATGCAAGTACGCTGACGGACGTTCTGAAATATGATAAGCGGAGCAGCTATTCCGGTTCCATACAATGGTATTGATTGCGGGTCTTTAGGGATATGCCGGCAGGAATGCACCTTTTTATGTATGCCGTGTAGGCTTTGTTAGGCATGAGAGTGTCCTGAATAATCTGAAAAACTAAAAGAGAATGAAACGACTGATGCGAAAAACGATAATATTCTTATTTGTCTCTTTTGCCGTATTGATGACTGCGGAAGCGCGTAAGAAGAATGGAAAATACGACAAGAAGGAGCAGGGAATTGGGCTGGAGTTGATAGAGCCTGATCCGATAGCACATAAGTCCAAGCCCGATTTCCATCCCAAAGGCCTGAAACAGCCGACTCTTTATGTGGAGAGTGATGTGAGCCATATACACGGTCTTGACCTGAGTCATTATCAGGGAAGGGTAAATTGGGATATGGTGGCTACAGACCCCCATGCGGGATATATTTATCTGAAAGCGACAGAAGGCGAAAGGCTTGTGGATGATACGTATCGTTACAACTTCTCGGAGGCGAAAAGAGTCGGTTTGAAGGTGGGCAGCTATCATTTTTTCCGTCCCGGAATTTCTGCGGTCAGGCAGTTTAATAATTTCATCAGTGTGGTGAATGTAAAGGAACAGGACTTATTGCCGATAGTGGATGTGGAAGTGATGACGAGAGGTGTGTCAGCGGCTACGTTCTATAGCCGTCTTGAAGAGTTCCTGAACCTCGTGACCCGAGAGTTCGGCAAGCGTCCGATTATCTATACGGGAAAGAATTTCTATAACAAACATTTCTCAAACCGACGTTTCAAGGACTATAAGTTCATGATTGCAGCATACACCCTTGATGAGCCGGAGCTTGACAACAATGACGATTACATTATCTGGCAATATACGGGAAGCGGAAGTGCAAAAGGAATACGGGGACATGTGGATAAGAGCCGTTTCAGAGGTAAACATTCCATTTCCGAGATTCTTTTCTGAACTGATAGGTAAGTAGGACTGTAAAATTTGAGTTTGTATGTCGGTAAAATCTTTTCTTTTATTATTCTTTCTGTGCGGATTAAGCGCAAGTTTATTATTCTTTTCGTGCGGATTAAGCGCAAGGACAACTTCGGCCCCGGTTCGGTATGAGGCATCCGACAGTCTGACCGTGGAGCGTCTGTTGAGAATAGGACGGACAGAGCGGGGCGATGAGAACCGGATGATTTACTACGGAAAGAAGTTTCTCGATGTCCCCTACGTGGCACACACCCTTGAAGTAGGGGATGAAGAACAATTGGTGGTTAATTTAAGCCAGATGGACTGCACTACGTTTGTGGAATATGTAGCGGCGCTGGCTATGTGTGACATGAAAGGGCAGGGGAGATTCAAGGATTTCTGTGATAATCTGACGCGCATCCGCTACCGGAACGGTGTCATTGACGGTTATGCTTCACGTCTGCATTATTTTACGTGGTGGGGAGAAGATAACGAGAAAATGAATATCGTGGAAGAGATTGTGTCGGACAAAGCTCCTTTCACAGCTGTGCAGACGGTGCAGATTGATTACATGTCTTCCCATCCGTCGCTTTACAAGCGTCTGCGGAGTGATGCCAGTCCGATTTCTCTCATAAAAGAATATGAGCGTGCGACAAACGGAAAGCGATACAGATACATCCCCAAATCCCGTCTTGGAGGCACTCGGGAACAGCTTGCCTCCGTTTGTTCGGGAGATATTGTTTCGATAATCACAAACAAAAGAGGACTGGATACGAGCCATGTGGGTATTGCTGTATGGCAAAATGGACGTCTGCATTTGATGCATGCTTCAAGTCTGAAGAAGAAGGTGGTGCTGGATTCTGAAACTTTCTATAACTATTCCAAGAAGCAGGCTTCACAATTAGGAATAAGAGTTTACAGACTGAAATTAGATATGAATAATTTGGATATGAATAAAGAGGACAACTCAACCGGAGCTTTTGCTGCCTCTGTGCTACTATCCGAAAACAAATGGGATATAAAGAAACTTGTAAACGATTGTATCACTGATTGGAATATAGAAATTCCGTGTAGTAACGATGACAGTTCATTGGTTGTCATGATGGGGAATACTACACTTGTAGTAGCTCTTATGCCTGCTCCTGTTCCGAATGAAGAGGCTGAATATTATGCGAGTGCGAATTATATGTGGAAAGACGCAGTAGAAGCGGCTAAAAGTCATAAGGCACATATTTTGATTTCTGCACTTGGAAAAGATGCCAGTTTGTTAGAAACAGGAAAGTTATTTACCAAAGTTGTTTCTTCTTGTCTGAAACAAGAACATGCCATTGCTGTTTATACGGATGGTGCTGTGTTCCAACCTCAATTTTATAGGGAAGTTGCTTCGTTCATACAACAAGATGAAGATGCACTGCCTATATTAGATTGGGTGTGGTTTGGTGTATGCTACACTGACGAATATACAGGTATATATACTTACGGAATGAGAAAGTTCGGAAAAGAAGAGATGGAGGTATGTGCAACTAATGCAAATTTGAATGATGTTCGCAATTTCCTGTTGGATATAGTTACGTATGTTTTAGACAGTGATGTGATTCTGAAAGATGGTGACACCATAGGTCTTTCTGAAGAACAAAAACTTAGAGTCACTCTTAGTGATGCAGTTGCATTAGAAGGTAAGAGCCTGAAACTTGAATATCCACAATGATAAAATGACTTCGGTCAAATCTGAAATAGAACTGCTTCTATCATTTAGAAGATAAAAAAATGAGAAAGCGGTGTATGCAATAATGAAGATTTTATCATTTGCATACACCGCTTTTATATGACGTTCTCAACTTTGCTTGCGGATATATTTCTCTCATATTTAATGTGGCATCCGCAAAAAAAGAACAAGAGAAGTCCGGATGCTTACATATTCAGAAGGCTTGCCATCTGCAACTGCACCTCTTTCGCCTTTTCAGCAGCCACCTCGGCAAAACGCTCCGTCTTGTCGGCATAGATGATGGCTCTGCTTGAATTGACAATCAGTCCGCAATCCTTTGTCATGCCATATTTGCACACTTCTTCGAGGCTTCCGCCCTGTGCGCCCACACCCGGAACAAGCAGGAAATGTTCCGGCACAATCTTACGTATATCCTCGAACATACGTCCCTGTGTCGCACCGACCACATACATCATGTTGTCTTTGTTTCCCCACTCCTGACTCTTCCGCAGCACTTTCTCAAACAGACGCTCGCCTTGCTGGTCTTCCGTTAATTGGAAATCATGGCTACCTTTGTTGGAAGTGAGCGCAAGCAGTATCACCCATTTTCCTTCGTACTGGAGGAAAGGAGTCACACTGTCTTCGCCCATATACGGAGCCACTGTCAATGAATCGACATTCATTTCTTCAAAAAATGTACGTGCGTACATTGTCGATGTATTTCCTATATCACCGCGCTTTGCATCTGCTATGACAAAATGATTCGGATAGTTTTCATGAAGATAATTGATTGTTTTCTCAAACGAAATCCATCCTTTCACACCATTGCTCTCATAAAAAGCAAGATTAGGCTTGTATGCCACACAATAAGGTGCTGTAGCGTCTATGATAGCTTTGTTGAAAGCAAACATTGGGTCATCATCTGCAAGCAGATGTTCCGGTATCTTCTTGAGGTCAGTGTCCAATCCTACACAAAGAAAAGATTTCTTCTCACGGATTTGTTCAATAAGTTCTTGTCTGGTCATATTAATTTCGTTTTTTTATTTTCCGCACAAAGATAGAGATTTTTAAGGAAATCTGCATGATTATGCAGAACACATCGTAGAATTTTGCAAAAGCCGGATGTTCATTTCTTGAACAGCCAGCCGGAAAATTCAAGTCTCGTGTTCTTGTCGTCTCTATAAAGAGGTATGTCGTACCGCGTCAGCATGAATACGCTGCCGGATGAACTGCAACGCATGAGCACAGGAGTCTGATAAGGTTGTTCAATCTGCTTAATCTGTTTTATATTCATATATATGGTGTCATTCTCTCCACCGTTCTCGGCAGAAACCACAAATTCGACAATACCGTCATAGTCACAAGCAAAAGGTTCCGTACTTTCATATTCCAGACTCAGCATACGGCTATATCCTTTAGGAATTTCTATTTCTGTCTTTTCTTCTATGTAGGCCGAATAACTGGCATAGCTATAACTGGCGGAAGCAGTGTCCGTATGCCAACTGCTCCAGAAATAAATGTCTTTGTCTGCTATCTCTGCCACAGATTCACGTCCGAACCAGCTGACCATATACTCCAGCCGGCTGCAAATCATTTCAGCCTTTTCCTCCGGTATCTTGTTCATGAAGTTCTTGTATTCCTCCTTCGACAGAGGCAGCTCCTTCACACCCAATGCAAGCAGCTCGCTTTTTATGCTATGGAAAATTGCTTTGCGGGTTATGCTGACATAATTGACAGGCAATGCCGAGGTAATGAGGAATATCGCGCTGAACGAAATAGTTATCCAGTTTATGCGCTTCGCTCTTGTGATGAAGAGTCCGAGGCATACCACATAGAACCAAGCGTTGAGCGTAGCAAGATACAAACGGTTGATGCTTATTCCGTAATCGTGAAAACGTCTGGCAATACCTATGGTCATCAGCACAAGCAGAGGCAGTATCACCATCGGCAGCCAACGGGCAATAAACTCGTCGAACCCTTTATGCTCTTTCTTCCTTGCCGGATACAGTCCCAGCTCCACACCGATACATCCTGCCATCAGTGCCACCACAAGCCACGAAACCCATCCGTCGGGCAATTTCCAAAGATAGAGTATCCGACCCGCATACACATAGAGCACAAGCAGATAGCAGCCTATCAGAGGCAGGAACAAGTAGTGCATCACACCGTTCATGAATTTCGATACGGCAGGAGTCCGGTCATGTTTTGCTTCTCCATGAGGTATAAGCCCGAGAAACAACAGCGAAGGAAGATACAGACAGAACAGCACGGAAAGATTCGCATAGCAGTCTCCGTCAACGTCCATGCCGAAAAGATGGGAGAAGGAAGCCGTAAGCAGGCTCAGTCCGCCGAACATAATCAACCCGACCACATGCGATACGGCAAACTGCGACACCAGTCTCATCGCAAAGTTCCATGATGCCACATTGTCTTTCTCTTTCAGGAAAGAGAGAAAGAACATGGACAGCCACAGGGCAAATATGGCGGCTGCATGAGAAATGCCCTGCTCCAGAAATGTCTGTGATTCCGGCAGAGAATATAAATAGACCGCATCGGCTATCAGAACTACATGTGCCGCCACGTTGATAGCAATCACTCTGTATTTGTTTGTCGTCTCTTCCCGCCACAAATGCAGGGTGAGAGACAACATGTATCCTACCGAGAGATAATAAGAGAGCACAAAGAAAAGACGTTCACCGAACCAGTCTTCCTCATTTATATTGAGAAGTAGAAAAACAGTCAACGCTGTAATGTATGCCACAGCCACAGGAAACCTGTCTATACAATGCCGGAATATTTCCGTAATGATTTTCGGATAAGATTTAAGGTTCATTATCTTTCACTTTTAAATGGATAAAAAAAAGAAACACAAGCCGCCGTCCTAAACATGATTTCCATATTCTCCGGTGCTTGTGTCTCCATATACAACTCACAAATATATGCTCTGATTGGCATTCTTGCTATAAGTCCGCTTCTTTTAAGCGTTCCGCGTTCTCCGCCACAATCAGGTGGTCAATACAGTCCTGTATGTCGCCGTCCATAAATGCAGCCAAGTTATAAATTGTATAGTTTATGCGGTGGTCTGTGATGCGCCCCTGCGGATAATTGTATGTCCGTATCTTTGCAGAGCGGTCGCCTGTCGAAACTATCGTTTTGCGCCGGGACGCAATGTCGTCAATATACTTCTGGTGTTCACGGTCGTAAATCCGGGTACGCAAACGCGCCAACGCACGCTCTTTGTTTTTCGGCTGGTCACGTGTCTCGGTACATTCAACCAAAATCTCTTCCATCTCTCCCGTGTTCGGATTCCGCCACATGTATCGGGCACGCACTCCCGATTCCACCTTGTTCACATTCTGTCCTCCCGCGCCGCTGCTCCTGAACGTGTCCCACTTTATCTCTCCTTCGTTAATCTGGACATCAAAAGCCTCTGCCTCAGGAAGCACCGCCACCGTGGCGGCCGAAGTATGCACCCTGCCCTGAGTCTCCGTAGCAGGTACTCTCTGCACACGGTGTACTCCGGATTCATATTTGAGGATGCCATACACACCCTCGCCGGTCACATTGAATATAATCTCCTTGTAACCGCCCGATGCGCCTTCCGAGAAACTGGAGACTGTGATGTGCCATCCTTTTATCTCGCAATACTTCGAGTACATGCGGAACAAGTCTCCGGCAAACAAGGCAGCCTCGTCTCCTCCTGTTCCTCCGCGTATTTCCATCACCACATTCTTTCCGTCTTCCGGGTCGGCGGGAATAAGCAGCAGCTTGATTTCCTCTTCAAGTTCGGGAATACGCTTTTCGTTGACGTCAATCTCTTCACGTGCCATTTCGTGCATTTCCGGGTCCTCCTCTGAAGAAAGTATCTGCTTTGCCTCTTCCAGATTGGAGATACAGGCGATATATTCCTTCCGCGCATTCACGATGTTCTGAAGGTCCTTATATTCCTTGGTGAGCTTGACATACCTTTTCTGGTCGCCTATCACATTGGGGTCTGTAATAAGTGTGGACACTTCCTCAAATCTGCTTACCAAACCGTCAAGTTTGTCAAGAATATTATTGTTGTCCGCCATTTTTAATCTATCAGTTCTATCGGTGTATTATGTGTAAAAGAAAGACAAGTCATGCTTTCTTGCTTGTTCTTATGAGTTAATATCTGAACTCTCCAAATTCGCTCTTGATGACAAGCTCCTTCTTGCCGCTTGCCTCAATGTGTCCCACAATCTGTGCGTCGATATTGAAGCTCTTGGAAATCTCGATAACTTTGTCCGCGTTCTCCGGAGAAAGATATACTTCAAGACGATGTCCCATGTTGAACACCTTATACATTTCAGCCCAGTCCGTACCGCTTTCCTTTTGTATCGCCTTGAACAATGGAGGTACAGGGAACATGTTGTCCTTCACAACCTTGCAGTTGTCATTGACAAAATGCAACACTTTTGTCTGTGCGCCGCCTGTGCAATGAACCATGCCGTGTATGTCGGCACGCATCTCATCAAGCAATTTCTTTACGACAGGGGCGTATGTACGCGTCGGAGACAAGACCAGTTTGCCGGCATTCACCGGTGCACCCTCCACGCTGTCTGTCAGTTTGTAGCTTCCGCTATACACAAGTTCCTGCGGCACAGCCTTGTCATAGCTTTCCGGATATTTCTCTGCAAGATATTTGGCAAACACGTCATGGCGCGCCGAGGTCAGTCCGTTGCTGCCCATTCCGCCGTTATATTCTTTCTCGTATGTCGCCTGTCCGCAGCTGCTGAGTCCGACAATCACATCGCCGGGACATATATTTGCATTATTTATCACATCGCTGCGCTTCATGCGGCAAGTCACGGTAGAATCGACAATGATGGTGCGTACCAAATCACCTACATCAGCAGTCTCTCCGCCAGTGGCATATATGCCTATTCCCATCTTGCGCATTTCTGCAAGAAGTTCGTCCGTACCGTTGATAATCGCACTTATCACTTCTCCGGGAATAAGCATCTTGTTTCTTCCGATAGTTGACGAAACAAGAATGTTGTTTACAGCACCCACACACAGCAAATCGTCGGTGTTCATAATGAGTGCATCCTGAGCAATGCCCTTCCATACAGACAGGTCGCCAGTCTCTTTCCAATACATATAAGCAAGGCTCGACTTTGTGCCTGCTCCGTCGGCATGCATTATGTTACAGTACTCAGGGTCGCCGCCCAAAATATCCGGTATAATCTTGCAGAATGCCTGCGGGAAAATACCTTTGTCAATATTTTTGATGGCATTATGCACATCTTCTTTTGCTGCGCTCACTCCGCGCATCATGTATCTCTGATTGCTATCCACGACTTAAAAGTTTATATTTCACAATTCCCGACAAAGTTAAGCAATATCAGTGTAAAAACTGCTATTCATAATCATATTTTTATTATAGAGGTGTTCTATAAAATAGTTTTCTTGTTTTTTCAGGACATGCTCTTTTGCTTGACCGGTTTTGTCTCTCACTTGCGTCCGGCTTTCTTTCATTCGGTCATGATGCCTGCGTCGCTCCTTCTTCTGCTTGAGAAATCTTCTCAAACTCCCTCTCAAAAGTTCTTGAAAATAATTCCAAAACAGCCTTTTTATGGTCGATAGTCTTTCGATTTATGTTTAACCCGCTGAAAATAAATTGAACGAAGTATTAATATGCGGACAATGCCTTGAAAACATATTATCTGTGCAGTGAGAAGGTGAAAACAGTGCGCTGAAAACTCAAATCGACTGTGTTGATTGTAAAAACGACAGAGTTGATTTTGTAAACGACACAGTTGATTATAAAAACGACAGAGTTGATTTGAGTTTTTTGCGCACTGTTTTTCATTCTTCTTTGCGCAATTTTAATTTTCTCTCTGCGCAATTTTTAACTTCTCTCTGCACATATTTTTTATTTTGTCGGCAATTTCAATTTAAGGCGAAACTTGAGCGACAATTTTCAGAAACTGTTTTAAAATGATTATAAATTGCTGGATTCAAGTAGATAATGCAACAATTTCCTCGTGTATATTTAGCAGGGTGTGTTCACGGATTCCTCATGTATATTTAGCAGGTGTGTTCACAGACTCCTCATATATGTTTAGCGGGATGTTCTCGACAGACTCCTCATGTATTGTATTGGATGCTTTGTGGGTGTGTTCACAGACTCCTCATGTATGTTTAGTGGATGTGTTCACAGACTCCTCCGTCGCTACCGCGCCACCTCCCCTAACTTAGGGGAGGAGCC
>JAJPZU010000100.1 GCA_021204165.1 Prevotellaceae bacterium
GACGCGTGCCAGAGGGCTTGGGATTTTAACATTTGACAAAATCAAAAAGTAAGTACTTTACAATGAATTATGGATTTATGATTCAATTTAGTGTAATTCTGCTTTCTTTTTGTCAGAAAATAATTTTGTTAAAATTTATATATAAAAAATTTTGTTATGGGAGTGTTTTTGAAATGTATTCACAGACTAATTTATTGTGTTTGACAGACTGCTTCTTTATTAAAGTAACGAAGTACACCTGTAATCATAGCAAATAAAATTTAACGGGTGTACTCTAATTAATAGAACGCTTTTAAAGCAATTTCTTGATGAGTGATTTTATTTATACGTTGTTTTGTCTTGCTCCTTTTTAAAATTCGGTGTGAATAAATCCTAAAAGTGTTTGACAATAGTTGTCTTTACGGAATAAATTCTGTAACTTTGCAAAAGTGATAATAAATATGTGGCATTATGCTGTTTTTTTAATATAAAATGATGGAAAAAACACTTGTTATACTTAAGCCGTGCGCTGTTCAGCGTGCGATAGTCGGTGAGGTGACTGCACGGTTTGAACGTAAAGGCTTGCGGTTGGCAGGAATGAAGATGATGCAGCTTACGGACGATTTGCTTAACGAACACTATGCACATTTGGCAAGTAAACCGTTCTTTCAGCGCATAAAGGACTCAATGATGGCGGCTCCGGTCATTTGTTGTTGTTATGAAGGAGTGGATGCTGTAGAGACTGTCAGGAGTATGACCGGTAGTACAAACGGAAGAAAAGCTGCTCCGGGAACTATTCGAGGCGACTTCGGCATGAGCTTTCAGGAGAACATCATACATACGTCCGATTCTCCGGAAAATGCTGTGATAGAGCTTGAGCGATTCTTCAAACCGGAAGAGATTTTCGACTATAAGCAGGCTGCATTCCAGTTCCTTTATGCTAACGACGAGTATTGAACAAACTTTTTGTCGGCTTCTCCGGCAAAAAGTTGTTTGAATATATGTCGTGTTTCAATCGGAACATATTTGTGGAAGACCGTAGCCGGTCTGTGTCATGAAGCATGAAGAGTGTGGATGCCGTTGTAGTGAAACTGAATTGTTTAACTAAAAAAATAAATATAGAGCAAAGAAATAAAAATATAGAAAACCAATGATTCTAAAAGTACTAACAAAAACACTCGGTGTGGCATTGATTTCAATGGTGTCCGTAAGCGCGGTGGCTCAGGACCTCATTGCACGTCAGGCTCCATCGGACAAGAAATTGAAAGAAATCAAGAATGTAACTCTGGTAAACACCATTGCTCCGGTGGATCTTCAAAATCCCGCGGCTGATATTTATACCGACTGGGACAACAGCGGAATTTCAAAGGTTGCCGGATGTGTTCCTTCAGATTACAATGTTGATTTGAGAGGGTTCTATATGCCGACTCCGAGTCGTAAGGTGACTTCTAATTTCGGACCGCGATGGGGACGGAGACATGAAGGACTTGACATAAAGGTGTATATAGGCGATACCATTCGTGCGGCTTTCGACGGAAAGGTAAGACTTGTAAAATACAATCGCGGAGGCTATGGCTATTATGTGTTGATAAGGCATCCTAATGGATTGGAGACGCTTTATGGGCACATGAGCAAGCAGATTGTGAAAGAGAATCAGATTGTGAAAGCCGGAGACCCTATCGGTCTTGGAGGAAATACGGGACGTTCATACGGTTCACATCTGCATTTTGAGACTCGTTTGCTTGGCAAGCCTATAGATCCGGCAAGAATGTTTGATTTTGCCAATCAGGACGTGACGGGCGATTTCTATTCTGTACGTGCCGGAAGAACAATCAAGGGCGATGGTGCTGTGGCAAGGACAAATGCCAATATCATGGCAATGGAGGCCGAGAATACGGCAGACAGTGAAGTTGCAGTAGCAGTGGAAAGTCCTGTTGCCAACAATGAGGTGGTAGCGACTAAGACCAGCAGGGCTGCGAAGTCTTCGGCAAGGAAGGTGACATACCGTGTGAAGAACGGTGACAATCTTTATACGATAGCTCGCCGTCACGGCATAACGGTGGATAAGCTGTGCCGCCTCAATAACATCACTTCCAAGACGATTATTCATAAGGGACTGGTGCTGAAGTGTTCTTGAGTTTCAGGCTGGTGGATTTGATACAACGTTCATATTTTTTCTTTTACATATTGACGTCCTGCTGTTTCTGATGGCGGGACGTTTTTTTTGGCTTGACACTTCCAACTGTTGATGTCCATGTGTCACAGGATGGATTTGTATGCGTTTGAAAATACATTTATCCGCTTTCTGGAAAATTGGGATATTCTCATATCCGGGTTCCGTGTGGATGTTAAATAAAAAACAAATAAAATATCGGTTGTGGTATCTATTAATAACTTAAAGGTGGAGTTCGGTGTGGTGCCGCTCTTCTCAGACGTCAGTTTTGTCATTAATCCGAAGGACAGAATCGCGCTTGTCGGAAAGAACGGAGCAGGAAAGTCCACTATGCTGAAGATTATATCGGGGCAGCAGATGCCCACGGAGGGCAGTGTGTCGAAGCAGAAGGATGTGACAATAGGTTATCTTCCGCAGGTGATGGTGCTGAGTGATGAGCGTACTGTGATAGAGGAGGCTGAGACTGCTTTCTCGCATGTGAGTGAGATGCAGGCGAACATTCAGCGCATGAACGATGAATTGGCGAAGAGAACCGACTATGAGTCGGAAGAGTATATGCAGCTGGTGGAGACATTCACCCGTGAGAATGAACGTTTCACGATGATGGGTGGACAGAATTATCATGCTGAATTGGAGCGCACGCTGACAGGTCTGGGATTCCGTCGTGAGGACTTCTCGCGTCCGACGAGTGAGTTCTCGGGTGGCTGGAGAATGAGAATTGAGCTTGCCAAATTGCTTTTGCAGAAGCCTGATTTGTTGCTGCTCGATGAGCCGACGAACCATCTTGACATTGGTTCTATACAATGGCTTGAAACATTCTTGGCTACGCGGGCGAATGCTGTGGTGCTTGTGAGCCATGACCGCACATTCATTAATAATGTGACTAATCGTACAATTGAGATTTCATGCGGTCGTGTCAATGACTACAAAGTGAAATACGACGAATATGTAAAGCTGCGTGAAGAAAGACGTGAGCAGCAGTTGCGTGCATACGAGAATCAGCAGAAGGAGATTGCCGCGACGCAGGCCTTCCAAGACCGGCTCCGCTACACACCTTCAAAGTCGAATCAAGAGCATAGCCGTGGCAAGCAGGTGGAAAAGATTGTGCCGATAGAGATTGACGAGGTGGACACGTCGATGCTTCGCTTGAAGTTTCCTCCGTGTCTGAGGAGCGGGGATTATCCGGTTATCTGTGATGAGGTGAAGAAGACCTACGGCACTCACAATGTGTTTTCCGGGGTGAATCTGACCATAAAACGCGGCGAGAAAGTGGCTTTTGTCGGAAACAACGGAGAGGGAAAATCTACACTGGTCAAATGTATCATGGGGGAGATTCCTTTTGATGGTACGCTGAAGATAGGACATAATGTGCAAATAGGATATTTCGCCCAGAATCAGGCGCAGTTGCTTGATGGCAATATCACGGTGTTTGACACGATAGACCGGGTGGCAAAGGGCGATATGCGTTTGAAGATTCGCGACCTGCTCGGAGCCTTCATGTTTGGAGGAGAAGCTTCTGACAAATATGTCAAGGTGTTGTCGGGAGGAGAACGAAGCAGGCTTGCCATGATACGTCTGTTGCTTGAACCTGTGAACCTGTTGATTCTCGATGAGCCGACGAACCATCTGGACATGCGTTCAAAAGATGTGCTGAAGAATGCGGTGCGTGATTTTGACGGAACAGTGATAGTGGTCAGCCATGACCGTGATTTTCTTGACGGGCTTGTGTCGCGTGTTTATGAGTTCGGCGGAGGAAAAGTCCGTGAATATATCGGTGGCATCTACGATTTTCTGGAGAAGAAACGTAGAGAGAATGAGGGCATGACGGGGCTTGGCGGTGATACGAATCACAGGGTGCAGACTGAAGTCTCTGTGTCCGGCAAGCCGTCGGAAAAGGTGAATGCGGTATCGGACAGTGCCGTTTCTGCCGGACGACTGTCGTATGAAGAGCAGAAAGAACAGGCACGTCGTGTACGTAAGGCGGAGAAAGCTGTCAAGGAATGTGAGGAGCGCATTGAGAAACTGGAAAAAGACATTGCAGATGCCGAGACGATGATGGCAACTCCCGAAGGGGCTGCTGACATGAAATTGATTTCGCATTATGCCGAACTGAAAAAACAATTGGATGCTGTGGTTGAAGAATGGGAGGCTGCTTCTATTGAACTTGATGAAATACAGCAGCAATGACCGGATGCCGACCGGTAAGTCGGTAGCCAATTGCCAATATATCGGAACACGTTTCATCCGTTACAGGGTGAAACGTGTTTTGTATATATAGGATTACGGATGACTCCGTATAAGGGTTGATTCTTGAAATCATAATAAATAAGGATTGATTGGCATTCGTTTTTGCAGTTACTTTGCACCCGGAAACGAGACATGTACTCCTTGTCTCCGTTTTTTTGAAATCTGTAACTTTTAGTCAGTCATGGTAAGAATGAATAATATGAGGAATCAGGGAAAGTTTGTCTGTGTGTCGTTTTTATTCCTTTTGCATTATGTTCCGTTGTTTGGTTGCGGAACAATGCGGGGGGAAGATTTGAAGGATGGAGTGTGGACTGATGAACCGTTCTTTTCAGAGGCCGATTCCGTAAGAAATTTTCTTATAAATGAGATTGTGGTGAGCGGTGACCCGAAAACCGACGTCGAGCTTGACGGGCTGCCGGTAAGCTATACCGGTATGGGAAATGCCCAGATGGAGCGTCTGGGTGTGCGCTCATTGAAGGATGCGGCAGTCTTTGTGCCTAATTTGTTCATGCCTGACTATGGTTCGCGTCTTACCAGTGCAATCTATGTGAGAGGAGTCGGCTCTCGCATTAACACACCGGCAGTCGGACTGTATGTGGACGATGTGGCATGTGCCGATAAGTCCGCCTTTGATTTTTCTTTTCTTGGAGTGGATAAGGTGGAGGTGTTGCGTGGTCCGCAATCCACTTTGTATGGTCGCAATGCAATGGGAGGCCTGATAAAAGTCTATACCAAAGACCCGCGTCTGGGCGGAACGGAAATTAAAGTGGGTGGAGCGACAAAAGATGCACATCGTTATGTGCAGTTCCTTACTTCCAATGCCGCAGATGAGAATGCCTGTTTCAGCATCGGCGGGTTCTATGATGCGAATGACGGATACAATCGTAACATCTTCCTGAATCGACGTTCCAACGGCAGTGAGAGTGGGGGAGGCATGTTCAGATGGATGTACAACCCTGTTTCAAATCCGGAACTGAAAGTTGATTTTCATACAAGTTTTGAGTATAGTGATGAAGATGGATACGATTATTACTACACAGGCAAAGGAAATGATGAGGCTTATTTGCCGTATGTCGGTAAGATTGTAGAAGGCGAACAGGGAGGGTATTACCGTAATCTGCTTAACTCGGCTCTTAAAGTGGAGGTGATGAAGCCTCGTTTTGTCTTGACTTCTGTGACGAGCTATCAGTTCCTCTCTGACCGTATGTTCATGGATCAGGATTTTTCCCCTCTTTCCATATTTACTCTGGAACAGCGTCAGCGCAGTCATAATGTGGCGGAAGAACTGGTTTTCAAGAGCCGCTATTCGAAGCGGGTGGACTGGACTTCCGGTGTGTATGTATCGTATCAGTCGCTTCATACATCAGCTCCGGTGCATTTTGGAGCAGATGGCATTCAGTCTCTCATACAAGACAATATAGACCGTGGCTTTGCTGCTGCCAATGCCGCTATGAATCCCATGGGCATGGCTTTGTCCTTGAATGTAGATAATCAGGACATGATGGTGGATGGAACATTCTCTACCCCGGTGCTCAATTCCGCCGTGTTCGGACAGTTCACGCTTAAAGACTTGTGTGTAAGAGGTCTTGACTTGACAGCCGGGGTGCGTCTTGATTACGAACATACTAAGATGGACTATGATTCGGGTGCCGGTACGGCATTCACTTTTCTGATGACACGTGGCGGGATGCCTTTGTACAACTATCAGCTGACCACAGAATCCCGTTATCTTGGAGACATACGAAAGGATTATACACAGTTTCTGCCTAAGATGGCACTTACATACCGGGTTGATGACAATAACCTTGTATATGCCACGGTGTCCAAAGGATTCCGTTCCGGAGGATATAATATCCAAATGTTCAGCGATTTGATACAGGAATCTTTGCAGAATGATATGATGCGCACACTTTCGGACAAAGTTCCGATGATGAACAATTTCATCCATATTGCAGACAATCCTTCTGCTGATTCCACTACGGTGTTTAAACCGGAGGTAAGCTGGAACTATGAGCTTGGTGCACACCTGTCGTTTTTTGATGGTGCCCTTTCTGTGGATGCAGCGGCTTTTCTTGTCGATACACGTAATCAGCAGATAGCACGCTATGCGGACAGCGGACTTGGCCGGCAGATGGTGAATGCAGGGCGCAGTCGCAGTTATGGAGTGGATGTCAGTCTTGCTTCGTTGATAAATCTTGGGAAGAGTTGCTTGCATCTTCAAGGGGCATACGGATATACTCATGCCACGTTCCGTGATTATGACGGTGGTACATATAAGGATGAATCTTTGGTCTATGATGGCAATTATGTTCCTTTTGCTCCTCTCCATACTTGTGCTGTGGCGGCAGACCTGATTTATCCTTGTGGCGGCGGTATGGTGAAAACTTTGAGTCTGGGTGCGAACATGACAGGTACCGGACGTGTTTATTGGACAGAGAAGAACGATGTCTCTCAGCCTTTCTATATGTTGCTTGGTGCGCATCTTACGGCTGATTTGGGTTTGGTGACGGTAAATCTGTGGGGGAAAAATCTTACTCAGACCAAATATGTGCCGTTTTATTTTGAGAGCATGTCGAAAGGGTTTGCACAGACATGTCGCCCATTGCAGCTTGGTCTTGATGTCAGTGTAAAGTTCTGATATGGCTGGTGTGGATTTCCGGATTGGAATATCTATGCCGGCATTCGTTCAGAATAAAATCCGGTATGTTCTAAAATAAAAGTTCGCTCTATTTTCTCATATCTTGCTTTTCTGCTAACTTTGCAGCCGATATGCAGAAGCATTGCTGCATGGTTCAGGGTGTATCCTGTATCTGATGGATAGGTTTGCCATGCAGCCGTGTGCTTGAACACCACGTAAAAAACAAGAAATATGAGACAAAACCGCATGGTTAGTGTATCTTTCATGTTGATGGGGATACTATTTTGTGTGTGCCTCGTGGCATCTAATCTTCTTGAAACCAAGGTTGTGCAGTTGGGAACTGTTTCAATGACTGCCGGTTTCATTGTTTTCCCGATTTCTTATATAATCAACGACTGCATTGCGGAGGTATGGGGCTTCCGTAAGGCGCGCCTCATTATATGGATGGGCTTTCTCATGAACTTCTTTGTGGTAGCTCTCGGCGGGATTGCTGTGGCAATGCCTGCGGCTCCGTTCTGGGAGGGAGAAGAAGCGTTTGAGTTTATCTTCGGACTTGCGCCGAGGATAGCTGTGGCGAGTCTGACCGCTTTTCTTGTAGGTTCGTTTCTCAATGCTCTTGTGATGAGCAAGATGAAGATTGCGGACAACGGGCGTCATTTCTCGTGGCGGGCGATAGCTTCTACACTCGTGGGCGAGAGTGCCGACTCGCTGATTTTCTTTCCGCTTGCTTTTGGCGGACTGATGTCGCTTGGCGAGCTGCTTAAACTGATGGCATTGCAGGTGGCGGCGAAGACGCTTTATGAGATTATAGCCCTGCCGCTGACGATAAGGGTGGTGAAATATGTGAAGAGGATAGAGGGTGAGGACGTTTATGACAAGGATATTTCGTATAACATACTTAATATAAAAGATATATGAAGATGGACAAGGACAAGGCTCTTGTGGTGTTTAGCGGAGGGCAGGACAGTACCACATGTCTGTTTTGGGCGAAGAGACAGTTCAAGGAAGTGTATGCGCTGAGTTTCGTCTATGGGCAGAAACATGTGAAGGAAGTGGAGCTTGCGAGAAATATCGCTGCAAAGGCAGAGGTTCATTTTGATGTGATGGACGTAAGCTTCATCGGCAGTTTGAGCAGCGGATGTTCGTTGACCGATTCATCCGTGACAATGGACAAGGTGAAGCCGGAGGGCGGTGTGCCCAATACGTTTGTGCCCGGACGCAATCTGTTCTTTCTCAGCATTGCCGCTGTGTATGCACGTGAGCACGGCATCAACCATATTGTGACCGGAGTTTCTCAGACGGATTTCTCCGGTTATCCGGATTGTCGCGATGCATTCATAAAGAGTTTGAACGTCACTTTGAATCTGGCAATGGAAGAGCAGTTTGTGATACATACACCGCTGATGTGGATAGACAAGTGTGAGACATGGGCTTTGGCGGACGAACTGGGTGTGCTTGAGCTTGTGCGGAACGAAACTCTGACCTGTTACAATGGGGTGCAGGGTGACGGATGCGGACATTGCCCGGCATGTAAGTTGCGCCGGGAAGGGTTAGAGAAATATTTACAGAAGAAGGGACTTCAAAGTGCGGAAGCAAAACTTTGAATTGTCCTCCAGAACCATATTTAAACAGATAGAAGAAGTGTCGGAAAGAGAGAATGAAGGCTTGAAGAGCCTTGGCAGAAAAACTGAATATAAGCAGGATTATGCTCCTGAGGTGCTTGAAGCGTTTGAGAACAAGCATCCGGAAAATGATTATTGGGTAAGGTTCAATTGCCCGGAGTTTACAAGCTTGTGTCCCATCACCGGGCAACCGGACTTTGCGGAGATACGTATAAGCTATCTGCCCGACCGCCGTATGGTGGAGAGCAAGAGCCTGAAGCTTTATCTATTCAGTTTTCGCAATCATGGCGATTTCCATGAGGATTGTGTGAACAAGATAATGAAGGATTTGATTTGTCTGATGGACCCGAAGTACATCGAAGTGACGGGGATATTCACTCCGAGGGGAGGAATCTCCATCTATCCGTATGCCAACTACGGATGTCCCGGCACCAAATATGAGCAGATGGCGGAATACAGACTGATGAATCACGATATGAATTAATTGTAACGGAATGCGCTTTTTTATTTATTTGTCATACGACGGCGCACAGTATCATGGCTGGCAGATTCAGCCTAACGGTACCGGTGTGCAGGAGGTGATGCAGAATGCCTTATCTACATTGCTTCGTGAGACGATAGACATTGTGGGAGCCGGAAGAACAGATGCTGGGGTCAATGCGAAGATGATGGTGGCGCATTTCGACTGTTCGGACAGTGCTGTTTCCGTCATCATGCAGGACGGCAGAGAGGCGGAGGCACTGCCTCATGGTGTATGTGCCGGAAAAACGGAACTGGCTGTGGCAACTCGGACATTCATCAGGAAGATGAACCGGATTCTGCCGCCCGACATAGCCGTACATAAGGTTGTGCCTGTGAGGGCGGATGCTCATGCAAGGTTTGATGCCGTGTCGAGAACCTATCATTATTATGTGACCACGGAAAAGTCTCCTTTCAGCAGATATTATTCCTTCCGTTATCCTCAGCCTCTGGATTTTGCGTTGATGAATGAGGCTGCGTGCCACTTGTTCGATTATATTGATTTCACCAGTTTCTCCAAACTTCATACGGATGTGAAGACAAACAACTGTCGCATCATGAAGGCGGAATGGACGCAACTGTCTGATACGGAATGGATGTTTACAATCAAGGCGGACAGATTCCTTCGCAATATGGTGCGTGCCGTTGTCGGTACCCTGCTTGAAGTGGGGAGAGGACGCATGTCGCTGGAGGAGTTCTGTCGTGTGATTGAAAGGAAAGACAGATGTGCCGCCGGCTCCAGTGTTCCCGGAAATGCACTTTTCCTTGCGGATGTGGAGTATCCTTCCGATATATTTGATTTTAATGTCTAACTATTAAATAGAAAACTTTTCATGTGGTTGATATTAGCGTTTTTGTCCGCATTCCTTCTCGGATTCTATGATGTGTTCAAGAAGAAGTCTCTGAACGGCAATGCCGTTATTCCGGTGCTTTTGCTTAACACTCTTTTTTTCTTCACTCATCTTTTTGCCGTTTATTGTTCTGTCGGCAAACGGAATATTGAGCGAAGATTCTTTGTTTTATACCCATACGTATGGATGGGGCGAACATAAGTATATACTCATGAAGTCTGTCATTGTGCTTTCTTCATGGCTTTTCGGGTATTTTGGCATAAAGCATCTGCCCATAACGATTGTCGGGCCTATAAATGCGACGCGTCCGGTCATGGTGCTGGTGGGGGCATTGACCTTTTTTGGTGAAAGGCTCTCGCTGTTCCAGTGGATTGGTGTCATCACGGCAATGGTGTCGCTCTATCTCCTGAGCCGTACAGGCAGGAAGGAGGGGATTGACTTCAGACATAACAAATGGATTGTCTTTGTTTTGGCTGCGAATATTCTCGGTGCGTTGTCCGGGCTTTATGACAAATACCTGATGGCCGCTCCCGAAAACGGAGGGGTGGGGCTTGATAAGATGGCTGTGCAGTCGTGGTATAACATTTATCAGTTCTTTATGATGGGAGCCATGCTTCTCATTCTTTGGTTGCCTACGCGGAAGCGGACGACACCGTTCCATTGGGAATGGTCTATCATATTGATTTCTGTATTCCTGTCTGCTGCTGATTTCGTGTATTTCTATAGTTTGAGCCTTGACGGTGCGATGATAAGTATTGTGTCGATGATTCGCCGTGGTTCGGTGATTGTTTCTTTCTTGTTCGGAGCAATGGTGTTCCATGAGAAGAATCTGAAAGCCAAGGTGGTTGATCTTGCGCTTGTGCTTTTGTCTATGGTGTTCTTGTTTATTGGAAGCAGATAAGTTTGTCAGAAATATTATGGAAAAAATTCATAAGAATGCGGTGTCCGCTTCAAGGAATGACTGTTGCACGAATGTTGACTCTGCCTTTCGTGAAAAGGAAATATATAGAGTAACTCTTTGGGGAAGCTTGACCAATTTCCTGTTGCTTGTTTTTAAGTTCATTGCAGGTATTGTAGGACATAGTTCTGCCATGATTGCGGATGCCATACATTCTCTGTCTGATTTTGTGACTGACATTATAGTGATTGTGTTCGTGCGGATTTCCGGGAAACCGCAAGATAAGGATCATAACTATGGGCATGGAAAATACGAAACCTTGGCAACTGCAATCATCGGAACAATCTTGCTTCTTGTGGGAATAGGGATATTTGTCGATTCTGCAAAGAGTATCATTGATTTTTATGGTGGTGCTCATCTGGAAACTCCCGGGATGTTGGCATTTATAGCAGCAGTGGTATCAATACTGTCCAAAGAAGCTGTTTATCGCTACACACTTGTAAAGGGCAAAGAACTGAACTCGAAGGCTGTCATAGCAAATGCTTGGCATCATAGAAGTGACGCTTTGTCTTCTGTCGGAACGCTTATAGGGATAGGCGGGGCGATATTTCTTGGTGATAATTGGTGTATTCTCAATCCTCTGGCTGCTCTTATTGTGAGTCTATTCATCATGAAGGTTTCCATAGAATTGATAAAACCCTGTGTAGATGAATTGTTGGAGAAATCATTGCCAAAAGAAATGGAAGACAAGATACTTGCGATTCTTCTTTCGTTTGAGGAGGTGCAGTCTCCACACCATTTGCGTACTCGTTACATAGGCAATAATATCGCTATTGAGGTTCATGTGAGAATGGATGGCTCTATGACGCTTAGGGACGCACACGAAGTTACTAAAAGAATAGAGTCTCGTCTGAAGGCAGAATTTGGAGAGAGTACTCATATAGGAATACACATGGAGCCTCTGAATTAGTGGGGTAAGAAATAAGAAGCTGTTTTAAATTTGTTTTCGAGTAATTTCGAGAGGTGTTTTTGAATTGTTTTCTCAAAGTCTTGTTGGTCACATAGCCCGCTATGTTCCTTCCTCGACCCAAAGAAAACTCCTCTCGAAATTACTCGAAAATAAGAAGATGTTTTAAATTTATTACGATAAATTATTATAGACCGTCTTTCGTAATTTAGAGGGATGTTCTCGGCAGACTCCTCATGTATATTTAGCGGATGTGTTCACAGACTCCTCCGTCGCTACCGCGCCACGCCCTCCGTCGCAAGCTCCC
>JAJPZU010000120.1 GCA_021204165.1 Prevotellaceae bacterium
ATAGGCTCCTCCACTAAGTTAGGGGAGGTGGCGCGGTAGCGACGGAGGAGTCTGTCGAATACACCCGCTAAATATACATGAGGAGTCTGTCGAATACACCCACAAAACATCCACACAACATATTAGGAGTCTGTCGATACCACCCCACTAAATATACATGAGTAGTCTGTCGAGAATATTCCGCTAAATATACACGAGGAGTAGAAGTGTTCAGTCCTATGTTGTTCAAGTTTGTAGAATGTATTGATTGATTTGTGTGGTGGTATTGCTGTTTAGTGAAAATCCTTGTCAAATAAAGCTGTTTACCTTGCCAGACCTCGCCCAAGCTGTTAGGTCTGTGCAATGTAGGTGTAAGAAAAGCCCGGCATCTGTTCATACAAATGCCGGGCTGCATATTATTGCATAGGTGATTATTCTACATACAATACAAGACCTTTCAGATACTCTCCCTCCGGATGATAGATATTGATAGGGTGGTCGGCAGGCTGGTGCAACTGATGCAAGATGCGCACTTTGCGTCCTGCCTGAGCCGCAGCGGTGAACACGGCTGTACGGAAGTTGTCCTTTGTCACAATTTGGGAGCAGCTGAATGTGAACAGTATGCCGCCGCTGTGTATTTTCTCCAGTGCCTTCTGGTTGAGCCTTGAATATCCTTTGAGTGCATTTCTTAGGGCATCTTTGTGCTTGGCGAATGCAGGAGGGTCGAGGATGATAAGGTCGTACATGTCATCCATTCGGTCAAGATACTTGAACGCGTCCTCTGCAAATGCCTGATGCCGGTCGTCTCCCGGGAAGTTGAGCTGCACATTTGCATTGGTGAGATCGATTGCTTTTTGAGAAGAGTCAACAGAGTGTACCACTTTTGCATCGCCTCGCATGGCATAAAAAGAGAAGCCGCCGGTGTAGCAGAACATGTTGAGTACACTGCGTCCTTTTGCATAGTACTCAAGCAGGCTGCGGTTGTTCCTCTGATCTACAAAGAATCCTGTTTTCTGTCCTTTCAACCAATCGACATGGAACTTCAGACCGTTTTCTATGGCAATGTCGTCAGCACTTCCTCCGAGCAGAAAACCGTTCTCCTGACCAAGTTCCGCCTTATATGGCAATGTGGTTTCCGACTTATAGAAGATATTTTCTATTTTGTCGCCCAATACGTTCTTCAAAGCTTGTGCTATGGTATATCTGTCTGTGTGCATTCCGACAGAATGAGCCTGCATGACCGCAGTCTTACCATATATGTCGATGATAAGACCGGAAAGATTGTCTCCTTCTCCGTGTACAAGCCTGTAAGT
The DNA here is from genome assembly GCA_021204165.1 of Prevotellaceae bacterium. GTDB lineage: Bacteria > Bacteroidota > Bacteroidia > Bacteroidales > Bacteroidaceae > RGIG8745. The sequence goes on from JAJPZU010000120.1 coordinate 1,293, forward strand.
GTCATTGTCTTGCCTATCTGCCACACCGATAGATTTGCGGACAGCGTAGGCAGACGCAATTCTTCGTTCATAGAACGTTCTGTCTATCTGTTCGTTGTCGAAGGTCAGCACTCTGACCATGATGCTGCCAATCTGATAATGCCCTGTCGCAATGTATTCATAATCATGGTCCGTACCTGTATGCTCTGCATTGTTTGTGAGTGCATATACCTCCACAACTTCACCTTCTTCCGGCTGGCAGTCAAAGTGATGTATTGCTCCGGAAAATATCCACGGATGAAAACGTCTCAGCGATTCGTCTTTTCCACGTTTCAAATATACTTTCTTCATATCTTACCTTTATCTTATTTGTTGGTCGGATGCAGTCTCTCTACATTGGTATGGTCGATGAAGGTGCATCGCTCTCTTCTTTCACAAGCTTATAGTCACATGTCTCTTTCAGCTTCTTCAGCTTTTCATGTATCATGATACATGTCCATGCATCTGTCGCCGCATATAGTTTTTGTGCGTCAGACAATATATCTGCCTCCCAGTTTGACAACTGTTGTGTCTTTGCAATTTTCTGTCCGAAAAGGTTTGCATAAATTTTTTGCAGACTCATGTCGGCTATCCCTATATCTTTTACCTCTTTCTGTATATCGGCAAATAGTCCGGGAGTGAATTGGCACCGGGCATTCAAGGCGCGCAAATCATCTTGCAAAGAAAGTCCGACTTTTAATGTGGAACAGTCTTCAAGCAGTCTCTTGACAGCATCCGGTATTCCGATTCTGTTCAGTCTGAACAGAAAACAAATGTCTGGTGTGGCAACTTGTAGCAAAGTAACCTGAAACGAATGTCCTCGGCGAAAAGACGGACGTGTTTCCGTGTCAATTCCCAATATCGGCTGTCCTATAAGGAAATCTACTGCCTTTTCCGCTTCATTCTCTGTGAAAACAGTTACAATACGTCCTTGAAACACTGCACGTGGCAGCTCGTTCAGTTTTTTCTTGTCAAATTTCTCCCTGATTATAGTCATAACCATATTCTTCGTCCTCAGAATCTTCCCTTTTGTGGTTATACATTACATCGTGAAGCGCACGCATCACATTTACAGTTCTCTGTCCCCAGTATGTCTCGAAGTTTTCTTTGCATAGAGCCAATGCCTCCATCATCCTTTCTTCCACTCCTAATTTATAGGCATATACAAAGTTCTTAAGGTCCTGATAAATATCCGACAGGTTTTCGCTGATGGTCATCAATATAGGAGTGTCGCTATATTTCATGTCTTCAACGAATACGTCGAGGTAAGCATCGTGTTCGCCCACCACGTGACTGATGTTTGTACGTATAATCTCGTAATTCTCTTCTGTCACAAATGTCTCAGGCTCTTCATCCTCGTCAGCCATAAACTTTGGCAAAAGAGAACCTTTCAGATAGAGTAGCGGAAGAAGCTTCAGCATGGTATCTGTAAATTCCTGTCGGGTCTTGCTTTCCGATGATTCCAGATAGACACAAAATTGTACCGCTACAGTGACAAACTCCAGCACATCATGGCTATATACCGGCGATTTCAATTCCTTTTCCATCGTTTAGTCGATTTGCAGCCAAGTAAACGAGTTGTTGAATCCACAAACCGGAACAGCGGTTTATTTGTCCGGTCAGATTTGACAACCCGTTTACTTGCCGGTCAATCTGTGTTAGATTATTGTTTGTTCAAAAGCATCTCGTTCATATTCTTTGCCGCCTTGCGTCCGTCACCCATGGCAAGGATGACAGTTGCGCCACCGCGTACAATATCTCCTCCCGCAAATATGGCAGGAATATTCGACTGCATCTTCTCGTTTACTGCAATCGTATTCTTGCGTCCGAGTTCAAGTCCTTCAACTGATTTAGGAACGAGTGGGTTAGGGGAGACACCTACAGCCACAATCGCCATGTCGATGTCAATGGTCTCTACAGCCCCTTCTATTGCCACCGGTGAACGTCTGCCGCTTGCATCCGGCTCGCCAAGTTCCATCTTTTGCAGACGCACCTGTTTAACAGCTCCTTTTTCGTCTGCGATATATTCTATCGGGTTGTGCAGAGTGAGGAACTCTATGCCTTCTTCTTTTGCATGTTTCACTTCTTCAAGACGGGCCGGCATTTCCGCTTCACTTCTTCTGTAAGCAATGAATACACGCTCCGCTCCAAGACGCTTTGCTGTACGGCAAGAGTCCATAGCCGTGTTTCCTCCGCCGACAACCATCACGCTCTTGGCTTTGTTGATTGGTGTATCCGATTCCGGATTGGAGGCATCCATCAGATTCACACGTGTCAGATATTCATTGGAAGACATGACATTGATGCAGTTCTCTCCCGGAATGTTCATGAAGTTTGGCAAACCTGCGCCCGATGCAATGAATATACCTTTATATCCCTGCGATTCAAGGTCGGCAATGCTGACAGTCTTTCCGATGATGCAGTCTTTCACGAAGTTGACACCAATCTTGTTCAGGTTGTCTATTTCAACATCTACAATGGCATTAGGCAGACGGAACTCCGGGATACCATATTTCAATACACCGCCAATCTCATGAAGAGCTTCAAACACAGTCACTTCATATCCTAATTTTGCCATGTCGCCCGCGAAGCTCAGTCCGGCAGGTCCTGAACCGACGACAGCTACTTTAATTCCATTCTTCGGTGCGCACTCCGGCAATGCCATCTTGCCGCTTTCGCGTTCAAAATCAGCCGCAAAGCGTTCCAGATTGCCTATTGCCACAGCTTTTCCTCCCATCTTCAGGTGTATGCACTTGCTTTCACACTGTTTCTCCTGCGGACACACACGTCCGCATACGGCAGGAAGTGCCGATGTGGCTTTGAGAACCTTGGCTGCTTCCAAGAACTGTCCTCTCTCGATATTCTTGATAAATGAAGGAATGTTGATGCTTACAGGGCATCCCTCCATACATGACGGATTTGCACAGTCGAGACATCTCTTGGCTTCTGTCATTGCCTGCTCCCGTGTAAGTCCGGTATTTACTTCTTCCGTTCTTGTTGTCGCACGATATACAGGGTCAAGCTCTCCCATGACGCAACGCTCTATCAGGGCTCTTTCCTTCGGCTTCATGCTCTTCTGAAGCTCTACGCGCCAAGGAGCCTTTCTGTCGGTAAGTTCGCTCAGAGGAGTATCTGTGGTCATTGATTCAGCCATTGTCGCCTTTTCGGCATCTTGAACCAGTTTGCATTCCGAAGCATGATTGTTCAGATGCTCTTCAAAGTGCTCCATTTCTTCCAGCTCGGCAGGCTTGAACGCACCCATACGCTTGAACATTTCATCGAAATCCACTTCATGACCGTCAAACTCCGGACCATCCACGCAGACAAAGCGTGTCTTTCCTCCCACGGTGATGCGGCAAGCACCACACATGCCTGTTCCGTCCACCATGATGGTGTTAAGAGACACATCTGTCGGAACATTGTATTTCTTTGTAAGCAGACAACAGAACTTCATCATGATGGCAGGACCGATGGCAAAACATTTATCTACTTTCTCACGCTGTATCACCTGCTCGATACCGACTGTCACAACACCTTTCTGTCCGTAGCTTCCGTCGTCGGTCATAATGATGACTTCATCGCTGTACTTGCGCACTTCATCTTCAAGTATGATTAGTTCCTTGGTACGTCCCGCCAGCACAGATACAACCTTGTTGCCCGCTTCTTTCAGTGCCTTGATGATAGGAAGCATAGGTGCCACACCTACACCGCCTCCGGCGCAGACCACCGTACCGAAGTTTTCGATATGTGTGGCTTGACCCAACGGACCGACCACATCCGTGATGTAGTCTCCCTCATTGAGCATACACAATTTTGTTGATGACAGTCCTACCTTCTGCACAACCAGTGTGATGGAACCTTTTTCTGTGTCAGAGTCAGCGATGGTCAGCGGCATACGCTCGCCCTTGTCACCTACACGAATCATGACAAAGTGCCCTGCTTTGCGAGATTTGGCAATCAATGGTGCTTCAACCTCAAATTTGAACACTTTCTCCGAGAATTGTTCTTTTTTTATGATTTTATTCATTTTATAGCTGTTTTTACTATTCTGCCAATGAATCTGTCGAGAATTACATTTCTACATCGAAAGGATTTCATACAGAACAGTCATTATAAAAATACCGGAAATAGAAGATGAGATTCCGCCTTACATATTAATAAGAAGCATAAACGGTAAGACTCTGATGTTTGTTGACACTCGTTTTTCTGTTCCTTTTTTATTTCCGGTTGGGGATGTGCCGGAATGAGAATTGTCTCTACAGAAGAGTCTTTTTCTCATTCCGGCACTTTTTTTATTGTTACACAGTTCAGAAATTCTGGTCGTCAAGATATTCAAAACCGCAATAAGGAACAAGAGCCTTCGGAATACGTATTCCTTGTGGAGTCTGGTTGTTCTCCATGAGCGCAGCGACAATGCGCGGCAATGCAAGAGCCGAACCGTTGAGAGTATGGCAGAGCGTTGTCTTTTTGTCTTCAGAACGACGGTAGCGGCATTTCAGACGATTTGCCTGATAGCTCTCAAAATTAGAAGTGGAACTTACCTCCAGCCAACGTTTCTGTGCGGCAGACCATACTTCAAAGTCATAGCAGATGGCACTTGTGAATGACATGTCACCACCGCACAGGCGCAAAATTCTGTACGGAAGTTCAAGCTTGATGAGCAGACCCTCCACGTGAGCCAGCATTTCTTTCAGCGATTCGTATGAATGCTCCGGAGTATCTATCCGTACAATCTCCACCTTGTCAAATTCGTGCAGACGGTTCAAGCCGCGCACATCCTTGCCGTAGCTTCCTGCTTCGCGGCGGAAACATGCTGAGTATGCACAGCGTTTTATCGGCAGGTCTTTTTCGTCCAGAATCACATCGCGGAAGATGTTGGTGACAGGAACCTCTGCCGTAGGGATGAGATAGAGGTCGTCGAGCTGACAGTGGTACATCTGACCCTCCTTGTCGGGAAGCTGTCCTGTGCCATAGCCGGATGCTTGGTTGACAACCAACGGCGGCTGCACCTCAAGATACCCGCTCTTGCGTGCTTCTTCAAGGAAGAATGCTTCGAGCGCACGCTGAAAACGTGCCATCTTACCTATGTAGAACGGGAATCCGGCACCGGTCACTTTCACTCCCAAATCGAAATCTATGAGATTGTACTTCTTTGCCAGTTCCCAGTGAGGAAGCGCGCTTTCGCCAAGATCCGGAATGAGGCCGCCTTCTTTTACCACCACATTGTCTTCTGCACCTGCACCCTCCGGCACATCGTCATTCGGAATGTTCGGTATGGTGCAAAGATGAGCCTCCAGCTCCTGTTCCGCATTCTTCTGTTCGATCTGCAAGTTTGCAATGGTTTCTTTCAGCTTGGCCACTTCTGCCTTTGCTGCTTCCGCCTCGTCCTTCTTTCCCTGCTTCATCAGACCACCGATTTGAGCTGCATATTTTTTGCTTTCTGCCAATGCAGCATCAAGTTTTGTCTGTGCCTCTCTACGTTTCTTGTCAATGGCAATAGCTTTCTCTACTGCCTCCTGTGCACCACTGAAGTGCTTCTTTTCAAGACCTTTGATGACTTTTTCGGTCTCTTCAGTAATTACTTTTAGTGTAAGCATGATTATATTATTTTTTATCCTTTCTTTACTCGAAATATAATATTTGTGCAAAATTACAAAAAATAAGCGGTATGACTAATCTTTTTGAAAAAAATAAGGAACACTTCTTGCATAGAACAAAAAAAAGACGTGGAGTCCTTTTTGGCTTTGAACCATAAAGACTCCACGTCCGGCTTCTTAGAAGCTGTTTTAAATTTATTACGATAAATTATTATAGACCTTCTTTCGGTAATTTAGAGGGTCTTTTTGGTTGTTTTCTCCAAGTCTCGTCGGTCACATAGCCCGCTATGCTCCCTCCTCAACTTGAGAAAACAACTCAAAAATACCTCTCGAAATTACCCGAAAATAAATTTAAAACAGCTTCTTATATTCTGAACAAGTCAGAACAGATGTTTTATTTCACAAGATACTTCTTGCCGTTCATGATGTAGATACCCTTTGCAAGTCCGTTGAGGGCATTACCTACGTTTGCATTTGCACGAACAAGGCGGCCGTCGATTGAATAAACATTAGCGAAGGTTGCATTGTTGCCTTCCACTTTCTCAATTGTGTCAGGGAGGTCGTCTGAAGTGTAGATGTCAATGTAGAACACGTGCATACCGGCTGCAAGATTTACAGAATAAGGACCGGTCGGGTCTTCGTTCATTTCGCAAGAGCTCCATGTTCTGTTAGTGAAGTTTGAACCGCCGCTACCGAGTCCCATTACTACAAACTCGCCGTATGCTGTATTTTCTACGCTGATTGTTGATTTAGACATGAAATAAGCACCAAGTTCAGCGTTAGTGTAAATGAAGATACAGCTGTTGTTTGCAGCATTTGGCGGACAGCTGACAGTCAAACCGTTGAATATACCGGTCTTCTCCTCATCATAATAAGCATTGGTTGTTTTCTCGCCGGTCTCTTCGTTTACAAGCGTGTCAACGATTACATGAAGTGTAGAACGAGAATAGTTGTTGCCTACTTCCGGGGCATTCCAACCATAATACTTGTATGCAGTCTCCATGTTGTCCGGCTCGTCGATTTCGCCGTTGTCTATTTTCTCTGCATCATATTTCACAGTGTCTGTCACTTCGCCGTTCTCATCGTATGTCAGTGTGTAATAGTAGTCAACAACCTTACCTTCGAGTTTCTTTATCATATCTTCCGGCAAGTTCTGGAATTCCCAGTCATGCTGTCCTTCTGCTGCGAGTTCTGCATTCTTGCGTGTGTAAGATCTGCCCTGTTCTGCCACTTCGTTCATGACAAACACTCCGTCAGAATAACCTTCAGCACTTACTGTGACTGTCACACCGTCTGTCAGACTGATGATGTCGCCTATGACCATTTCGCCGACTTCACCTGTGTTTGCTTCGTATGTGAAGCTGTAGTCTTCTTCACAAAGCGTGTTGTTTGTCCAGCTAAGTTGGTAGTTACGTGCTGTCTCGTTCATTCCTACCAAAGTGAGTACAGGGGCATTAAGTACAATGTCACCTACAGAATAAGTGAGAGAGGAAACTCCTGACATTACACCATCATCTGTAATACTTGCCACCTTGACAGTAATAAAACCGTCTCCGTCTTCGTCATCACCGTCTGAAATCTCGATTTCGTTTTCATAAATCCAGTCACCCCATTCGCCGGCTTCATCCTGAACAGGTTCCTGAACGTATGTAATGTCGATATGGTCAATCATTGGTTCGCCGGTTGCCTCGTCTATTACGATTTCTCCTGTCTCTTCATTTGTAACCCATGTAGTGTCTCTGCTCAACTCTACTTCTGTGTCACGCATGTTGATAGGGCTATTTCCGTCGATTGAATAATATGTTTTCACCGGTGTACCGAAAGATGATGAATATGATTTCACTTCAATCTTACGATAAGCATGTTCCACCTTTGTCAACTTTTGTACCGGAGTTTCAACATATTCAGCCATATCCTTGTTTATTAAGATTGCGTATGCTGCAATCCAATTGCTACGTTCCAAAGACAGGTCGAGTCGTCCGTCGCTTTCTATACGGTAATATCTGAGTCCGTCATTAATTCCGTCTGCTTCTCCGTCTCCATCGTTGTCTAATGCTTCCTGAACGGAATGGATAGAGTCTGTTAAATTATAAATATTGTCTTCGTATGTTAAGATAGTCTGACTCCATGGTTTGCTCGCATCGTTTGAACCACCCTGCAAGACAACAATCATTCCGACTTTTAGGTCGCCAATAGAAAATATACGTCCTCCCTTAGAACCATTGAAAATTCCACATGCTTTACCCGGTTCGCTTGCAAGAGTACGCGGATATTGACCGCCGGTATCTTGAAGATAAAGATTATTCAATCCTTCCGTAGTGACTTGAAAAACATCTGTAGGACTTGCGGCCCAATTGTTTACTTTGAAACTCGCTTTCGTGTCGCTGTACTTCCATTCAGGAAGTTCTTCACCGTTGTATGTCCATGCAACGAAGTCATACAACTTAGCGAGCCTGTAGTTCTCAAGATGAGCTACAGCTTCTTCAGATACTGTTACCGTTGTATTAGCTGCGTTTGAAGCCAAAGAGCTTCCGAGCAATACAGCAGTAATTAAAGAGTAAATTTTTCTCATAAATAATTTGTATTAAGTTAGTGTATAATGTTTATTTGTAATATTGTACACATCCCGTAGTTTGTATAAAATCACTGTATATATTATCTGTAGTATAATATGATATATAGATATAAAGGACTGGTACTCCATATCCACACCAGTCCAGCTCTCCTTCCTTCGTAGATGAATTCACTCTGAACTTATATCCGTCCCATGAATTTGCATCTTCTTCAATGGTAGGCCCAACGTAAAATTCAAATCCTTCAATCATATATCCTGAATTTGTTATCTCTTCAGGAGAAATTACTTCCCATTCCAATTGTGCTCCGACTCTTATATCTACATTATCATATCCGTATGCAAACGGTATTATAGCTTCAATGTATTCCACCGGGTGTGTAGTAGATATAAAAGCGTATGTTCTATATCCATTTGGATTAGTGTTCTCATTTGAAGCGGGTTCCATCAGAATACTTCCGTCGCCATACCCATATTCTTGGGCGCAAATAGAAGTGCTTAATGTAAGCAATAAAGAAGTGGTGAGAAACAGTTTCATAATATGCAATTTAGAGTTTTGTTACAAATTGAGGCAAATATATACATGTTTTTTCTATTGCATGAGTTATTTCTCAAATAAAAACCGATTTTTAACATATTGTAACCAACCGGGCTTTTGACGAACTGTTTGTTTCTTCATGAATAAGTGCTTCTGTGGAGAAGCGACGTTGTGAACTTGTCTTTTCCGTGTCTTGAACTTATTTTTCCTGTGTGGCAAACTTTTCTTGCCTGTGTTACAAAAGTAAAAAGAGTGCGCAAAATTCTCTAATCAGCAGTGCCGATTAAAGAAAATAGTGCAATAGATTTGATTAATTACGGGAGTTTTACTATATTTGTAGAACGGTGGGGCTGCTTTTGCGGGACTGATGGCGGAAAGCGGGAGTTGGCATAAGCGAATCATTGGAAAAGGAACGAATTTGTATAACCTAAAACGACTGGTAATATGGCAAAGTTTGTAATGAGAGAAATGAACGATGTTCGCGGAAACGGCGAAACAGTGATGTATCCTAAAATTGAGCGTTTCAGACAAGTGGCATGGGAGGATTTCGTGGAAGACCTCAGTAGAGGAGGTTCGAATATCAACCGTGGCACGGTGGAGAACGTGATGATGAGGGTGGTCGATAAGCTGGCAGAATATATCGGACGAGGGTGTACGGTCAAGATTGACGGCTTGGACACATTCAGTGCATCGCTCGGCATAAAGGACGAAAAAGAGAGGGAAACAACGGACGAGGGAGAGCCGAAGAGGAATGCCCAAAGCGTAGAAGTGAAAAACATCAAGTTCAAGGTGGACAAAAAACTGGTGGAAAACACAAGACTCCTGTGCAGACTTGAACGTGACGGTGTGAGAAGAATGAGGAAGATGGAGACAACGAAGGAGGAACGTCTGGAGCTGGCAAAGGATTTTCTTAGAAAAAATACTTTCATGAGAGTGGGCGATTATGTGTCGTTGACAGGGCTTTCGCGTACATTGGCCACTTGCGAGTTGCAAGAGTTCAGGAGAGACGAAAATAGCGGAATAGGCTTCATCGGACGAGGCACGCACAAACTGTATGTGCTGAACGAATAGCTTTCTATACACCGTTGCAATGTGTCAGTATTATATAAGAAAGGAATATGTCAGAACGTAAGATTGAAAAGTTATTCAATAAAGGATGTGTGGATTATGGGCTGCTGGAAGATGGAGACAAAATTCTGGTGGCTTTGTCCGGAGGCAAAGACTCGCTCATGCTCCTGCGTCTGCTTGCTTTAAGGAGCAAGATATTCAAGCCGCGTTTTGAGGTGGAAGCGGCTCATGTGATAATGGACAATATTCCATACGCGACGGATATGGACTATCTGAACAGATTCTGTGGTGAATACGGAATAAGGCTGCATGTGATTCATTCTTCGTTTGACGAGACGACCGATGGCAGACGCACCAAATGTTTTTTGTGCTCATGGAACAGGCGGAAGGTGCTGTTCGAGTTTGCGGAGAAGAACGGATTCAACAAGATGGCTCTCGGGCATCATCAGGATGACATCATCACCACTTTGCTGATGAACATGACATTCGAAGGCTCAACCGGTACTATGCCTCCGAAGCTCCGGCTGAAGAATTATGGGCTGACAATCATACGCCCGTTGTGTCTTGTGCATGAGGACGACATCGGGGCGGCTGCGGAGAAGATGGGTTTCAGAAAGCAGGAAAGGGCTTGTCCGTATGAAGATGTGACAAAGCGGAAAGCCATGAACGAACTGTTTCGGCAGATGGAGAAGATTAATCCGGAGGCAAGATACAGCTTGTGGAATGCCATGATGAATATACAGCCGGACAGACTTCCGGTGAAAATAAATAATGGAATTTGAGTTGCTGCTTTTTTATGATTATGAATTTAAGTAGATAATGCAATAAATTCCTTGTGTATATTTAGCGGATGTGTTCACAGACTCCTCCTCCTACAGTTTTTGGGTGGTTGTATTCGACAGACTCCTCATGTATGACTTGTATGTGTTAGCAGACGTCTTCGACAGTTTTTGGGTGGTTGTATTCGACAGACTCCTCCGTCGCTACGCGCCACCTCCCCTAACTTAGGGGAGG
>JAJPZU010000200.1 GCA_021204165.1 Prevotellaceae bacterium
TTGACGCGTGCCAGAGGGCTTGGGATTTTAACATTTGGCAAAATCAAAAAGACAGCATTTAAAAAACAAAACCAACAAAAAGCTGCAAATCAAATCAAAAGCACTATCATTTTGTCAGAAAATAATTTTGTTAAAAAAAAGCATATAAAAAATTTTATTATGGGGAATGTATTAAAGCAATTTAGTGGTTATGTTCAACAGACTCCTCACGTGCTAAATTGGCGCGTTAGCAAGGGTGGAGTCCGTTGAGCACAACCACTAAAATCTACCAAATACACCCGCTTAAACAGCAGAATGTACTTGCTTCTCAAACCACAGCAATCTTTCTTCCGTTTACTATATATATACCTTTTGGCAAACAGTAAGTAGTTGTTCCCGGGCTGACAATATCATGGATGACAACGGTTCCGGACAGATGGCTGACAACCACACGCATGTTCTTCATTGTTGTGATGCGCAACATACCGTTTCCTGCGGATAGACCGAAGTCCTGAGTATCAGCCGTTTCATTCCGTTCTATTGCATCCGGCAACTCCTGATAGGTCAGTGTCAGATGGTCTGCACTCCACCAACAGCCGTTTCCACAGTCTGCCTTGATGAGAATCGTCATCTTTCCGGCTTCAGGCACATTGATTTCCGGAATGACCGTATGATTCCATCCGTTTGGATATTCATTGCCTGTTTCCGACTTGTTGCCTGTACATGATGCCGCTTGCGAGTACGTCTGCATAATAGTGCCATCGGAAGAGAGCACCGTGGCAGAGAGGGTTAGTGCAGTGGCGGAAGAACCGCGAAGCAGGGCGGAAAGCGAATATTTTCCTCTCGGGACGTATCCGATTGTCTGTTCCATCTGCGATGTGAAACTTGTGCCCGACCATTTGTTCCAGTACGGATTCTTCGCCACGTCGCTCCACGGCTCGCTTTCTGCCACTTCTACATTCTCGACCGCCCAACCATAAGTGTTGCTTCTGTCGCAATCGGCATTTACTATGAGCTGTGAGGCATCTGTCTGCCGATCTTCCGTCTCGATGAACAGACCGCGATAACGCTCGTCAGTCTCCTTCTGCACTTCTTCTGCAAAAGCGGCATAGCCTTCTGTCAGCACGTCTTCTTCCTTTCCGAGATATTTCAGATTGAACTCGTCGGCACCGGCCCAGCGTGCGGACATCTTTCCAATGTTGCGTATGCCGACACGCATCTGTCCGTCTCTCACGACGATGCGCTCTATCGTGTTTCTTCTCGAGTAGTCTATTTCGCTGTCGGTCATCACCGGACTGAAATATTCCAGACCGCCGGACACGGCATACAGCCCGACATGTCCGTTGACAGACGCTCCTTCTACACCGTTGGTGGAGTTGAAACATACCGCTGAAAGCTCATACACACCGTTTTGCAAGTCGGAGAGCGACTGGTAATAGTCGAAATGGATGGTTTCTGCCGTACTGTTCCATACTTCGAGATAGGTGTCGCCCACATCTTTGGTGTAGCCGTTTGCCGCACTGCGCACACAAGTCCATCCGGGAACGCTCTCTTTGCTGTTCGTCTCAATGTCCGGGTTGACAATAAGTCCGGAAGAGACGGCTGCGCTTTCCGTGGAGCTTCCGTACAAGGTGGTCACACGCACACGGAATCTGTCTGTTTCGTAATCAGCCGAACCGAGGTCGAAGGTGTAGGTCAGTTTGTTGCTGTCGAATTTTGTCCTGTCGTTGTCGGTATGAAAGTCCGTCCACACTCCGTCGTGTCTGCGCTGTATGGTCAGCGTCTTCGTAATGTCCGTGTTGGGATTATCGACAGAGAACACGACTTTCCCTGTATGGCTGTCTGCATCGACAGAGAGGCTCACGGTTTTCACACCCGGTCTCCACCAGTTGGGAGTCGGCACATAGTCAGCATTGTAGGCAAAGCGGGAGAAACACCTGCTGTAAGCTTGTCCGGCAGGAGTCAGCCAGTTGTCGTCATGACTGATGAGCCAGCGCGTCCATCCCGAGTCATAGTTGTAGAAAGCGTAACGCTCGATGAAAGGAGCGTTCTCCAGCATTTCCTGAATGGCAAGTACAGCCTTGCGGTTCTCTTCGGTCGAGGAAGGTGCGGAGCCGCTTATCCACGATGCACCGATTTCCCATTCCGTAATCCATATCGGGCGGTGCGTATTGTCGTATATGGATTTCAAGTCGTTGTACCACTTCTGCGGGTCGTTGGCTCCCTTGCCCTCCCAATAGCAGTGGGTGGCAATGAAGTCGCAGCGGTATCCCATGTCGTCTATATGACCGGCATACTCTTTCAGCCATGAAGCGTCTGTCGCTGCCGGCGAACCTATGCGCATTCCGGTGGATTGCAGTTCCGGAGTAATGGTGCAGGCAGTCCACGCGCTTGTCGTGCCGCCACAGGAACAGTTCTCGTGCTGCTCCGGATGGTCCGGTTCGTTGATGCCCAGTACGGCTGTGGCAGCCTCGTGTCCGGCAATCTGGCTTATCGAAGGCCAATAGCGGTGCTGCTGAATAGGGATATATTCCATGTCGGCAGTCGATTTCCTGTCGGCACTCCACGTATAGTACCATGTGGTGCGCAGACGTTGCGTGTCTTCTTTTATCTTTGAGTCGCCGCTCGTGCTTCCCCATCCTTTCTTCGACACGTACTGCCACTTCTTGATGTGTACGGACGACACACGTCCGGAGAGAGCCTCGGGCAGAGCCTTGATTTCCATGTCTTTATGGTCTGCCACATATACGCGGCTGTAGCCGCTCCCGTCCTTTCCCGTGGCCAGTACCGCCATGTAGCCTCGGCGGAGCTTGAACCCTCTCATCAGGTTGTTGTGGGTGGTCAAGTCTCGGTTGTTGCCGGCATCGAGGGCGAAGTCTGTGCCTCCGTAGTTTTCTTCCGTATAACCGACAAATGGTTTTTCCGCAGCAATAGGGATTACCACAGCCCCGTCAAGCCATATCGCCACACGCACATTCTTGTCGTTTGTAGCCTTTACACCATTCACGGTCAGACGGCTGAGATATTTGCTTATCACCTCGCTCGGACGGATGTGCTCAAATATAATCCATGCACGTTCATGCCGTATGTCTATCGTCGCTCCGTCGGCAATCGGGGCAGTCCGGCTCATGAGGTACAAGTCAATCTCTTCCGTAAGCGAGAAATCAGCCGGTGTGCAATAGACGTCGCGTTCTCTGACACCGTATTCGTTGGTGTATGTGTCCGATTGTGCGGCATACAAGGATGCCTCATAGCCGGCGGAAAGAGCCTCAAACACCGTAAACCAAGAGCGGTTGGTGTTGAACGATTTGTCGTAATATGCTCCGGCAAACTCGTCTGTCGTCCAATCGACTCCCAGACAGTTTCCCGTTTTCTTTTTGGATACGACTTTTCCGGCAAAGCCCACCGTCGCGCTCCACAGACAAGCATCCCCATTGCCTTTGTCCGTGAAGAGCAGACTGTAACCGTTGTCACCGGCGGCAAGGTATCTGCCGCTGCTTTTTTGCTTCAGCATCACGTAGCCGGACACACCGCCTTCTTCTGCCACAAAAATGTAGTTGTCGGCATTGCCTGTCTTTCCTTCTTCCGACAAGCGGGGTGTGGAGCCGTCTTCGCTTTCGCCCAACACCTTATTATAATAGTCGCTGACGATGTAGTATTCTTTTCCCGGTTGGAGTTCTTTTGCCCGTATATTCCCTGTACAAAGGAGAAGACAGAGTACGGCTGAAAAATACAAGAGTGTTTTCATAAATAAAGAGTATGGATTGGTTTTGCCTGTTCGGCATATAATTTTTCGTTCAGCAAGATAGCAAAATCATTGCGAGAGTTCCGTGAATAATCGGAATAGCTGCCGAAAAGAAATCAAAAAGCCGCGAAGTTATAAGGTTGTCACCCGTAAATATATCACGAAACAATCTTATAACCTCACGGCTTACGTATCTTACAAGAAGATTAGTCCTTGATAAGATTCTTTCCTGTCATTTCTGCCGGCTGTTCCAAGCCCATGATATGAAGGATAGAAGGTGCTACGTCGGCGAGGATACCGTCGCTCACTGTCGCATTCTTGTTTTCTGTCACATAAATGAACGGAACCGGATTCAGAGAGTGAGCCGTATTCGGTGTTCCGTCAGCGTTGATTGCATTGTCCGCGTTGCCGTGGTCGGCAATGATAATAGTCTCGTATCCGGTAGCCTTTGCTGCTTCCACCACTTCTTTCACGCAGTTGTCAACAGCCACTACAGCCTTTTCGATAGCTTCATAGATTCCGGTGTGACCTACCATGTCGCCATTGGCAAAGTTGACAACGATGAAGTCGTATTTGTTTTCTTTGATGCTTGCCACGAGTTTGTCCTTCACTTCGTAGGCAGACATTTCCGGCTGGAGATCGTATGTGGCTACCTTCGGTGATGCCACAAGTGTGCGCTCTTCGCCTTCGTATGGAGTCTCACGTCCTCCGTTGAAGAAGAATGTGACGTGTGCATACTTTTCAGTTTCTGCTGTATGGAGCTGCTTCAGTCCCTTTGAGCTGATGTATTCGCCAAGCGTGTTCTCCACGTTCTCTTTAGGGAAAAGAATGTGTACACCTGTGAAAGAAGCGTCGTATGGAGTCATACAGTAATATTGCAGACCCGGAATTGTCATCATGCCCTCTTCCGGCATGTCTTTCTGGGTAAGCACGATGGTAAGTTCCTTGGCGCGGTCATTGCGGTAGTTGAAGAAGATGACTACGTCGCCTTCCTTGATGCGTCCGTCCACATTTGCATTTACAAGCGGCTCCATGAATTCGTCCGTGTTCTTGTGGTCTTCTGTGTCGCTGTCATAACAGCTCTGCACACCCTCAACCATGTCTGTACACTTGCGTCCCTCGCCGTTTACAAGCTGGTCGTATGCAATCTTCACACGGTTCCAACGCTTGTCGCGGTCCATTGCATAGAAACGTCCGATGATACTTGCGATGTGGCCTACGTTCTCATCACAGTGCTTCTGCAAGTCTGCAATGAATCCCTTGCCGCTTTTCGGGTCTGTGTCACGTCCGTCCATGAAACAGTGAACATACGTGTTCTCTATGCCATACACCTTGGCAATGTCTATCAGCTTGAACAAATGGTCGAGAGAAGAATGTACACCGCCGTTAGAGGTAAGTCCCATCAGGTGGATGCTCTTGTTGTTCTTCTTTGCATACTCGTATGCAGAAACAATCTCCGGATTTTTAAGGATACTGTTGTCTGCACAGGCACGGTTAATCTTCACAAGGTCTTGATAGACTACGCGTCCGGCACCGATATTCAGGTGGCCGACTTCGGAGTTACCCATCTGTCCGTCCGGAAGACCGACGTTCTCACCGCTTGCCTGAAGAGCGGAGTGAGGATAGTTTGCGTTGAGTGAATCAATATAAGGTGTAGGAGTATTGAAAATAACATCTCCCTTTCCGTGAGAACCGATTCCCCAACCGTCGAGAATCATCAAAAGAGCTTTCTTTGCCATAATCGTATATTTTGAATTGTTTTTTTATTTATGTCTGTTTGAAATGTTTACACCGCAAAGTTAGCAAATTGCCATGAAATAAAACGAAAACAGAACTATGAAAGATTCCATTTAATTCGTTTCTTTACCGCCTTTGCCACAGTCTTTACCACAGAATCATTTCTTTACGACAGAAGTCTGCGGATTCCTCAACCCTTTGCCACTGACATAGAATGCTTTCGCCGTTCCGAATTTCAAATTAAAATCTATTCTCAGAGGCAGATGGTTAAGATCGTCGGTAATGAAGAAGCGCAAGAGTTCCTTTTCCTTTTCTTTCTCTTCATAATCGAGAAGAGAAAAGACAAGACAACGGTAGGTGATGCCGTCGTTTGCCTTGAAATTCTTTTTGCCAACGAACACAAGCACCTGCTCCTCCACTTTCTTTCCTGTTGCCATGGGAAAATAGATTCTGTGTCCGGGTTTGTAGCCGGACGCATCGAATGAGCGGGCCACGGAGAGGATGCTCAGCATGTCGTAGTTGCATTCCGACGACTCGTGGGTGTTTTCCAACCATACTCCGTGCCGGTTCAGATACTTCTGTTTCACGCAGCTCTTGCCGCCGGAATATGAATACCACACCTCATCCACCGTATAATGTTTTCCTTCCGTGGCACCTTTGCGGAAGTACAGAGGTACCAGTTCCGGGGTCACATAACTGATGAGAGTATCTTTCATCGGAAAAACAGAGTTACACCGTTTATTACCCAGAAAGAGTAAGTCCGTGCGCAAGACGTTCTCGCCGTTGCGCACAGAAGAGGCGGTCTTGTAATGAGCGGCTCCGGCTTTCACCCAGATGAACTTCCAGTTGAAATACATATCGTATGTAAGCTGTTCGCCCGGCTTGAACGCAAAGTTCTCATGCTTGCACTGTGCCTGCATACACAATACAAGCAAAAACAAATGTATGGTGGCAATTATCCTCATCTTTATATTTGTTATACGGTCACTTCACATACATACTCCTCCGGCAGCTTAAACGGTTTGCATTTCCTCCGCACCACTATTTCTTCTTGCTCTTGCGCTCCGAGTTCCGGCTCTTGATTGTCTTCTCTTTGTCCGGCTTCTGCTTTGTTATCTTGCTCGGCTTCTGTTTCGGAATAGGAGTTGAGTTGATGTCCCATGTCTGCGCCACATCCCACAGGGCACGCAGGTTCAGACCGCCGGGGTAGTAATACACCTCCTCGGCTTGCTCGTGTGTGTCATAGTTTCCTGTGTCCCACACACCGTTTCCGTTCCGGTCGTAAAAGAGTCGTAAGTAGTACAGTCCCGGATTGATGAAGTAGAAGTCCGCCTTTCCTCCTTCCGACTTGACCGTGCTCACCACCTTGTCGCTGCCATCCAGAAGCTGCACCACGGCAGACGTGTCGGCATTCTGCAAGGTGACGAACAGAGAGCTGTAGGAATCCAGCGACTTCACCTTTATATTCTTCTTGAATCCTTCGGAACGCTTGCCGTATATATTGACAAATGCGCCCGTGTCAACCACGAGTTCGTATGTCTTTTCCGGTTCCCATTCGGCATAGAGCCTGTACGACATGAGTTTTCCCGGTATTTTCTTGAAGATAAACGGGCGCGGTTCGAGCAGAGAGTCTATCTTCTCAGAGAAATGGAAATAAGTGGTGTCGATGCTGTCTATCGGCTCCGGCAGCACCATGTCGATATTCTTGTTCGGGTCGAGAGACGAATTTCCGACAACCTTTATCTCCATCAGCTCCTCCGGCATCGGCGGAACCTCTATGTCTTCATCCTCGTCCTTCTGCCGCTTTTTCTTTTTGTTCTTGCCTTTTTCGGGTTCTTCAGTCTGCACATCCTCGTTCTCTGCACCCGCCGCCTCTTCAGCTGCATCTGCATTCACCTCCTCTTTTCCCTTTTCTTTGTCCTCTTTCCGCTTGGCTTTCAGTGCGTCCTTCTGTCTGCGCTTGTATTCCTTTGCCCACTCTTCGTATGCCTCCTGCCGCTGCTTCTCCATCTTCTCTCTGGTCAGACGGGAATAGAGCAGCAAGGTGTCGGTGGAGAGTGCCAGCACTCCGGTTGTGTCCGTGGCATAGTAGGTGACAGCCATCTCCAGCGTGTCGATGTTGTAGATGAGCGAATCCCTTATCCAATAAGTAAGCGAATCGTTGTTCTCACTGGCTTCAATCACAAACGCACTGTCCGCATCGAAGTTCAGTCCTTTGAT
Source organism: Prevotellaceae bacterium (assembly GCA_021204165.1). GTDB lineage: Bacteria > Bacteroidota > Bacteroidia > Bacteroidales > Bacteroidaceae > RGIG8745. The sequence goes on from JAJPZU010000200.1 coordinate 7,682, forward strand.
TAAAGGCAGGGTGTCTGACGGTGCAGAAAAAAAGATAGAGAACTTATGAGGTACAGGACGCTCATTCTTGAGCATATAGCGATCCTGCTTCTTTTCCTGAAACGCAAGCAGCACAATGTCGTCCGGATAGAAGTGTGTGTAGGGGGTCATGACAATGGAGTCATAGTGTATGCTGTCATGCCACACCGTGTCGGGACGTATGTCGGGACGGCTTGACGGCGCAATCATGCGGTCGCTGAACGCAATCATTTCGCTCTTCTGGTCGAACATGAAATTCTGGTTCTGGTCGTTCAACGCGAAAACCCTGTATTCGCCCGGTGCGATGCCCTTGATGACGAAATGTCCCCGGCTGTCAGTCCGCGAGATTCGTTCAAAAGGTTTTGTACGGAATATGCTGTCGGGAAAAGCCGCTGCCGCCGTGTCCGACAATGAATCCACGGAATAAAGTCCCACGAGCATTCCTTTTATCGGTTCGAGGTTTGAGGCGTCGAGCACATTGCCGGACACCTGAAAAGTATCAATCTTCTCGCCGGTGGAAAACGTGAAAGCATAGTCGCCCATAGGGTTGCCCTCATTGTTGTCTTCGATGGCATCGGCGAAGTCTATCGTATAGGTGGTGTTCGGCTTTAGCGTGTCGAGCAATGCCACGGTTATCCTCTTCCCCGAAGCTGATATTTCCGGCTGTTCCTTTTGAGGAGGCGATATAACCACTTTCTCCGCAGCATTCTCCAGTTTCACATTTTCGTCAAACTCAAGCACCACTTTGGAGACACGTGAATTGGTTGAAGCATACTTTGGCGATGTACGCACTATCTTCGGCGGAGTCTCATCGTAAGGACCGCCGTCGGGAGTGCCGATATTCGCACACGCAGCCAAGAATAGAATAGCAAAAAAAGCTACAAATAAGTATGATTGCTTTTTTGTCATAGAATAATCAAGTTGTGAACGTCACAGAGTTTCCGCTTTTTACAATAATTTCAGCAGTTCCTCTATATACTCCCTGCTGTTGCTGAGTCTCGGTATCTTATGCTGTCCGCCGAGCTTACCCTTTCCTTTGAGCCACTCCTCAAACAGCCCGTTCCTTGCCACAATGATTTCCAGAGGCTGCAACGTGATGTTCTTGTGCCGCTTTGCCTCATAGTCGGAATTGATTGCCTGAAGAGAACGGTCGAGAATCGTGGCAAACTCGTCAACAGAGTCCGGCATCTTGGCAAACTCGATTATCCACTGGTGGCGGCACTGTGCATTCGCGTCCATGAAGATAGGAGCTGCCGTATAGTCCCTCACCTGTGCTCCGGTAGCTATACATGCCTGTTCGAGTCCTTTCTCGGCATTGTCCACGATAAGTTCCTCGCCGAAAGCGTTGATGAAATGCTTGGTGCGTCCGGTTATCACGAATTTGTAAGGATTCTTTTGTGTGAACTTCACCGTGTCGCCTATCATGTATCGCCACAGTCCGCAGGTCGTACTGATGATCATGGCATAGTTGACTCCCGTTTCGACACCCCAAAGCGGTACAACCGTTGGATTCGGCTTGTCAATCTGGTCGAGCGGCATGAACTCATAGAACACACCGTAGTCAATCATCAAGGTCATTGCAGGGTCGTTCAAGTCGGTCTGTATGCCGAAGAATCCTTCGCTTGCATTATACGTCTCCATATAGTGCATACCCGGAAGCGTGATGATATTCTTATATTGTTCGCGGTAAGGGGTGAAAGCCACACCTCCGTGGAAGAACACTTCAAGGTTAGGCCAGATGTTGTCCAGCGTCTTCTCGCCGCTTATCTCCATGATGCGGTTGAGCACGGAAAGCATCCACGACGGCACACCGCTGATGTTCGTCACGTTCTGTTTCATAGCCGCACGGGCAATCTTCTCGCGCTTTTCCTCAAAGTCCGCCAGCAATGCCACCTCCTTCTCGGGAATGCGGGTCAGGTTCTCCGCCTTAGGTATGTTCTCAATGAGAATGGCACTGAGGTCGCCCACAAGACTGTTCGGAGTGTTGAGGTTAGGGGCATGACTACCTCCGAGTATGAGGCTCTTCCCTGAGAACATGCGGCTCTTTCTGTTGATGGCGAGATAGCTCGACACACAGTCCGTTCCGCCCTTATAATGAATGTTTTTCAGTCCCTCCCTGCTCACAGGAATGAACTTGCTCTTGTCATTGGTTGTTCCAGATGATTTGGCGAACCATCTTACTTTCCCTTTCCACAGCACGTCAGACTCTCCTTCTCTCATGCGTCTGATATATCCTTTCAGCTCTTCGTATGTGTTTATGCCCACATTTTTCGTGAAAGCGGAATAGTCTTCAATGTTTGCGTAATTGTGTTCGTGTCCCCATTCTGTCTGCTCTGCCGAATCAATCAGATGGTGCAACACCTTATATTGTATTTCTTCTGCCTCCGTAGCATACTTGGCTATGGCTTTCTGTCTGGCAGAGAAATAAAATCTGTTCAAGAATCTTGTTGAGTTCATCGTGGATAATTATTTGGGCAAAGATACGACATTAATCTGAAAAGATGAGTATGTCAAATATAAAATAAAGCAAGGGGGAGCTTCTGTTATTTAAGTAAATGTATTTGTGGGTGTGTTCATAGACTCATTATGTGTATTTAGCGGGGTGTTTTCGACAGATTCCTCATGTGTATTTAGTGAAGGAGTCTGCGAATACAACCACTAAATATGCATGAGGAGTCTGTCGGATACGTCTGCTAATATATGCAAGTCACACATGAGGAGTCTGTCGAGAACACACCCACTAAATATATACATATGTGCCCCTAAAGTTACAATATCCTTGATAACTGCGTCATGTCTTCCTCATGGTCTGCCTGTATAGGTTTCAACGCGGCTCGTTATAGACACCCAACTCGTGGATTTGAACCTGCCCATCGGCGGCTGTCACCGTCAGCTTCACCGCATCGGCATATACTGTATTGAAGCGGTTTATCTTAACGCACCTTGATGTGGGAGCTTTTCCATCGAACAAAGTTTGCCATTTACCATGACTACGACATTCAATACGATAACTGCTTATGGCATTGGCATCCCGGTCAGTGATAACCACGGCATTGACAGGCTGTGTATCGCCCAGTTCGACTTGCAGCCAAGGCTTTTTCACCGAATTATGCGAAATCCAAGGTGACGAGAAATTATCGTCGGTGGCAAAATCGTGCAACATGCTGTCGTAGCTCCATGAGACTATGGCATGTTTGTTTTTGGCAAGATTCGTAGCGATAATCGGTGCCCCGGTTTCGGCTACTGTATGTCTGATACCGTCGTCTTTCCACAGTTTGCCTATTTCGTGCAACGCTTCTACGGCATTACGGTCAAAAAGTCCGTCGCGGTTGGGAGCTACATTGAGAATGAAGGTGCAGCATGCCTCGTTCATCGGCACAAGGTTGTCTTTCACAATTTCTACTGGTGATTTTGTGGGCGACGAGGGCATGTCCTCTTTCCAGAACCATGTGCGCTGTATTGGATAACATGCCATAGAGGGGAGAAAACAGCTCTCTTTCTCGATTCTCTGTCCCACACCTTGTTCATAAGTCTTTAAGTCGGAGTAGAAAAGTGCCTCGGCAGGATACTGGGCGCCGTTGAGATCCATCACAAGACATTCGGGCTGTATTCTTTTGCAGAAACGATATATTTCCTCAAAACAGATATCCTCATACGACAGACGCGACCACGGGGCATCCCAACCGTCAATCATCAAGACTGTCACCGGACCATAGTTTGTGAGCAGTTCTCTCAATTGTTCCTTAATAAAGTCTATCTGATAGCGTTTAATGTTGTGCGGCAAAATCTTTTCGTGCATATCGAGGATAGAAAAATGAAACATCACCTTCATATCCTTCTCATGAAGCGCGTCGCAGAATTCCTTTACCACATCGCGTCCGGCGGCACTTTTCTGAGAGTTGTAATCGGTGGTGGCGGTGTTCCACATGCAGAACCCGCAGTGGTGCTTCACCGACATGCAGCCAAATTTCATATTTGCCGACTCGGCAGCATCAATCCACTGGCGGCAATCAAGTTTGGAGGGGTTGAATGCCAATACGGGTACATCTGGGTCGACCCAGTCCTCGCCTTGAAATGTACCCATGCCGAAATGCACAAATAGACCGAATTTTAGATCTATAAATTCCTGCTGAAGCTCATGGAGCGATTTTTCGGTTGCGAAAACCGGTGGAATCGACAAAGCCAGCAACACGACCAATATTAATTTTTTATCATGGTAATATTCTGTTATGTAATAGGGAGGTGTTTTACTGAATGTGTCTGAGGCAAGTTGACTCAAGCCCGCAGACTTTAGATGTCGATATAAATTTAGCTAAGAGCCTGTTTAAATTTTCCTCAATAATAATCTTATAGTAGCTAGTTTAACCA
>JAJPZU010000053.1 GCA_021204165.1 Prevotellaceae bacterium
ACTTAGTGTTAGGGGAGGTGGCGCGTAGCGACGGAGGAGTCTGTCGAATACACCCTGCTAAATATACATGAGGAGTCTGTCGAATACGTCTGCCAATATACACAAGTTACACATGAGAAGTCTGTGAATGCGTTCAACTTTAACACCCCAAAACATCACTTTTTAAAATGACAAAATGATATTTTCGCCCAAAATGAAAATTTAACATTTGAAGCCGTTTTTTGCCGATGGCGAAAAGACTAAAATCTAATATAGAGATAAATAATTGATAATCAATAAAATACAAAACTTGCAAAATCGCTCAAAAAAACGCGCCGGACGCATTTTTTTGATAAATCAGAGAATTTTAGTAATCTACTGACTACCAATAGATTACAGTCAAATTTGCCGTTTCCATGCCCAAATGCCACTCTAAAACCACCTACTTTTAAGTTTCTGTTCAAACACACTCCCAAGCCAGCCAATTATACACTTCTTAACATATTCTCCGAACAACACCGTTTTTTTACCCGAAATTCGGTGTTTTTTTATTTTCACCGCGGTGTGCAAAAATTTTCACCGCGGTGAAAATTTAAAAACACTGCGGTGAAAATTCGGGAAGACCACACCAAAGTATAACAAATGCAAATAAATTCTCCAAAATTGTAACACTATTTCACAATTGACAAGCCTCTCGAAAAACGCGCGTAGAATCCCCGATTTCCGATAAAAGTTCGGCGCGCTTCATTTTGACGCGTGCCAGAGGGCTTGGAATTTTAACATTTGGCAAAATCAAAAAGCAAGCAAACCGCTAAAAATTTTAGCAAATCATTATCGAAACAACCCAAAACAGCTATCATTTTGTCAGAAAAATTTTTCAGCAAAAAATCGTATTCAAAAAATTTTTTATGGAGCCTTGCAAAACCTTTGTAGCCACACTAAAATCAAGCGGTGTAGAATCGTTTTTCAAGACGCCAACAAAGAGGATTCAAGCAGTCTTTACAGGCAAGAAACAGGAGCAGACGGTTATCGACAAAAAAACACAGATAGAAGCCACAAAAAAACGTCGTTTTTTTTCACTAAATAGTTGGCAGAGGTAAAAAAAAGATGTACCTTTGCATCCGCTTACGGAAAGTAGCGCAGTTGGTAGCGCACTACGTTCGGGACGTAGGGGTCGGGCGTTCGAGTCGCCTCTTTCCGACAAGTACAGAACAAATGTTCACTATTTCACAAAAAAGTCAGTCGAATCTTCATGAATCGACTGACTTTTTTCTTTTAACATTATCCTCAAAGCTATCGGGAGGAAGGGAAAGCAAGAGTCCCGATTGAGCGTATGCCTCACTTCCCTTTCGCCTTCACACTGACATTATTCATGGTAAAATGCTCAATCTGAGTCTCGTCACAATCCGGATTCTTGGCAGTCAGCGTGATATTCTCGAACACAAAGTTTGACAAGCGGTACTGTTCGCTCTTCTCCACATTGAAGAAGGTATTGCAATCCATCGTGATGTGGCGCATCGTGATATGGTCGCCAAAAGAAACCGGCATGTCTGTTCTTCCTTTAAGGTCGAAGAACTGAGTCCACGGACGTATGTAAATAAAGTTGGCAACCTCTCCCGTAATGTCCTCCACGGTGATGTACTCATACTGCTGCGGTGTGTCAGGACGCATCTTCAACCATAGCAGACGCTGCGCCTTGCCCACTTTTATGCGGCGCAGTATGATGTTCCGGCTATGGATGGACTCGCTTCCGCACGTGAGACATCCGTGACAGAATCCATACTCACAGTCTTCGATGATGATGTTTTCATTCGCTCCGTTAGTAGGCTCTGTGTCTGCCCACGGACCTTTTCCGCCTTTCAAAGCTATGGCATCGTCATTGACAGCCATATAACAATGGCTCACATGTATGTTCTTGCAAGCATCTATGTCTATGGCATCCGTACTCGGGGCTTTGACCGGTTCGGCAGGAGAGAGAATGCGGAGGTGCAACAGTTTCACATGGTCGCAACGGTATAGATGTGTAGCCCAGAAAGGGGAGTTGACAAGGTTCACACCACTGATTTCCGCGTTCTTGCAGTTTGACAGATAGACAAGTCGCGGACGCTGCTCATCCTTGTTCGTACACTGTGGATTCCATGAACGACGCAGCCAGAAAGCCTTCCAATAGCGCAACCCGTTGCCGTCAATGCACCCTTTCCCGGCAATCTTGAATCCGTCGAGAGAATCAGCATTCACAAGCGCGGAATAGTATTTACATGTCTCTCCCTCTATGCGCGTGGTCAGCACAGGGAAATCGGCAATGTCTTCACTGCCTTTCAGTTTTCCTCCCTCTTCGAGGTAGAGGCTCGTGCCTTTCCTGAAGAATATGGCTCCGCTGAGGAATGTTCCGCGCGGCACGACTATCACACCGCCGCCGTCATTCGCCACACGGTCTATCACCGCCTGTATCTGCTTTGTCTGCACCACCGTACTGTCGGCGGACACTCCATAATCAGTCAGAATATATTGTCTTCCCATATCTTTCAACTCTGTGGGGGAAGTGTTCTTGAACCAATCCTCCACCGGAGTTCCGTCAGGAAAAACATCCGTCTTTTTCTTTCCTTCGGCAACACTGCACAACAGCAATGCCACCACAACTGCAAGTAGTTTCATAAATTAAATTGATTAGTTATAAAAAGTTTTCGGTTTCAGACCATAGCAGGTTTGCGCCACAGCAGTGCGCAAAAGGCTTCATGCTGAAGCTACTTCTGCCTCGGCTTCAAAATCCATGTGCCTTTCTCCACAAATATTCCAACGGGCCGTGTGTGTGATGTTTCATCCAGACACGGCAGAACATGAGTTGCACGACGAATATTGCCACACCCACACAAACACTGGCTGTGATGCCAAAATCGTCATGCAAAGAGAGTCCCCAATTATAGAAAAGGAATGCGCCCACCATACTTTGTGTGATGTAGTTCGTAAGACTCATCCGTCCGTAGGGCATGAGGATGCGGAACAGGCGCGACAAGGGAGTTGCATAGAATAAGAACAGAAAGCCGGTCACTTCCATCAGCATAAACGCGAACTTATGCAAAGAACTGACAATAAGGGCTAACGGGGTCAGCACAGCCGCAGACGGAATGAACTTCGGAAGCATGTTCGATATGCCATACAAAGGAAAGAAGCATACAATCGCCGCGCCGAAGACATATCCCCACAGACGGCGATTCGCCCGTGTGTCGGCAAACCATCCGCAACGTCCTGCCACCATGCCAAGCATGAAGAGCGATGCGGTCTGGAACATGCGCGCATTCTCCCAAGCCCATGTCAGTGAAGCCATCTGTCCGTCCCAGAGGTTCATCTTCACGGTCTCGATGAAGTTTCCGCTGCCCAGCACAGGATAAGCCTGCGCCCAATAGTAGCTTGAAAGCGGTTTGGCAGGAAGGACATCCGGATTAGCCACAGCACAGATAAGTTTGAACCATTCGACAGGCTGCACCATGCAGACTGCGGCAATGACAAGCACGGTGCGGTTTGAAAGTCTGCACACAAGGGGAAGGACAAAGCCGACGAGGGAATAGAGCACAAGCACTTCGCCTGTGAAAAACATGGCATTCAGATTGCCGAACAGGAAAAGGAGCACCATCCGCCAGCAGAACCTCAGTCGGAAATCACAGCCTCTTTTCTCCTGATTGTGGTACATGATGTAGAAACTGAAGCCGAACAGCAGGGCAAATATTGCGTATGCCTTTCCTCCGAAAGCGAAGAACAGTCCGTCCCAGATTGCTCTGTCCGTAAAATCAAGCCATGCCGACTGACCTTCTGTGGAAGGAAAGGAATAAAAATTAAAGTGTTCTACCGAATGCAACAAAATGATAGCCATGACGGCAAATCCGCGCAAAGCGTCGGCGACCTCTATGTGAGGTTGTCTGTTTGTTATTTCCATTTGAATAGTTAGAATTAAGATTTTCAAGTTGTGAAGACCGGTGCCGGGCGGAAATGTCCGCACAAGCCGTAACCTTTGTTTTCAATGTGCGACAGAAAACAAAGATTACGGCTTTGTGTTAAGTTCCGGATATGAGATTCGCGTATGATATACAATCTTCAGTTTTTCCTTGAATACGCTTTTGGCAATGGCTATTTCCTTGAAAGTAATATCGCACTCATTGAAATATCCTTCCGCCACCTGACTGTCTATCACTTTATCCACAAGTCCGCTGATGCTTTCTTCCGTATATTCTTTCAGACTGCGTGAGGCAGCCTCAACAGAATCCGCCATCATCAATATGGCTTCTTCTTTCGTACTCGGATTCGGTCCCGGATAAGTAAATAAAGCGTCATCGACATCCTCGTCAGGATGTTCGTTCTTATAAGTGATATAGAAATATTTTGTTTTTCCCAATCCGTGATGGGTTGAAATGAAACGCTTGATGATTTCCGGCAAATGGTTCTTGTCGGCAAGCGCAAGTCCGTTTGTGACATGTGCGATAATCACTTCCGCACTTTTGGTTGCCGTAAGATGCTTGTGCGGATTTCCTCCCGCCTGATTTTCCGTGAAGAACACGGGACGCTCCATCTTACCGATGTCATGGTACAACGCACCGGTACGCACAAGCTGCGCCCTCGCTCCAATCTTCTTCGCCACCTCAGAAGCCAGATTCGCCACCTGCATGGAATGCTGGAATGTGCCGGGAGCCACTTCCGTCATTCGCTGCAGCAACGGATTGTTGATGTTGGAAAGTTCGACAAGAGTCACATCCGAAACAAATCTGAAGCCTTTTTCAAACACCCAAAGAAGAGGATAGGTGAAAAGCAGCAGCACACCGTTAATGACAAAACAGACGTACATGGAGTTGTCAATCTTCATCAAATCATTCTCCTGAATAAGCCCGTATGCCGTATAGAATATCATATAGCTGACTGCAATCAGCGCCGCTGTGCGTATAATTTGTGAGCGTTGCGACAATTCGCGCAAACTCTGTATGGCTATCATTCCCGCTGCAAGCTGCATGATGATGAACTCGTATGGATAGCGAAGCACTAAAGATATGACAAGAATCATCGCACAATGGAACATATATGCTGTTCTGGAGTCCATAAATACTCTTATGATGATGGGCACCATACAGCATGGAAGCATGAATACATTCAACAGATTGCGCGCCATCATCAACGAAGCCATGATACTGAACACCACTATCAACGCATACAGAAGAATGGCACTGCGTCCATTCGTAAGATAGTCTTTACGAAAGAGAGATAGATAAGTGACAAGAATGGACATGACAAGCAGCACAAACACGGTCTGTCCCAGAAGTTTGTAAGGGAAATGCTCCGTCGCGCTCTTGTGCTTTGTCGATTCTCTCTCAAGAGAGCGCAGAATGTCGTATGTTTCTTTGGTGACAATCTCTCCACGGTCGATAATCTTCTGTCCACTCTGTACAATGCCCCTCGCACCGGATATACTTGCTTTCAAAACCTCCTCTTCCACCTTGGTCTTTGCAGGGTCCAGACTCACATTCGGCTGTAGCAGTTCTATGACATCGAGCTGCTGCATAACAGCGCGCGGATACATGACCGTATCCTTGTTCATAATATATTCGTATGCAGAGCGAGTGGAAAAAAGAAACTTCACAGGGACAGACACCGCTGTATTATTGTCAACCAGACGTATCGAACCGTATCCTTTGTCTTTAAGCCTGCCATATTCTTCCGCAGAAAGCAGACCATAACGATACACAGTGTCCAACATGGCGACAATATGGCGGACATAAAACGAAGTGCCGCTTCCTTTCAAGCGGTTGCTTGCAGCCTGCAATTTCTTTATCATGTCCGATTTCACCTTGCTGTCAACATTGTAATAAGGCTGAAAGCGGCGCATAATGCTGTCCTGCTCCCGCTGCATCACAGAGTCATTCTTATAAATAGGAAACTTAAAGGTGGCTATCAGCTGACCATACCGCCAAGGCTTGTCTATATCATACGTATAATTGAACTGCGCATCGCGCGGCATAAAATACACCACCGCTGCCGTTGAAAGCAAAACAAGCAACACTTTAAACAAAAGAAGATTTCTCTTCTCCTGTACCAGTTGTTTCCTCCCCTTTGTCGGCTTGGGTGTAAAAAAGTTCCATTTCATAATCTATGTATTTCGTGTTATTCATTGCAAACGATTTTCATACGGCTTGCACATGCAAAAGTACAGAAAAAAAGCAACAAGACAAGACAAAACGAAAATAATCTGTCCGGAAGCGTCTCTTGAACGGCACTGCACACCGCACATGCCCGATCCACCAAGTGTTCCTATATAAAAGAATCAGTGTGTACACCGGAAAAGCCCGCTGCACACACCGAATCCTTCATGTTCATATAACCGGCAGGGCAAAAGCCCTTCCGTATTCTTTATATTATCACCGGCTCATAAGATAAGCCTTAAATCCGGCAAAGTCCTTGCTCATTTCCACACTGTCCTTCTTGCCCTGCATAAAGGCTGCCAGTTTGTCCGGAATTGCCACTTCCGAAGCTATAATCCGTTCCACCGTATCGCGGAATTTTGCCGGATGTGCAGTTTCAAGGAAGACACCGACCTCATCGGCGCGAAGTCCTTCCTTCAGCGCACGATAGCCACACGCACCATGAGGGTCACACAAATAGCCCGTCTCGTCATACACGTCCTTGATTGTCTCTGCAATCTGTTCGTCTGTATACGCAGCCCCGCTCACATCCGCACAAACCGCACCATGATTCCCTTCATACAAATCATAAATACGGGCAAAGTTGCTCGGATCACCCACATCCATCGCATTGGCAATGGTCTGTACCGACGGACGCGGACAGTACTCGCCAGTCTTCAAATAATTATAGAAAATGTCATTCGCATTGTTCGCCGCAATGAAACGCTTTACAGGAAGTCCCATCTTCTTGCCGAACAACCCGGAAGTGATGTTGCCGAAGTTACCGGAAGGCACACAGACCACAAGGCGGTCGGCAAGCCCCTTCTTCTTCATCTGGGCATAAGCATAGAAATAATAGAAAGCCTGCGGAAGGAATCTTGCCACATTGATGGAGTTGGCAGATGTAAGCTTCATGTGCCGGTTCAGTTCCTCATCCATGAATGCAGACTTCACCAGAGCCTGACAATCGTCGAACACACCGTCCACCTCTATGGCTGTAATGTTCTGTCCGAGCGTCGTAAACTGGCATTCCTGTATCGGGCTTACCTTGCCCTTAGGATAGAGCACATAGACATGTATGCCCTCGACACCAAGGAACCCGTTAACTACCGCCGAACCTGTATCTCCGGATGTAGCCACAAGCACATTGACCTGCTCCTTGCCCTCCTGCTTGATGAAATAGCCAAGCAGACGCGCCATGAAGCGTGCGCCGACATCCTTGAAAGCGAGGGTCGGCCCGTGGAAAAGCTCAAGACTGTAGATATTGTCCGTCACCTTCACCACCGGACAGTCAAAGGCAAGTGTATCATACACAATCTGTTTAAGAGTGTCAGCCGGAACATCCTCGCCGAAGAAGGCATCGGCAACCGTATAAGCTATCTCCTGAAACGTCATGTTCTCGATATTGTCAAAAAATTCCTGAGGCAACGCCTTAATCACTTCAGGCATATAAAGCCCCTTGTCCTCTGCAAGACCTTTTACGACAGCCTTGTGCAAGTCTGCCACGGGTGCTTTCTTATTTGTACTGTAAAACTTCATATCCTAAATAATGGTTATTATAACTTCATAAATGCTTTCATAAACTCATCCTTCTTCAAGCAACCGTATCCGCCCTGCTTGCACGATTCTTCATCGAAAGTCTCAACCCTGTCAGGTTCAATGCCGGGAGCATAGATAAGAAAAGGCACAGGTTCGTTGGTATGTGTACGCAGTTTCACCGGTGTCGGATGATCCGGCAATACTGCAATCGCTATCGGCTCATTCTTTGTATTCAAAGCATCGCCTCCGTTGCTGCGCATTTCTTCTTCCCATGCTTTGTTGACGCTCTCTGCATATTCCCAAATAGGGCGCACAGCGCGCCTGTCGAGATTCTCAATCGTTGACAACTTCAGGTCGAGTTTGCCGTCATGTCCGGCTTCATCGCTCGCCTCTATATGCAGATAAACAAAATCGTCAGTCTTCAGAGCTTCAATCGCAGCCTCAGCCTTACCCTCATAATTCGTATCGGCAAGACCGGTTGCCCCTTCGACATCAATACATCTCAGTCCGGCATAATGCCCGATTCCTCTTATCAGATCCACAGCGGTGATGACCGCGCCGCGCCGAATCTGCGGATATGTCTCCGTCAGCGGCACCATGTCAGGACGATAGCCGCCCGCCCACGGCCAGATGCTGTTGGCAGGGTCTTTCCCTTCCGACACACGCTGTTTGTTCAACGGGTGTTCGTCAAGAAGTTTTTGGGATTTCAGAATCAGTTCGTTGATAAGGTCTGCCGTGGCTTGCGCCTCCGGCACTTCCGGCTTCACAAGCAGCGGTCTCCACGGTTGTCCGGGCACATCGTGCGGAGGTGTACATATCAGTCGCTTATCTCCGCCCTTTATCACCAGCAGATGCCGATATTGCACACCCGTATAGAAATGTACGCATTCGCTGCCGAGGTGCTCCTGCAAGTATTTTATCAGCACATCACCTTCCTCCGTTTTGAGATGTCCGGCAGAGTGATTCTTTATGTTGTCGCCTTCAATACAGATAAGATTACAGCGTATCGCCATATCGTCGGGAGCCAGCTCCACCCCGATGCTTGCCGCTTCGAGCGGACCGCGCCCCTCATATACATGTGTCTGGTCATAGCCGAGAATAGAGGAGTTGGCCACTTCACTTCCCGGATGGAAACCTTCCGGCACCGTAGAAAGCATTCCCGTGCGCCCTTTCCTTGCCAGCATATCCATGTAAGGAGTGTCGGCATATTGCATCAGCGTCTTGCCTCCGAGACTGTCAACTGCCCAGTCCGCCATCCCGTCGCCAAGTATGATTATATGTTTCATAAGTTCAGTCCTTAGTCCTTTCGTCAAATGTTAGCAATACTCATTATATCGGCAAAAACTCCCGCCGCCGTAACACTTGCACCGGCTCCATAGCCCTGAATCAGCATCGGATAGTCGTGATAACGTTCCGTCGTGATAAGAATGATATTGTTGCTGCCCTCAAGGTCGTAGAATGGATGATGCTCACCCACTTCCTCCAACGAGACAGAAGCTTTGCCGCCATCGAGTTTCGCCACAAATCTCCAGCGTTTGTTCTCCTTGTCGAGTACCTGTCGGCGAGACTCGAAGGATGCATCCAGTCCCGGCAATTTCTGCCAGAACTCATCAAGGGAGCCGGCAAACAAATCATCAGGGATGAACAGATTCTTTTCCACATCACCCTGCTCTATCTCATAGCCTGCCTCACGCGACAGTATGACAAGTTTCCTTATCACATCCTTGCCGCTAAGGTCAACACGCGGGTCCGGCTCCGAGTAGCCCTCTTCTTTGGCAAGACGGACTGTACGGCTGAAAGGAATATCGGCACTTATCGTGTTGAAGATGAAGTTCAGTGTGCCGCTCAACACGGCCTCAATCTTCAATATGCGGTCGCCGCTGTTTCTAAGGTCGTTAATCGTATTGATGATTGGCAGACCGGCACCCACATTCGTCTCAAACAGGAACTTGACTCCACGCTTGCGCGCCGTGGCTTTCAGTTCCGCATAGTTCTTATATTCAGATGATGCCGCCACCTTATTGGCTGCCACCACAGATATGTTGTGTTCAAAAAAGTCGCCATAAAGAGAAGCCACCTCCGGACTTGCCGTACAATCGACAAAAACAGAGTTGAAGATATTCATGCCGATGACTTCGTTCTTCAGCCTCTCTATGTTGCTGGGCTCGCTGTGCTTCAGTTGTTCGCGATAGTCGGTCAAATCTATGCCCTCGCGGTTGAACAAGGCATTATGCCCACTCGCAATGCCCACCACGTTAAGTTTCAGTCCGCGTTCTTTCTTCAGCTTCTCACGCTGACCCGCAATCTGCTCTATCAGGCTGCTGCCGACTGTACCTACTCCGCAGACAAAGAGGTTAAGCACCTGATATTCCGAGAGAAAAAAACTGTCATGGATGACATTAAGCGTCTTTCTCAACAGTTTGCTTTCCACCACAAAAGAAATGTTCGTTTCGGATGCACCTTGCGCACAAGCAATGACGCTTATGCCGCTGCGTCCGAGAGTTCCGAACAACTTTCCGGCTATGCCCGGGGTGTGTTTCATGTTTTCGCCAACTACTGCCACTGTGGCAAGATTGCTCTCGAGATTCATCTTGTACATCGCGCCCATCTCGATTTCCTTGGCGAACTCACGGTTCAGCACCTCACATGCCTGTTCCGCGTCCTCATTGCGCACACCGATAGAAGTACTGTTCTCTGATGATGCCTGACTGACCAAGAATACACTGATGCCGCAGTCGGCAAGGGCGGAGAATATACGGCGGTTCACACCGATGACACCGACCATAGAGAGACCGGACACAGTGATGAGACTCGTATTGTTGATGGAAGAGATACCCTTAATCGCCCGGCTCTCTTCTCCGCATTCCTGCTGTATGATAGTTCCTTTCGCCTCCGGACGGAAGGTGTTCTTTATCAAGATAGGGATATTCTTCACACATACAGGATATATAGTAGGAGGATACACCACCTTCGCACCGAAGTTGCAAAGCTCCATCGCCTCCACGTATGAAAGACGATTGATGGTGTATGCCGTATTTATCACTCGCGGATCAGCTGTCATAAAACCATCTACATCCGTCCATATCTCCAGCACATCGGCATCGAGAGCCGCAGCAATGATGCTTGCCGTATAGTCAGAGCCTCCACGTCCGAGATTGGTAATCTCACCGCTCGACATGTCAGTGGAAATGAAACCCGGAACGAGTGCCACTTTCACTTCTTTCCCGAAATCCTTGAAGGCCTCGCAGACAAGTGTGTTCGTCAGTTCCGCATTCAAGAAATTCGCCCGCTGCTTCTTCTCGGTCTTGATGAAGGACAAGGAGTCGAACCACTTTGCACCTTCGACCAAGGTTGCCACAATATTAGAGGAAATACGCTCACCATAGCTGACAATGGCATTGGAAGTCTTCTCCGACAAATCCCTTATCAGATAGACACCCTGATAAATGCTCTTCAAGTCAGCAAGAAGCTCATCAACCACTGCCAACAAAGCAGTCTTTTTGGCTGAGTCGGGAATAATGGCATCTATCATCATGTGATGACGCTCCACCATCTCCTTATATGAATCAAGATAGGAAATATCACCCACCTGCGCCAACTTTGACGTACCGATAAGTTTGTCAGTAATACCGCCGAGTGCGGAAACAACCACTACCACAGGCTCATCGGCAGCCTCTACAATCTTCTTGACATTGAGAATACTCTCTACGGAACCTACGGATGTTCCGCCAAACTTTAATACTTTCATTGTGCTGATTTATTTTTGATTTAGCCGATACAGACATATACATATATGTCCGCAACGCTCCCCCTCACAACAGGGGTCTGATTTTACTTCTGTAATAAAAAACGGATTATTTCACAAGCTAACAAAAGTTAGCCTTTCATATAGAATTTATATATACATCTGCTCAACCCCTAAGGGTCATACCCTTTGCGGCTGTATTCTTCATACCTGTCCAAACACGACCGAGATTCATATAATTTGTATATATATTCATTATTTCAGTGACAAATTTCTTAAAAACGCTGCAAATTTAGAACTTTTTGCAGAGAATACAAATTAAAGATGATTTTTTTAGAAACTGTTCAATGTTATTTGTCGCCGCAAGGATATATCCGGCAGATTCCTCCATTATTTCTTGGTTTTACAGGGGGCATATGCGGCTCCATAAAAAAAATTTGACATTGCTTTTTTGAGGGATGTCCGATTTTAACAAAATGATAGCACAATCAGGGATTTTTAGTTCCAATTCCATTGTTTTATATCAAAATGCTTACTTTTTGATTTTGCCAAATGTTAAAATCCTAAGCCCTCTGGCACGCGTCAAAATGAAGCGCGCCGAACTTTTATCGGACTTCGGG
>JAJPZU010000175.1 GCA_021204165.1 Prevotellaceae bacterium
CCTCGGAATCGGTTTCATGTTCTAAACAGGAGAATGGGGATGGAAATGAAGAAATTGATATATGGGGCGATTCTTTCGGGATGTGTATGTCTGTTCGTTTCTTGCGATGAGGATACAGATTCTGTGAACTTTGCGCCGCAATTGGAGGCGACAGCCGCATCGAATGTGACAAGGACAAGTGTCACTATGAAGGGATATATCAACAATGACCGCCAAAGTTCGTTGGAGGACTTCGGGTTCATGTACTCCACTGTACCTTCTCTGCCGGAGGACGCTACGGTCAGGGTTCGGGTGACGGACATGGGCGACGGCAATCTTGTGGCGGATGTCTTCGGACTTTCTGCCGGAACGACCTATTATTGGTGTACGTATGCGAATAGCGGGGTAAGTGTGGCGAAAAGTGAAATCAAGAGTTTCACGTCGGAGAGCACAACAGCCCCTACACTCGGCAAGTTTGACGACGGCAAATATCTGGAGTTGTTGAGTGTGGGAGAAAACTCATGTAAAGTCCGTGGACTGCTTTTGGACGATGGCGGCAAGGATAATGTGGCGGTAGGCTTCTGCTGATACAAAAAGTCTGCATCGGAAAAAGATGCCGTAAAAGAGAGTACGGTGTTGAACAGTGACCTCCGGACTTTTGACTGTGAGATTGGAAATCTGGAGGACGGATGCGAATATTGCATTTATCCATACGCGCAGAACGGATCGTCTTCGGGCGACATGACCGAAGGGGATGCGACAGTTGTCACGACTGTGAAATACGAAAAACCGGTCTTGTCTGTCAGCCCGCTGGAGTTTGTTTCCGCCGGACATGTGCGCGCCGCCGCCTTGGTCAGGAAGGGAAACCATGAAATCATAGAACAAGGTTTCTGTTATAGCAGCGAGACGGAGAAACCGGTGTTAGGTGCTCATGGCAAAGCCGAATCGGATATGGACGCGGAAGGACATATCAGCGCGGAGATTGTTTTTGAGAATAGCAGTATAACATACTGGGTCCGTGCCTATGCAAAGGACGATAAGGATTCTGTAAATTATAGCGAGACCGTAAAGTTTGAACCTTCAGACTTTTATGGTTTGACAAAACAGGGAAGGTGAAAATGAAGAAATATATATTGTTATGTAGTCTGATTCTCGCATGGGTTTCATGCGAGAAAGACACGGAACCTTTTAATTTCGCTCCGCAGTTGGTCACCGGCGAGGTCACTGACCTGTACCGCAAGGGAGCCACTGTGGATGGAAGTATAAGATGTGTCGATAATTGTAAAATCGTGGAATGCGGAGTCATGTATTCTACTTTCGAGGGAATGTCGGATGCGCGGACGCAGACTGTGGACAACGCTACGGAAGGGAACTTCACGGTGGCTCTGACAGAACTTACTCCCGGAACAACCTATTATTATTGCACGTATGCAAGCAGTGGCTACAGTACGGCGAAAGGAGAGATAAAGGAGTTCCGGACACCGAGCAATACCGGTCCCGTGTTCGGACAGACGCAAGTGGCGAACCTCACGGCGACAAGTGTGGGTGTTTCCGTCACATTGGAAGACAACGGAGGTGCAGACCTGATTTCATCCGGCTACGTGTATAAGCTTGTGGACAGCGAGGACGACAACGCGTTCAAGTTCGGAGAAGACGGCACAATGTTTGAGCCGTGTGCAGGAACGGACTTCCGCGTTGTGTTGAAAGATCTTGTTCCGGGGAAGACATACGGCATCCGTCCATACGGCAAATCAAGTGAAGACGGATATGGGGATGCGGTGTTCGTGACGATGAATCCCACTTCTCTTCCGGCACTCTCGTCTTGTGTGTTGAGCGATACCACGGGGACAACCATCACGGTGTCTGCACGCATCTTGTCGGAAGGAGCATCAGCCGTGACGGAGCGTGGCTTCTGTTATAGTACGGAGAATGCCACACCTACGGTGCATAACCTCATTGCGGCTGTGGAAGGAGTGACGGCAGACATGACGGCTGTGCTGACAAGTCTGCGTTCACGTGCCAGATACTACATCCGTGCCTATGCGAAGAATGACGAAGGGTATAGTTATGGAGAAGTGACTGAATATGTGGTTCCTGAGCACACGGTGCTTGAGGTGGAGGCATCGCAGGTGACGGACGTCACGTCTTCTTCTGCCAAGCTCTACGGACATGTCATGGCGAACAATGTGACGGTGAAGAGCTGTGGCTTCTGCTGGAGTACGGAGCACACGACACCGGATGTGGGCAAAGACTCCAAATATGAGATGAGTACGAAAGTGGAAAGCTTTGCCACTGTGCTGACGGGACTTTCATTTGGAAAGACATATTATTTCCGTGCATTTGCCGTCAATGAAAAAGACGAAGTGTATTATGGAGCTGTCATGTCATTCGTGACTACAGACATTCAACTGCCTTCCGTCGCTACATCGTCGGCAACAGACATTACGGAGACGAGTGCGCGGGTTTCGGGCAGCATCACCTCTGACGGCAACGGTACGGTAAGCTCCAAGGGCTTCTGCTGGAGCACGACGAATGCTGCGCCGACAGTCGGTGACAGCAAGCACGAGGTGAGCGGCGACGGCACATCCTTCGCGACCGTCCTTACGGGTCTCGTTCCGGGACAGCGTTATTACGTCCGCTTCTATGCGGTGAACGAGAAGGGTACGGCATACGGCGAGACAGTGGAGTTCACCACGGTGAAGACTGATGCGCCTGTGCTTGCGGCAACGTCTGTATCAAATGTGACGGCATCGTCTGCCACTGTGACCTCAGCTGTGACCTCAGACGGTGGTGCGGAGATTACGGAACAGGGCTTCTGCTATGCTACGACTTCTGTACCTACTACCGCTGACCATGTAATTAAAACTACCGGTGGAAATATGACTGTGACCATCACCGGACTGGCGGAAGAAACTCGCTTCTATGTGCGCTCGTATGCAGTGAACAAGAACGGTACGAGTTATGGTGATGTGGCTTCGTTTGTTACAGACAAGACCATCGTCCTACCTTCTTTAAGTGAGGTGACGACAGGCGGGGTTACTCCGAACTCATTTGCTGTGTCGGCTTCGGTTGTCAGCGACGGCAACGGCACAGTGTCAGAACGGGGATTCTGCTTTGTCAAGGGTGACGCTACCCCTACTGTCAATGACAATAAAGTAGTGTCTTCCGGCAACGGAGCATCTTTGTCTGCCACAGTAGAAGGTTTGGAAGCCGCAACCGCATACACAGTATGTGCGTATGCACGTAATGAAAAAGGAGTAGCATACAGTGCTCCTGTCACCGTGGTAACTAAAAAGGCTGACCCGTCGGAAGGCGATATTGTTTATCCGGGTAAGCAATAGACAAAAGATGAAGATAAAACAAGTTGATTCCGGAAAGAGAGCATGGTGTAGAATCTGCTTTCTTTTCCGGGTTTAACATAGAGAATAAATCATTTAATAAAAAACAAATTAAACAAAGGGGATTTTTATGAAAATAAAATGTTTTTTCATTGCCATTATCGCAATGCTGTGCTCTTTTGCTGATATGAGAGCAGAAAGAGTGATGCCGACAAAGCCTGCTCCTGCCACACTTGAATCCGGCAAAACTTACTATTTATATAATGTGGGGACGGAAAGACTGCTGGCAACCTATGCTTCAAACGATAGTTACGCTGGTTTGAATGTGACAGGACGTGCCGCGGAGATAACTCTGCAGTCTAATGGGGCTTATACTATCAAGTTTACAGATAACAATTATTATCTGTCTGCACGTGGTAGTTCTAATTGCTACGTGAGATATGATACAAATATAAACTCCTACTGTTATTGGCAGATAACTTCTGTAGAAGGAGGTTACACGATAAATATTTCTCCTGTCAATAGCTCTTATTATAAAGAGGGCAATTTTGTTGGTGCGGCTGATGCAGCAAGCCAAGTTGTTCCGAATCTTACAGAAGGAAATATCATCTGGCAACTTTATGAAGCTGATGAAGCAATCAGTTATTACGTTTCAAAGAAGAATCTATATCTTGCACTTGAAGAGGCGGAAGTTCTTGGCTATAATGTCGATAGGGAAGAAGCCATTTATAATAATCCGGCAAGTACAGCCGAAGAACTTGAAGCTACAGCTGTGTCGCTCCGTAACGGTTTGGCTATGTCAAAGGGCTATACAGCTCCAAGCTATAATGAATATCCAATTTTGTTCCATTCTTCGGACGGCTCATATGGAATGAATGTTTGGGAAACTTGGGCTTTGCCGAATAACAATAGAACCGGTAACTCTTTCTGTAGATATGTGAGCGGCCTCGGTACTTCAACTTTGACAGCCACTATCACAGTTGATCAACTTTCCACATTCTTCTATGAAATAGATGGTAGTAATGGTGGTTGTAATCTTACTGTTTATGTTGATGGGGAACAGAAAAGATATTTACGTGGCAATGCTCTGGATTGTAATTATCGCCGATTCTTTGATGTGCTTGCTCCCGGCACACATACAATCAGCTGGCAGTTTACATCCACTTCAACAGCTGGCAGTACGGTTGTCTATGTTCATAATATCGCCTGTATGAAGACTCCGGAAATATCAGTGGAACTGTTGGAACCGGGAAGCTTGGGTACGGAAGTTCTTTATGGCGGAGTGAATCATATCAAGAATGTGCGCAAACTGAAAGTAAAAGGTCCTATGAATAGTGCTGACTGGTCACAGATTGCACTGATGGATTCTTTGTTTGAACTTGATTTAAGTGAGGCGGAGGTAAGTTCTATTCCTGAGGAACAGTTTGATTGCTATAACTCAAATAAAGAGTCATATTGTCCGTTTCTTCGTAAGGTGGTTATGCCAAAGTCCCTACAGAGCATAGGCAAATATGCTTTCAGGAGTTCTTATGTAGAAGAAATGATTTTCCCTGAAGGGTGTAAATTGACTACGATTGGTGAAAATGCTTTGCGAAACACGAGCTTGCGAGAACTCATTCTGCCGGACACCGTTTCATCGATAGGAGAATATGCAATGTATCAAAATTATTATTTGGAGAAAGCCTCATTAGGAAAAGTTCTTACCACTGTTCCAAAGGGATGCTTTGAATATTGTAGCAGTATTACCCAGATGGAACTGCCCAACACCATTACGACAGTTAAATCGTACGCTTTCAGAGAGTGTCATGCCATGCAATTGGATTCTCTGCCTGCAAGTCTGAAGGCAATAGGCGAATGGGGATTTTATGGCTGTGACAAAATAAAAATAAAGGAATGGCCGGAGAATCTTACTTCAATCGGCAACCGTGCCTGTGCCGGCTGGCATAGCATGGACTCCATTGTCATACCTTCACATGTTACATACATAGGAGAAAATGCATTTGAGAACTGCAACAAACTGAGATATGCAGAGCTTCCAAGCAACTTCTATAATATTCCAGACTGTCTTTTCTCAGGATGCACATTAGAAACACTGGTTCTTAAATCAGCTTCTGTAGCAACATACAACAGCAGTTATCTTCCTGCTTCGACAGGTGCTATTCTCCGTGTTCCGGATTATCTGGTAAACTATTACAAACAAGATTCCTATTGGTACAACTTCAAGGATATAGAAGGATTTGGGACAGAGGAAGTCGATGTTTGGAATATTCATCGTCCGTGTGTGCTTGACTCACACAACCGATATGCAGGAAATCCGGATGTCAATATATTTGAGAATGGTTCACTGAAAATATCCGGTGCGCTCCCGATGGAGATTAATAACTTCGATGTTTCTCATGGTGGTTCTGTTTCCGGACAATTGTTAAGCAATTGTGAGAGCATAGCAATCAAGGGAAGTTGTTGCTTAGGACATTATACAGAAGCCAACAAATGGTACTTTATTTCCCTTCCTTTTGATATGGCAGTAGCCGACATAAAGCCTGCAAACGGTATGCAATATGCCATCCGTTATTACGATGGGGCCAACCGTGCGGCCAACGGAGCTTCGGGCAGCTGGAAAAACTATACGGCGGAGGATGTGGTTCCTGCCGGTACAGGATTCATCTATCAGACCAGTATAAATGGCTGGACCGGGTTCTATGCTGTCGATAACGAATCGAAACAGAACATCGTTTCATACGATGAGTTTACCAAGATGCTCGCCGCACACGAATCGGAGAATGCTTCCAACAGAGGATGGAACCTTGTAGGAAACCCTTATCAGACCTACTACAACAACCATTATCTCAACTTCACCGCGCCTATCACGGTATGGAACGTCAGCAACAAAACCTATTCAGCCAAGTCTCTTATCGACGACGACTATGCCATAAGTCCTAACGAGGCATTCTTCGTGCAGTGCCCTAACGAAGTGAGCAGCATCAGTTTCCCTCTCGGCGGACGTCAGTTGACCAATGTCATTGAAGACCAGAACGTGCAGGCGAAGTCACGCACCGCTCTTGCAAACGACCGTCAGCTTATCGACATCACTCTTGCAGCAAACGGATATGTGGATGAGACAAGAGTCGTGTTCAACGAAGAAGCTTTGTGCGGCTATGAACTCTCTTGCGATGCAAGCAAGTTCTTCAGCGATGATGCCGCTGTGCCTCAACTTTTCACTGTCGGTGCAGACGGAGTACAATATGCCATCAATGAACGACCTATGGACAACGGAATTGTCAGCCTTGCGTTCTATGCTCCTGTGTCCGGCAGCTATACCTTGTCTCTCAAACGTTGTGACGCAGAACATGTCTATCTGACCGACCATCTGAACGGCACGGTTACAGACCTTTCCGCTCAGGACTATACTTTTGAGGCAGAGCCGGGAAACATCAATACACGCTTCTCACTCAGTGTTGTTCCGGGAACCACAGACATCGCTTCCATATCGGAACGCTCGACCAAGGTAAGTGCTACGGAGGAGGGCATTTCCATACAGGGACTTGCCGGCACGGCAGAAGTGTTCAGTGCCGACGGACGTATGGTGGCATCCGCAGTCCTCTCCGGAGAGCAGACCACCCTGCGTATGCCGCAAGGCATCTATATCGTGCGTGCCGCCAATCGTGCATACAAAGTGGTAATCAAGTAAAAAAGCAGACAATATGACCAAGATACGTTATTTGTCATTTGCGGCGGCATTCTTCCTGTGGGGTGTCATGGCATCGGGACAGACGGACTTCAATCCCGCCAATCCCGCGGAGCCGGTCTCACCGGTCATCCCCGCTGCCAAGTACGGGCTGGTGCTGAAGACATCGCCCGCGGAAGGCGGCAGTCCGTCGGGCGGAGGAGTCTATGAAGCGGAGAAGTCCGTCACGCTGAATGCGAGAACCAACGGCGGATTCTCTTTCCTGCACTGGACAGACACACAGGGGAACATCGTTTCTACCGCGTCTTCGTTCAGTTACAAGACTGTGGCCCGCCCCGACACGCTTGTGGCGCATTACACCTTTGTGTCGGGCAATCCCAACGAACCGAGTCAGCCGGACGTCTATTACAATCTTGTTCTTGAAACTTCCGAAGGCGGTACAGTGTCCGGCGGCGGACGCTATCTGCCCGGGACAAGCATCCGCCTCCGCGCCACCGCCAACAGCGGCTACTCGTTCAAGAACTGGGTGAAGAAGCCGTCGGGCGAGGTTGTTTCCACATCGGCAGACTTCTATTACAAGACTGTGGCGCAGGACGATACGTTGTCTGCCACCTTCTCGCTTATACCGTTCAACCCTTCCTCTCCCTCAGAGCCGTCGGCGGCGCCCAACCGCGTGAAAGTGACCGCCTCGTGCAGTGAAGGAGGAACTTACAGCGGCAACACCGGCACGTTCTCGGAAGGAGCCACCGTCACGTTGGACGCAAGAACCAACACCGGTTACAGGTTCATGGGATGGTATGTCAACGGCGAACACTTTGCCACAAGCACACGGCTCACCTACACTGTAGGTACATCCGACTTGTCCATCCGCGCAGAGTTCGAGTTTAATCCCTCTTCGCCCGGAGAGCCTTCCGCTCCCGCCAAGGAGAACTCGCTCTATCTCATGACAGTCAACGGACTTCCCGGACAAGAACGACAGTTTCCTGTCTATCTCGCCAATCAGGACACGCTGACCGACATGACCTTCCAGCTGACATTCACGGGAGGGGCATTGCCGGACATCAGCCGCTACACCGTGTCGCCAAAGGTGGCAGACTATGAGGTTACTTATACGGTTGTCGATGACAGTATATACAAGTTCGTGCTTACCGGAGGCAAGATGCTGCCGGGAAACACCCAGCTGCTCACCTTCACCATTCCTGTTGACGAGGAGACCGAACTGGGAAGTGCCTTTCAGGTGAAGCTCAATCAGGTGTCCGTCAACAATGAGGCGGGTGTCAGCATGGCAGCCTCCACCCATAACGGAATGCTCCGTGTGGGGCGTGCGTCATGGCTGAAACTGACGTTGGACGACCTGACAAGCGGCGAGTCCGTCAATCTGGGACTGAGTGTCAAGTGGGCATCCAAGAACGTGGGTACTATATCCGCCGAACAGTTCGGCGACTATCACCGCTGGGAGGATGTGGCACACTCGCCGTCGTCCGTCTTTGGCAACGGTTGGCGAATGCCTACTGCGGACGAGGTTACAGAGCTGCTCACCTGCTACAAATTGTGGACTACGCTCGAAGATGTGCCGGGAATGCTCTTCATCGCTCAGAATGCGGAAGACCTCATCTTCATTCCCGCAGCCGGACGGCACAACACCTCCGAGAGTGCGGCCACGGAGACCGGCACAGCCGGATACTACTGGACAAGTACGGCAGCGGACAATGGCAATGCCCATACGCTGAGCTTCGACGAATACAACAGTCAGCTCTCCGAAATCAATGTGGAAGGAGTGCGTCTGCCTTTGCGTGCCGTGTATGACAAGGACTACCTTGAAGGTGATTTCTCGTCTCAGGACATAGAGAACCCCGCCCCCGGTTCGCTGGAGGAGGAGACGGTGAAGCCCGACGATGTGGTGGAACTGAAGGTGCGCGGCCGACTCAACGGCACGGACATCGCGTTCATCCGTAGTCTGAAACGACTGCGCCAGCTCGACATCAGTGAAGCATACATTGTGGAGGGAGGTTCCGCCTATTATGCGTCTTTCCATACGGCAGACGATGTGGCAGGCGATTCGATGTTCTGCAAGCTTCCCAACCTGCGCGAACTGCTTCTGTGTAACTCCATCAAGACAATAGGCAACGGCATGTTGGCACACTCCACCGGTATCACCACGTTCAGCATTCCTTCGGCTGCGGAGCGTGTAGGCAGCAATGTCTTCGGCGGTTGTGAAGGACTGCGGTATGTGGACTGGAACTCCACGGCAGCCGCTGTGCCGGAAGAACTGTTCGGCGACATGCCAACCAACTGCCTTGTCTATGCCACGGCAGGAGTCACATCCGCCTTCACGGGCAATATTGTCATCGGTGGAGTTGCCGAGCGTATCTCACTGACCGATGCGCTGCCTTTCCTCTGCCCTTACGAGTTTAAGGCAAAATCCGTCAGCTATTCGCGCAGTTTCGGCATGAAGACCGTGCCGCACGTGTCGTGCGGATGGGAAAGCATCGTGCTTCCTTTCCGCGTGCAGACCGTGTTCAGCGAAGACAGGGGAGAGCTTGCCCCTTTCAACAGCGGTCGTACAGGCTCACGTCCGTTCTGGCTTGCCGAACTTACAGAAAGCGGTTTCGCGCCTGTCGTTTCGATGGAAGCCAACCGTCCGTATATCATCGCCATGCCTAACAGTGATGAATATGAGGAGGAGTTCAACATACGAGGCACAGTGATATTCTCTGCTTCCGATGCAGAGGGTGTGACCGTTGAGGCTACCTCCGGTCGCCTTGTTTCGTCCGGACCGGAGTTTGACCTTGTGCCGACATACGAAACGGTGTCTTACTGCGACACCGTCTATGTCATCAACCGTGAAGCATACGAAGGGATGTTGCCGGGAGCGGCATTTGTCCGTGGCATACGCGATGTCTTGCCGTTTGAACTGTATGCACGCAATGCGGAGCCTACGGTCACCACCGCCTATTACAGCATAGGCGGCATGGGCGAGGTGAACGGAATAGAAGCACTCTATCGGCAGACATTCAGTGGCATGAAAGCATTCTGTCGCGACGGTGTGCTCTTCGTCGATTCTCCTCGCAGACAGACTGTCGGTCTCTATTCTGCCGACGGACGTCTTGTGCGCCTCCTACATCTGTCGGAAGGGCAGAACAGCGAATGCGGACTTGAACAAGGTGTTTACTTCATAGGAAGAACGAAAGTGATGGTGAAGTAAGATGTGATTATACCTATACAAGGGCAAGCCGGCCGGCTTGCCCTTGTTGGTTTATTGTGGGAGGATGCTTGTGGGTGTATTTGGCACACTCCTCCGTTTGTTTGGTGATGTATTTGCGGGGTGTATTCACAGATACACCTTTTTGGGGTACACAATGAGTCTGAATACATCTATAAAATATATCAGAACATTCTGAATGTCATACGGTGATACGGTGTTGTACCATGTTCTTCGATACCCTTGCGGTGTTCTTTGGTCGGATAGCCGGCATTGTGGTCCCATCCGTAGAACGGATACTCCTTGTGCAGTTTCGCCATATAGTCGTCCCTCCATGTCTTCGCGAGAATGGAAGCGGCTGCAATGGACAAATACTTTCCGTCGCCTTCCACAATCGTTGTATGCGGAATGTCATGGTAGGGATAAAATCTGTTTCCGTCTATAATCAATGCTTCCGGACGGACAGCAAGCGCATCGATGGCACGGTGCATGGCTGTGATGCTTGCTTTCAGAATATTCATTTCGTCTATCTCCTTTGGAGTGGCAATACCTATAGCCCAAGCAATGGTATCCTTTTCAATCTCCTCCCGCAGCGCATAGCGCATTTTGGCGGTCAGCTGTTTCGAGTCGTTCAACTTGTCATTGCGGTAGTCTTTGGGGAGAATGACAGCGGCTGCATACACACTGCCGGCAAGACAGCCTCTGCCGGCTTCGTCGCAGCCGGCTTCTATGAGATTTTCATTATAATAAGGTAACAACATATCTTTCGCTTTTTAGGAGTTGTTTTTTCATAAATAAACGAATACATTCGGCAGAAGAGTCTGTGGATTCATTCGGATTAGTGGCATTCTCAGTACGATACCTGACACTTTATTCCTTCAGCCCTGAGCTTTTCTGCAATTCTGTCGAGTTCTTCATGCGAAGCCTTACGAAGCCCTTTGGCGGGAGTTTCACGGTCAATGGTATAAATCATGACCTCGGCAGGGGCTATATACTTGATGGCATCCATCCACGGAGTGACAAACTCGTCACCGACATTGGAGACAGACTCGCCTTCATGTTCGCCTCCCATGAACATGGTCTGTATGATGCAGTGCCCGTTGAACCGCTTCATCTGTTCTATTAGCGCATCTACATTGTAGCAACCGTTAGGTCTGTCAACCTTATTGATATAAGGTGTCGATACCGTGTCGAGCTTCAATATGTTGTTATCAACCTTTTTCAGAGCCTCGAAGACTTCCGGCCGAGTAATCCGGGTGGCATTCGACAACACGCTCACCTTCGCATCGGGGAAGTATCGGTTGCGCAATGCAATAGTGTCCTCTATAATCTCCGGAAAATGCGGGTGCATGGTCGGCTCTCCGTTGCCGGCGAAAGTAAGCACGTCGGGTGTCGGACCGTTCCGTTTCATGTCCGAAAGACGCGATTCGAGGGCAGCGCGGACAGCCTCGCGAGAGGGCATCTTGGCATGAGGCACGTGCTCTTTGTTGAAACCGCATTCACAATAAAGGCAGTCGAAAGAACAGCATTTGCCGTCTTCCGGCAATAAGTTTATGCCTAATGAAACACCGAGTCGGCGACTATGTACAGGACCGAATATCGGCGAAGGATAAATCACTGTCATATTTTAAGTATTTTCTGTTTGACAAGTTTAATCTGTTTGACAAGCTTAAAGTCTGTAAGTTTAAGGCAGACTGTATTCTTGTTTTATTTTTTTTGCAAGCACTCTTCCTGTTTTTATGCAGGTGTATTCGACAGACTCCTCCGTCGCTACCGCGCCACCTCCCCTAACTTAGGGGAG
>JAJPZU010000205.1 GCA_021204165.1 Prevotellaceae bacterium
GAGCCTATATACCATAGCTTGAAAAGACTATGAAGCGGATGTATAGCACTGACACACAATACGGTAACTTGGCTCCTCCCCTAAGTTAGGGGAGGTGGCGCGGTAGCGACGGAGGAGTCTGTCGAAAACGTCTGCTAACACATACAAGTCACACATGAGGAGTATGCGAACACACCTACTAAATATACATGAGGAGTATGTCAAGAACACACTCTTCTAAACATACATAAAAACGGGTCAGCGGATTTTTCCGGTTGGCGGCAGGCGGAAAAATCCGCTGACCCAAAATCCGCTGACCCTTTGTTTTCGCATTGTTTTCGCAAAACGGAAAATCAGCGACCTACGTTTGTTCGTAAATCGCTGATTTTGAGAGTGGACCAGCCTGGGCTTGAACCAGGGACCTCCAGATTATGAGTCTGTTGCTCTAACCAACTGAGCTACAAGTCCAATATGTTATTATAATGTATTCAATCAATGGGTTGTTGTTCTACCCTGATTCGAACAGGGACAAACAGAACCAAAAACTGTTGTGCTACCGTTACACCATAGAACAATCCCTGTAAAGCATCCTTGCATGTTCTGCTGCCCGAATGCGAGTGCAAAGGTAGTACTTTTTTATTATGCAACAAACATTTCAAATAAAAAATGTATTTCCGACACACAAAATTAGTTGTTTATGCAAAAGGAACGGCACTTCAAATGCAACAAAGTTACTATCGAAGTGCCGTTATCAAAATTTATGTGACAAAATTAAAATCAATATACCAGAATAAAAGTCTATGTAATAGATACAATAGAATAAAAGTGAGAACTATCTGACAAGTTTCTTTTTTCCGCCAATAATATTCACACCTCTCCGCGGTTTCTTCAGACGCTGACCGCTAAGGTTATACACCGTATCGTTCACACCCTCATTCTGAGACTGCTGTACAGAAGGTAAATCGACAGCATCAGGAGTCTCGCCTCCACCCACAGGAGTGATTCTATACAAACCACTGGCATGACTACGAAGCAACGGAGCAAATTCCGCATTCCGGAATGTCCCGAGTTCCTCACCTTTCCACATTTCAGTTATCTTACATGCTTCATCAGGCATAAAGCCCAACGAAGTAAGATCAAGCACTACATTCTCTTCTGTTTCCAAAGTTGGATCAGAAGTATATACGAAAAATTCCATCGTCACTCCATTGGCAGCGGAAATGACGTCGTCATCGTAACCGACTGTAGATTTAAACTTCACATATTTGTGATTGCCCGGCAGAGTAAAGGTCAAAAGAGAAGGAGCATTCACCCCAAATCCTTTCTTATATACCACACCGTTAATCTTCATCGTGTTTCCGTCATTATTTGTATTCTTCTTCGGCGCATTCCAACCATTTATAGGATTTGCATCCCAATTAATTGTGGTCAACGAAGTTTCATTGCCCTCTGCATCCACCAGTACAGGATTTCCCCAGTCTGCATGGTCATAATTGAGATTGTCTCCGCCATTTGACACCAACAGATACAATTTCTCAGCACCGGTTATATCCACCTCCATCTCCACAGCATTACGAGTGTCCCGACTTATGAAGCCGCTTCTTGCCACACACTTCGAAGGGTCAGCTTTAAGCGTCTTACTGCCCGCATTAGCATCGGTGGTCTGATTTATCATTGCCGCATCACTATTGAACACAAGGAACTCTACTGATGATTTCGAGCCCTGATCCGTTCCGGTATTGTCAATTCCGGCAAGAGCTGTAAACTTCACCACTCCATCAGGCAGATTATACAACAGCTGGGAATTGGCATGTGTAGCTATGCCATTCGAATATTTTTTGTTGTTGACAGACAATGTACCTCCATTCAAGTTCTTATTAATATGTACATTTCCCCATCCGCAGGTCTTCCTTGTAGGAGTAAGCGTGGTCAGCTGCACAGTACTTCCGTCCTTCATCACAAGTGTCGGATTAATCCAATCTGCATGGTCACTGTCATATCCGTCTCCTCCGTCAGTAACCACCAGCAACAATTGGGCAGAACCTTCCGGAATATCGACGGACACATCCGTTGAATACCCTGTTGTAAGATATGAAATAGTTCCACTTCTATACAGCGCAGCCTTTTCGTTTATATCCTCATTGCCTCCGGTGTTGAACAAAGCCACATATTTGTCCTGCCCATTCGGATCATCGGCTGTCCACACGATATGATTATTATCATTTGACACCTGACGATTATTCTTTGAATAATGGTGCATATACAACACTTCCTCATTCGTCAGCAGCGAATTGGTGAAATTGTCATTCCGTGTAAGTTCACCGCCAAACATCAACGGCGACTTGAATATCGTCCACAAGTTCATCAAGGTATATTGTTCATCCTCCGTGAAGTTTGTCCAACGTTCATTGCCGCGTTCTCCTCGTATGCTCAGACGTCCAAGCGGCAGCATGTCCGCATCCGGCCAATGTCCTTCCTGAATATAAGGTGCCCATTTTGCACAAATGCCGAACTGATAATTCAACTGGCTCCAATTGTCCCAGAAATCATCGACTGTTCGCCACAGATTAGCATTCTGGCGCAAATGATCAATCTCACCCACCGGAGTCTCTCCCGGCGAAAGACTCAGCACCATAGGACGTCCGCACTGCATTATGGCACGGTGAATCATTTCAATCTCTGCCGTGTGATAAGGACGAGCTATATCATCCACCTTTACATAATCCACTCCCCACGAAGCATAAAGATTGAATATAGAGTTGTAATACTCCTGCGCCCCTTTCTTTCTATAATCCACTTTATAATTATCACGCAACCATGTACATGAGGAATCATTATTACATATCTGGTCGCAAGTAATTCCCTCCGCACCAAGAACCGGACACTTCTTGGTGGCAGCCAGCTTTGGCAAGCCTCTCATTATATGTATTCCAAACTTCAGTCCTTTCTCGTGGCAATAGTCTGCCAGCGGCTTAAACCCGGCTCCATTTGCAGCAGACGGGAAACGGTTTACAGCCGGAATATAACGTCCGTACTCATCCATATCATAAATCGGATTTGTCTGGTTATATCCTCCCGCCTTATCATTCTCCACAAACCAGCGGATGTCAACAACCACATACTCCCAACCATATTTCAAAAGATGGCCCGCCATATAGTCCGCATTCTGTTTCACTTCTTTCTCCACTACGGTAGGGCCGTAGCAATCCCAAGAGTTCCATCCCATAGGCGGAGTCACCGCCCACGAGCCAATCGCATCTGCATCGCTCTGCTGTGCGTTCATATTCACCGCAGCAAGCAGCAATGCAGAAGACAAAACCAGAGTTTTCTTTCCAAACATATTCTTATTCTATTTATTATTCCACAATAAATCAATTCGCTAATTACATTTTAGGTATCAGCCTGACTTCCGAATTTAATCCGGAAGCGACAGGCATCCATTCCGCATAAGTATTTTTCTTATAATTCAAGTCCACCACATTTATCTCCTTGAACTTGCGCCATTGCACACCGTCACGGTCGAGCTTGGCAATACGATTTGCAGGAAGATTGGTCACTTCAACCTCCAACGTATTGTCGCCTTTCTGCAAATACCTGCTTATATCCATCCTGAACGGCACAGCGAACAACACACCACACTCTTTTCCATTCAAG
Source organism: Prevotellaceae bacterium (assembly GCA_021204165.1). Taxonomy (GTDB): domain Bacteria; phylum Bacteroidota; class Bacteroidia; order Bacteroidales; family Bacteroidaceae; genus RGIG8745. The sequence continues at coordinate 3,634 of JAJPZU010000205.1, forward strand.
CGCACCCGTGCAGACTCGCGCACATCGCCCAAATCAAGAACATACCCGGCAGACACATCTTTCACATTAAATGTGGTCGCATAAACTCCTGTACCCATTGTCACATTGCAGACTGAATCACCAAGTTCCGTCCATGACTTCGGTTGTTCCATCCTGAACCCTGCTGTCTCCACTTTAGGCGCACTTTCAATAAAGTTCAAAGTCCACCCCTTCAGAGCAACAGCAGCCTTCACATCCAATGTATAATAACGGTAGTCAGGCAGCATATCACCACTGCCACACTCTTGCATTATCTTGTCAGCAGAAGAAGCACTGAAAGTACGAAGTATCACAGACTCCCCGGATGCCAACTGAAGACGAACCTTCGCCTCCTTGTCGCCACCGGCTACATCCGCACGTCCTATCTCCCCTGTCATCGGATTATAAAGTGCCGCATCTTTCGCACCGACACTTAATGTCACATAACCGTCAAAGTCCTTTCCCTGCAGATTAGATATGAAGTAATGATAACCGTCCGCATTAGACCTTCTGATACATGACAACCCTTGTTCGTTGCGCATGGTTTCCTTGTTCGCTGCGTATGAAAGTCCGTCCGTATAGTTCGGCGAACAGATGATAGTTCCTTTCCCATATTGCGACACGCTGCAAGTCGTGAAGTCCGTCTTGACCTCACTTGCAAGCTGTTTCATCACAGCGTCAAACTCACTCTGACGCTCTTTCAGGTTTCCGTATCCGGGCACAGCCTGCGGACACGAAGCCACAAATATCACTTTTGCTCCTTCACGAGCAAGAGCCAGAATCTGCTTCAGTGTCTCCACCGGCATAAACTGCACATCCGGCACCACAATAGCAGAATAAGCATTCTTCCCGGTGGTTGTCAAATGCCCTCCATTCACCCGGGTCTTTTCAATATACTTATCCGATATATAATCCACATCATATCCTGAAGCCACAATATGCTGTATCGTCTCGATGAACTTCGGAGCACGCTTATCCATCGAATGTATGTCGAAAAGCACAATCCTGTCCGGCTGTTCATATATCATGTCGTAATAAGGCAGATACACCAGAAAGTCATTATCCGGTTCGCCCCATTGCAAGAACGACTGGCAACGCTCTATATATTTTGTAAATGCGGGCAAATCGCGCCATATACTATTGTTAGGTGTCATATCGACCGACGCGTAGAATCTCCATCCGGGCCACTCCGCCTCGCGAGGCGAATAGCACGAACCGTGGAAGAACACATGATTGATGCCGGAAAGGAACATCAGGTCAATGTCCGGTTTGCACTGCGACAACGATGTGCGGAAATGCTCCGTAAGCCACGTAAACGTCTCGGACGATGTATATTTCTTACCGGAGATATGTGCCCCGGAAGAGGCATACTTCAACATGGATATGTCAGAGAAATTCTTGCGTGTATAGGCTGTATCACTCCTCAGTCCCTTTATGCCGAAGTCACTCAATCCGAATCCTTCACACTCCGGAATATCCACTTCTGCATAAATATCTATCAGATTGGCAGGACTTCCGTGGGCTTGATTACGCGTGATAGAGCCATGCTTATGCGCCCATTCCGTCCACTGTGAGGTGAAGTTCTCATACAGCAGTTCCCCCATCGTCTGCCGATAGTCGCTGACAATACGGCGGCTTATGTCCGTCTGCTGCGCCTCCACACGCATGAAGTCAGGAAAATAGTTTTGCAATTTATACCCTCTGCGCGTCTCAAACTCTTCAAGCAGAAGCGGAGTCCAGTCCGCACCATAAACTTCATACGAATCATTGAAGAACGTATGCGGAGGTTTAACACCTTGATTCACAAAAGCCGTGTCGAAACGTTGCAAATAATGCTCCACCGCTTTCTTGTCGAAATGGTCAATGACCAGTCCTTCGCCACCGGGAGCCGCACGCTTCACCTGCTGGCGAGTACGTCCGCAATAAAGAGCGACAATGCGCCAGTCACCCTTCGGCAATTTCTTCAGGTTTATCTCATTCTTCATGCCCGATGTTCCCGATGTGCTCACCACTTGACCGGTCAAATCAAGAATCCGTTTGTACAGGTAATCACCCTCACCCGTCTCCTTCAAGTCGTATGCCATCACGCATGATAATTTCGCCACACCTTTCTGCTTCGGTTCAAAGACTGAAATATCAAGCATTTCATCCGTTCCGCCCGTCACCTCATAGTCCTTAAATATAGCCTTCGCCGCACCTTCGTCTGCCGGCACAAGCGGACCGCCAAAAGGCCATCCTGTGCCTGTTGCCATATTGGTTTCAACACCCACCTCACTGCCGACAGCCTCCACATGCTGCAACATCTTCATCCATTTGGGCGACAGATACTGAATATCATTCTTGTCGTTTCCCTGCACACCATAGATGGGGGTTATCTCTACACCTCCGATTCCAGCTTTCGCATACTCGGTCAGGTTATAAGTAAGGTTCTGTTCATCTACAGCACTTCCCAGCCACCACCAACGTGTGTAAGGACGTGCCTCCGGCTCTGTCTTTATCCATTGCTGTCCAACGACCGACTGACTTCCAGCCACCAGCAGCGATGCTATAAAAAGTTTCTTTGCACTCTTCATTCCAATTACAATTTGACTGTATCTCATTTAAGGCTGCCTTCAACACACTCGGAAGCGTATCTTCAGACATTTGTGCAAAGATAACATAAAAATCACACAGACAGGCAGATGAGCCACAATTATATCCGGAAAAAAGCAAAAAGCATATTCTGCAAAAATGCCCCTGACAGGTGCTTATGTTATCCTCGGGAATCTGACAAATAAAAATTCGGTCAAGTCTCGTTCCTAAAGGCGGATAAAAAATCTATCCCCATACCTCACGGCATAGGGATAGTCAGGTGAAATGTTAATATTTCTATTGGGGGAAGGACTTGAGTTTCACAACCCGTTTCGTTCTTACATTTGTTTGGGACAAATTATTAAGAACTAATGTCCGTTAGCATAATATATGTATGAATATTCATTTCTTCTTTCATTGAAGAATCCTCGTCAAGATATTTTCTTATCAGAATCATTCTGTCGAAAACTCTTCAAGCAACTTCATTTCCGAATTGCGATACAAATATAGCTATTATTCTATTACTGCAATACATTTAAGCATAAAAATCTACCACTTATTCGTTTTTTTTGCCCATTTAATCATAGAATTAACAGATTTTTGCAATCGGGGGGGGGTAATTTTTGAAGTCTCTCCATGCAAAAAACGCATTTTCTATTTGGGCAACCCGAATGTATCTGAAAGTTCTTTCATCTGCGCTTCCGTCATACCGTCCGGCACGAAGCCCATATTCTTTGCAGCAATATAAATCAAAGCAGATTTGTTCAGCACATCAACCTGATCGAATGCAGACATAATATCTGTATCGACAGCGAAGACTCCATGCTTCTCCCACATCACCACATCATAATCATCATCAATAGCTTTTATGGTGGCGTCGGCGAGTTCTACACTGCTCGGCATCATATAAGGCACCATGCCAAGCCCACGAGGACAGAATGCTTTTGTCTCCGGAATCATGCTCCACAGAATCTTTGTCGCCACATCCTTTTCCATAAACTTCTTGTTGTGCGTAAGCGCCACAAGCTCTATTGGATGAGTGTGCAGCGATGCGCGGTAAGGCGAACCCTTTGCCAGCAAATAATCATGTACAGACAAATGAGAAGGAAGTTCGGAAGTCGGCTTTACCGGTTTGTCCGCAATAATCACATAAGAAGCGCAATCGTCAAGGATGCGTATGATACTTCCGTTGTCCATAGGCCAACGCGCCAAATCACGCATACGCATCTGCGTTCCTTTGCAATAAAAATAGCATCCCTTCAGATGAGGCAGCGTGGTACCGATAGGCATCACATCGCTTATTGCAGGCATTGCTCTCATTTCCTCATCCACATACTCCGTAATGTTCACCGTGATGTTGCCACCATTACGCTCTGCCCAACCTTTCTGCCACAAGTAACCGGCAGCCTCAGCCACCTGATTCACGGCTCTTGCCAGAGCCGGACGATTTTCCAAAATTGAAGTCATAAGTATTTCTTTCGTTAAACGAGCATACGCACCGGCAAGTCTTCGTTCTCGACACCCGCCATAAAGAAGTACGCATCCCCACTTTTTTCTATTATTTTTTACTTTTTATTTTCACTACCCGCACATCCGTCATTCCATCACAACATCTGCGGCAGGAACGAACTTATAATAAGTACGATGATTCCCACCACAAGTACGGCTACAGTCTTTTGCGAACACCCTTTCCACTCTTTCAATATAATGCCCCACACATTGGAAAAGACCACATTGAGAGCCATAAGAATACAGAAAGAGAACGTCATGAGCGTAGGCGACTCAGTAAGAAAGCCCTTTCCGAGCGACAGTCCGAAGAACTGGCTATACCAGAGTGCTCCCGCCAGAATGCAGAATAACAAGTTATTGCCCCACACATTTGCCTTTCCATAGTCGCCCCATGTACCGTTCTTGGTGTTCTGGAAGAAACAATATGCCGCATTGGTCAAGAAGCCTCCAAGCGTCACGAGGAATGTGGCAGGCAAAGTCTTATACATGTCCGGTGTAAGTTCTCCGAAATTGATGTCCTTTCCGAACTCCAGCCCCACATTGAAGCAGCCGCTCATGAATCCCGCCAACAAAGCGATGGCAAGCCCTTTCGGGAAATTGAAGTCCTTGACAGCGGCTTTCTTCTCCTCTTCCGAGAGCGATGCTGCCTTCATGGAGCCCGCCACTCCGATAATGGCGATGCCAAGCAGCGTGACAGCCACCCCAAGCAGCACGGCAAAAGTCAGCGAAGCCAGTGCATTCTGCTCAGGAAAGAAGATGTTAAGCAACACCGGCCCCATGACAGTACCAAGTCCGGCGCAAGTGCCGAGAGCTATCGACTGCCCGAGAGCCACACCAAGATAGCGCATCGAGAGTCCGAATGTCAGTCCGCCCACACCCCACAACACACCAAAGAGCATAGTCATCCATATATTAAATGAAGAACCGGCAGCAAACAATTCAAAGAAGCTGTGCCCTTCCGGAACCGCCAGCATGGCACCGAACAACGGCAGCACAAGCCACGCGAACACTCCCTGCACAATCCAATAAGACTCCCAGCTCCAGTCCTTAATCTTATTTATAGGGACATAGCAGCTTGACTGGCAAAATGCGCCCACTGCTATTATCAACAGTCCTATTACTATTTCCATATTCCCTTAACCTACAAATTAACAGACCGGCGAGCAGACAAGCCTACTGCCGCCCGGAGATATGACTCCGAGCAGTACTTCCGCCTGTCAGCCCGCCTATCCACAAAGAATACAAGTTATCTCTTAGACGTTACTTCCGTCTCATACTTCTCCACTTCTGCAATGAAGCTCTCACCCACAGGAACACCGTTGCGCAGACAGAACTCATCCCACACTGCACCCCAAGGCAACGACTTGCACTCCTCAAGCAGCGCAAGACGCTCAAATCCCTGACCGTTGAGTTCATACTCGCGAAGAGTCTTCAACGGCTCAAGCAAAGCAAGCAACATGCACTTCTGAGTTGCGCGGCTACCTATCACGTAAGCACCAATGCGGTTGATAGAAGCATCGAAATAGTCAAGACCGATATGCACCTTGCCAAGAGCGTCGCAACGTACAATCTCCTTGCACAGGTCGAGCGTGTCGTCGTTCATGATGGTCACATGGTCAGAGTCCCAACGTACCGGACGGCTCACATGGAGCATCACTTCCGGAGTATAGAGCAACAACGATGAAAGTTTGTCTGCCACACTCTCCGTCGGATGGAAATGACCGGTGTCGAGAGTGACAATCTTGCCGCGGCTTGCCGCATAGCCGATATAGAAGTCGTTAGAGCCTACCGTGTAGCTTTCAAGACCGATGCCGAAGACTTTCGACTCCACACAATCCTTCATGTTCTCATACTTCACCTCAAATATTCTGTCGAGAGAATCCTTGAGCAATTCACGGTAGAGCATACGGTTCACCGTGATGTCCTTGCTTCCGTCATGCACCCACAAGTTCATGATACACGGGTCGCCCTGAGCCTTACCCATTGCTTCAGCCACGGCGCGGCAACGCTTCGTATGTTCAATCCAAAATTCGCGGATTCCCTTGTCAGGATTTGCAAGCGACAAGCTTCCACTCTTAGGATGAGAGAACGAAGTGGAATTGAAGTCAAGCTTCATGTGATTCTCCTTAGCCCAATCAATCCAGCTCTGGAAATGCTTCGGCTCCACCTGATCGCGGTCAACTACCTCTCCCTTGAAATCTCCGTATATCTCATGGAGGTTCAAACGGTGAGTGCCCGGAATCATAGATACAGCCTTGAGTACATCCTGACGCAGTTCGTCTATGTTGCGCGCCTTGCCCGGATAATTTCCGGTAGCCTGAATACCTCCGGTGAGGTCTCCGCCCTGATTCTCAAATCCTGCTACATCGTCAGCCTGCCAGCAGTGGAGACTGAGCTGTACTTTCTGAAGCTTTGCGATAGCCTCTTCCGTGTCAATACCGATTGCAGCGTAACGCTCTTTTGCAACCTCATAAGCCTTCTTGATAAGTTCTTCTTTCATTTCTTTCGATTTATTCTTTAGTTAATAATCATTTTTGTCCGTCAAATCTCCGCACTGCTCACAGCGAGATACTTCTCATACGCGGCATCCCAAGCCTCCCGGTCTTGCGGCAGGTAGGTATTCAGTTCGATGGAGTCAGCAATAATCTTCCTCATCTCGAACATATCTCCCACCAGTCCGGCCGCTTTCGCCTGAAGCATGATATTGCCGATGGCCGTCCCTTCCACGGGACCGCACACGACAGGAATGCCCACCGAATTGGCGGTGAACTGCATCAGATGGCGATTGTATGTGCCTCCGCCAATCACATGCAGCTTCTCTATCTCAAACGGCGACAAGTCCTTCAGATAGCCCAGCACCTGACGATAGCGCATGGCAAGGCTCTCGAATATGCACCGTGCTATTTCCTTATACCCTTCCGGCACATGCTGCCCAGTCTTGCGGCAATATTCGCGGATGGCATCGACCATCGACACCGGATTGGCAAAACAAGGCGCATCCGGATTTATAAAGCAGCGGAACGGTTCTGCCTCAAGACTCTCGTCATTGATGACATTCACATCCTTCGGAGCGTCCGTCCACTCCTTGCGGCAACGCTCCAGCAGCCACATGCCGCAGATATTCTTCAGGAATCGTGTCGTTCCGTCAATACCTCCCTCGTTTGTGAAGTTATAGGCAAAGCTCTCCTTATTTATAATAGCATCTTTGGTCTCAATTCCGAGCAACGACCATGTGCCGCAGCTCAAATAAGCGAAACGCTCATCCCGCGCCGGTACAGCCGCCACAGCCGCCCCCGTATCGTGTCCTGCCACAGCCACCACAGGAACAGCCCCAAGTCCGGTCTGTCTCTGCACTTCCTCACTCAACACTCCCACCTTGTCACTCGGGTTCACATAGCGTCCGAACTGACTCTCCTTCAGCCCTATCACCTCCAGCAGCTCCGTGTCTATGCGCTTCGTGCGCGGATCGAGCAACTGGCTTGTAGATAATATAGTGTATTCACACACTGCCTCACCGGTCAGCATATACATCAGCGCGTCAGGCACAAAAAGAATCTTATCTGCCACTTCAAGAGCGGAATCGCCGTTACGGCGGAGAGTCGCCAACTGAAACAGAGAATTGAAATTCATGAACTGTATGCCGGTTTTCTCATACACTTTCTCTTTCGGCACCAGCTTGAAATATTCCTCCATTGCACCTTCCGTGTGCGGGTCACGATAGCAGTACGGATTGCGCAAAATGCCTCCGTCCTTGCCTATCATCACAAAATCCACACCCCATGTGTCAATACCCACAGACTGAATCTCGATGTGCTCATCCGCCACCAGCTTCAGTCCCCGGATTATCTCGGCATACAGAGCATAGATGTCCCAGAAAAAATGTCCTCCCGTCTCTATGATATGATTAGGGAATCTTGTCAGTTCACGCTGTTCAAGCTTTCCGCCTACAATACTTCCCAGAATTGTACGTCCGCTTGTTGCACCTAAGTCAACAGCAAAGAAATTACATGTCGCCATATTTGTTCCAAAGTATTAGTGTTGTTTATCAGCTCCAAAATTACACTTTTATTTTGAAACCGAAATAGAAACAAGACTTATTTATTAAAAATATACGGACAATGTGCTGAAAACATTTTATTAGCGCAGAGAGGAGTTGAAAACAGTGCGCCTGATTGTTTATTTTACCCGCAAGTTCATAATTAAAAACTTAGAAGCTGTTTTAAATTTATTTTCGAGTAATTATTATAAACCGTCTTTCGGTAAT
>JAJPZU010000179.1 GCA_021204165.1 Prevotellaceae bacterium
ATTTTGTCATTTTAAAAAGTGGCATTTTGGGGGGTGTTTTCTTGTCATATATGTAGGTGCATTCGCGTAGTCATCCGAAAAGGGCCGACTTTTGCATAGTTTTTTGGCCACAAATTTACAGCGTTAAAAAACTATGCAAAAGTCGGCCGTTTTCGGATGGTTACACTTGACCGACTAATATGTACATTCATTAGACCAAATGAAGTCTCATTTGCCCTTCAGGAAGCTTTCTGCTCGTCCGGGAGAGTACAATTCCCATAAGGAAGCCACTGTCCATCCCGGAGCAAAAATATGATTGTAGTAACCTTTGCCGTTACGTCCGTAGTCCCAGTTGGTGTGTTGTACCACTTCCGGATAATAGCCCTTTTTGGCAATTCCGCACAGATGCCCTTTGTATGGAAGCAGTTGAGGCATGGAACTGGATATGACGGTAGCAAAGTCAGTGAAACGCTGTTCTCCATATTCCTTGCCCAACCAACGCAGCACATCGGCAAACTCAAAGATGAAAACATCGATGTGGTTGTTTTCTACAGATACATTTCCCCATCCACGGCTCTTCAAGCCCACATCGCCCAGCATCTGCCCTGTGGCAAAAGGTACATCCCATGTATAGTACCATGAGAGTGCAAAATAAGATGCCTTCTTGGTGAGTGAGGCATAGCGGGCATACTCAGTTCCCTTACTGACCAAAGCCATGTAGTAGGTGGCGGTGGCGGCATAGAGCGAAGCCTCCTTGTCTTCGCAATTGGCATCAAGTGTTGAGGAGAAGTAATCTGCCTTGGCTATCAGTTTCCTGTCGAGATAGTTGACAGAGCGTTTCGCCGCTTCAAGATAGCGTTTGTCTTTGAAATATTTATAGCCTAATATCAGAGGTAGCGTAGCTGAAGGTGTACTGCCGCCGGTTGGGTCAATAATGGAGAAATCGCCTTTGAATTTTCGTGGAAAGCTACCGTCTTCTTGTTGCATGCGAAGAATGTTGTCAAGCGTCTTTCTCAATCTGGTTTCCCAATTCGGGTGGTTGCGCTTATGTCGTTTCTCGTAGTTTAAGTAGTGAAGACATGCGTAAACACCCTCTGATTGACGACGAATACTCAGCACCCCATCACGGGAATCTCGCTTGTGGCGAATGACTTCCCGAAAGAATCCCTCATTCGTGAATCCATCTTGCAAATAAGTGTCAAATATACTGTTGGCATCCTTTGCCAGCTCTGTGCGCCCTTGGGATTCGCCATATTCCAAAGCATTGAAGGCATTGAGTAGAGTACGTCCGGTGAACCCCACCTCAGCGGTATAGGTGTTGTCGCATGTATTGGTCAACATTTCTACACCGGAATAGTAGTGGGGCTTTACATCATCCATAAAACTCTCGACGAAGAAGTTGCTCAACGTTTCTTTTATTTCCTCCGTTGTATATGGATTTTCTACCGGTTGGGGAAGGTTGGTGTCGTAACTGTATTCCCACAGTTTCTGTACACACTCAGAAAAGTCGTCGGCAATAGTCTCTGCCACCTCCCACATCAACGAGATGCTATCTCCTTTGTGTAGTAGTTGATATGCCTCTACAGCAGGTGCCAGAGTCAGTTTGCGGATGTAAGTGAATGGCTTTTCCTTGTAGGGGAATCCATAAGCCAACCGGCTTTTCCCAACCCTATTTACAAATCCGGTATAACCGATAGATGTTTTGCCGGACAGAATCACTTCTCCTTCTTTGTGGGTTGTCAGTGCATCTTTGTCGAACTCGTCCAAACGGATGACAGATATAGCCTTTTTGACTGAAGTGTCGAAAATGGCTGTAAGTGGAGTACTCAGGCGATCTTCGCGCGCTAACCAACTGTCGGAATTTCGCAGGGATGGAGCACCTTCTGGTGAGCGTAGATTGTGCCGATACCAGAACCCTGGCATATAAAACATGCAGTCGGCATGTCTGAAACCCGTTTCCAGTTCTTCGCCGTAATTGAAGTAGATGTCTTCAAGGGCTTTGATTTTCACTGTAATGCGTCGATGTTCTTCGTTGGGTGTCACCTTGCGGGTGATGAGCAAAGGAAGTTCGCTTTCCGCCTGACAGACTGATTCCCCTTCTCGCAACACTAAGGAATAGCGGACAGCATCGTTTCCGGGAATTTTCAGAGAAATATGGGCCGTCACCCTTTCTGACAAGTCCCGTGTGGCTGCCGCACTTCCGGCAACCCATGCAAAAAAGCATCCGATAGATAAAATCTTGATGTTCATGAATGATGTGTTCTTGTTTTTGTTTAACATGTAACTTAGAGCTGCACTTCCATAGCCTCACCTTGATAGTGCACCGTGTGCTGCGTGTGGTCGGGCAGTACGATTGTGAAAGTGCGAATTGTCAACATGCCTGGAAAGGAACCCTGACGTTGCCCGATGATGAGTGTGCGTCGTGAATCATTCCACCGGAAGAGAATGGTGGAACAGATTCCATTCTCGTAATTGTAGTTATCGCCTTCGTCTTCGTAAAGGGTGAAACTACCGTCTGCTCCCGGATAGATTCGCATTTCCAGATTGTCCCATTGCTTTTCTCCTACGTACTGCATCTCTGGTCCCAAGGGCAGAATGCTCCCCGCGCGGACGAACATGGGAACACGGTCGAATGCGGTTTCCAGCGTGGCTCTTTGTCCGCCCTCGTAGCGTTGATTAGTCCAGAAATCATACCATGCCGTTCCTTTGGGAAGATACTTCTGCACCTGACATGCAGCACTAAAGTCCACGTCGGTAGGAGCCTGCTTGCGGTTGATGGCTTCATCGGTATATTGCGCTTCGACAATGGGGGCGGCCAAAATGGAACGACCGAACATAAACTCGTCGCTCATCTCCCACACCCTTTTGTCGCGAGGAAAATCTGCAATGAGCGGACGGAGATAGCTCTCCTGAGCATTTGTCACTTTCCATGCAGTGGAATAAAGGTATGGAATCAAACGGTAGCGCAAGCGAATAGTTTTCTCTATTGCATCGTAGGCGGCATCACCTTTCTTCCCGAACTGATAGATTTCACGAGGGGCATCGGCTCCATGACTTCTGAACAATGGACAGAAGAGTGCATACTGCATCCAGCGTACATGAAGTTCCTGATATTGCGGGTTGCTGGCCGCAGCACCGCTTCGAGTATTGTAGGCACCACAGAAGAAGCCTCCAATGTCGGTGTTGAAGTTGGGATTGCCGGTCATGGTGAAGCTAAGTCCGGCCGGTAACTGCGCACGCAACTGATTCCATCCAGACCCCACGTCGCCTGACCACACATTACTGCCATAGCGTTGTTGTCCTGCAAAGGCAGAACGGGTCATGATAAAGACACGTTTGTCGCTACTGGTTTTGCGTTGGTGGTCATATACACCTGAGACTGTAGCCAGTGGGTAGGCATTGCGCAGGCTGCGGTAGGTACCATTGCCGGCTTTGTGGTCATATTCCTCGTCTTTGGCATCAAAATGGTCGGGCTCAGTGGAATCCATCCACCAGCCGTCCACTCCAAGTTCGTAGAGAGGCTTTAGATGTTGCCAGTAAATGTCACGTGCCTCTTGGCTGAAAGCATCGTACACGCGTACCCCCGAGGGATAGTCCATGCGTGGAGGCCAGGCAGACAGACCGCTTTGAGGCCATGTCTGGAAATCGAACAGCAGTCCTTTCTCCTTTAACACCTGATAGGGCTTGGTGTGGGGACCGAATCCCGGCCAAATGGAAAGCATCAGATGTGCATTGTTCTTGTGAACGTGTTCTATCATCTGTTTTGCATCCAAGTAAGTGTCTGCAATGAACTCCATGGCATTCCATGTGTAGTTGCTTCCCCAGTATTGCCAATCCTGAATGATACAGTCCAAGGGAACCTGAAGTTTGCGGTAGGTTTCGACCACATTCCGCACCTCACGACTACTTTTGTAGCGTTCCTTGCTCTGCATGTAGCCATAAGTCCAAAGAGGTAGCATTGGAACTTGCCCGGACAGATGGCGCATCTGTGACACTACACCGTCCACACTGCCTCCATACATGAAGTAGTAGTCAATGCCGTCACCTACTTCCGACGAGAATGTCATTCCCTCTGCGTTGTCACGGAAGAGGGTGCGCGAATAGTTGTCCCAGAAAAGCCCCCAACCATTGATGGATTGCAATACATTTTGGAAATCTTCTTTGTTGGATTGTTCCATCAGCTTTTCCGTGTTCCGCCGGTTTAGTTTGCCATCTTGGAAAATGCCCAGTCCATAGATCGGTTCGTTCTTGTTCAGCAGAAAAGTTTGTGTCACGCGAAAGGCTCCCTTGTCGGGACCTTCTATACGTTGAATGAATTCGCTTTCCTTTTCGCGCAGCAAAAGCTTGCCGTGCGCATCACGAAAAGTGACAGCTCCATTTTGTAAATTCACACTGATATTGAGTGTCTGGCTGGATATAGTCTGCTTGCCTTTATGGCTGAGTTTACTTCTTCAGGAGTGGTGACAACCACCATGCTGGAATGATTGAAAGAATGCCCGATAGGAGTCTTGGTGATACGGACAATGGAAGGTGTATAGAATAATACGTTCACTTCGCATCCTTCGGTTGTAAAACTGATTTTCTCTTGGCCTTGCATGGATAGGGCAAAAGCTGACAAGAGGAGATAGAATATAAAACTAAGATGTCTCATTGATGTACTTGTTTTTTAATTTTTATTCAATAATTAGCATGGTCAGCGAGTGGGCTGGAAGTGTTACCTTGCCATTGTTGACAGCAAAAGTGCGTGTTTCTGGTTTTACGCGCTCGGTGTCGATGTCATTATAGTCGTCAGCAGTGCTGCCGCTCAGCACATGTCCTGTCAGTTTGCGAGGAGCCTTCTTGCCCAAGCCTTTGAAATCTATTTCAATTTCCTGAGACTGATTGGGATGCTTGTTGACGAGTGCATAGACGTAGCGCGACTTGTCGTCATTGGCAGTCAATATACCATCCAATACATCTACGGAGTGTTCGCCTTTGGTCAGTTTGTCGGCTTTGACGGATACCGGTACCATCCAGTCTTCCATCAGATTAGTGTACATCCAGAAAATATAGTAGGTGGTGCGCTTTACAATGCCGTTTGGGTGTACAAACAAAGGTCCTCTGGTGTTGACCACTGGAGCAAAGCAGGCAATATCTACTATGTCGGAGTGGCGCAAACATGAATTGAGGAAGCAGGCGGAGAAGAGCGCATCAGCCATGGTATAAGTGGCGGCGATGTCATTCTTGCGTCGAGCTTCCAGTTCAAAACCTTTGCGGAAGTTGCCATGCCAAGGATGATGCCAGTTGCGCAGATTCCATTCGTCATAGGCAATTTTGATTTTTCCTCCGCCGAATCCCGCTTCGTTCAGAATGTCGATGGTGCGTACGATATCCTGTTCTGGAGCCTCCGTCTTCATCATGCAGTCGATAAAAGAGGCGGGTGTGTTACGGTGGAAGAGGGGATCCCAATAGCCATGAATGGCCACATAGTCGAGGTGGGAACCAGCCTCGCGCAGCAGGGGCATAGTCCAGTTCTTGTTAGACGTGGCAGCTGCGAAGAGCTTGGCGTCTTTGGTAACGCTACGCATCATTTTGGCTGATTCACGCACCATAGGACCCCACTCTTGTACTGTGCGTGCTCCTAATTCATGTGCTCCCCAATTTTCGTTTCCCACGCTCCAGTATTTCACGTTGTGAGGTTCGATATAGCCGTTTTTCATACGCATCCGTCCGAACTTGCCAACGGTGAGATTGCAATATTCTACCCAGTCGCTCATCTCTTCGGGTGTACCGGTACCGGCATTAGTGCAGATGTAGGGTTCACATCCCACTTTTCGACACCACTTGATATACTCGTCCGTGCCGAAAGTGTTAGGGTCTTCCACCTGCCAAGTTTTGTCGTATGTAGGTGTACGTTCAGGACCAACTCCATCCAACCAATGGTAGGTGGAGACAAAACAGCCGCCCGGCCAACGGACGATGGGAGTCTTGATTTCTTTCAATGCCTCTATTACATCTGTCCGAAATCCGTCCTCATCGGCAAATCTGGAGGTGGGGTCAAATATACCGCCATAGATTTGATTATCGAAATGCTCGATGAACTGTCCGAATATCATTTTATTATATTTGATTCGTTGTCCATCGGAAACCATTTGAATGCTGTTTATAGATTCTTTTTGACGAGACTGTTGGGCGGAAATGTTTTCCACACTTACAAACTGTGCTGCATAGCATACAGCGATAGATATAAATAAATTCTTCATTATTATAATATAATTAATGTGGCAAATTATAATGATACGGACAGTTTCTGTCCTTTATATTCCACTTCTTGTTCTACCGTTTGGTGTTCTGATATTATCTTTAAGATTTTCAGTTTCCGACATTTGCGTAATTCCGGGAAATCTCCTTTGCGGGCTTGTATGGTCAATATACTTTTCTTATCATCCCACTTCAAACAGAATGTTGCATAATGTCCTTCCTCGTATTGATAACTGATGCCGTCATCTTCATATATGGTAAATGCCCCGTCTGCCCCCGGATAGATTCGGATTTCCCATGGAGAATTTAGGGAGGCATGTGCCTGCTGTCTCACTTCGGCTAAAGGCAGTATTGTACCTGCTTTTACAAATACCGGAATATATTCCATTTTGACAGGCACAGTTACGTTGCAACGCATCCGTTTCATTTTGCGTCCGGTGTGAAAATCATACCAGCCGCTTTTGGTTTCAGGCAAATATACATTCATTTCATTCAGACCTTTCTCAACGACCGGAGCTACAAGTAGCGATTTACCAAACATATACTGACTTGATTGTTGCAATGCCTGAGCGTCTGTGCGGAAGTCCATCACTAACGGACGCATCAGCGTCCCCCCTTTCATGGCTATTTCTGCATTGGCCGAGTAGATATAAGGTAAAAGGCGATAGCGCAGATTCACAGCTTGCCTTGCCAAAGTCTCCACTTTGTCTCCATAATTCCAAAACTCTGTGTCTGTTTTGTAGCCATGCACACGCATCAGCGGAAGAAAAGTGGAAATTTGCAGCCAGCGTAGAAAACACTCATGGTAAGCCTCGTCTGTGTATTGACGGCCGGGGCGGAAGAAGCCTCCCGCATCGTAAGTCCACCAAGGGATGCCGGTGACCGTCAGTCCCAATCCTGCGGTCAACTGCCTACGCAACGTTTCCCAGTCATGTCCTATATCTCCACTCCACAAAGCAGCTCCGTAGCGTTGTATGCCGGGGAAGCCGCTACGGGTCAAAATCATGGTGCGTTTATCCGGCATATCCTTGCGACACCCTTCATATACTGTTTTGTTAACCAGTAATGGATATACGTTACGGAATACCTCTCCGGGCACATTGTTGTTCATCACCTTACGTCCTTCCAAATCATCATTTTCCGGCTCCGTGGCATCTTGCCACCATGCGTCAATATGATACGGTTTCAGCAAACGGTTGCTGAAGTTGCTCCAATACGAAGCAGAAGCCTTGGGATTAAAAAAGTCCACCCATGAAGTATTCTTTATGAAGAAGCCGTCATTTGCCATTTGTTTTCCCACTTCGGACTTTGGGTCTATCTTTGACCAAACCGACAGCATCAGTTTGACATTCATGTCGTGCAAATCTTCTACGAGTTGCCCGGGAGCAGGATAATGAGTTTCATCGAATCGCATGGCATTCCAGCCATATTTCCCCCAATACTGCCAATCTTGTACAATGACATCCATAGGAATTTGCTCCGCTTGAAAACGACGGGCTGTCTCCAGAATCTGTGATTGTGATGTGAATCGTTCACGACAATGAATATATCCCATAGCCCAATCGGGCATCATTGGCGCCTGCCCTATAAGAGAGCGATAGGATGCAATAACGTCATCCGCCTCACCCGCAAATACCGTATAATCTACAGCTTCGGCTACTGGCGATTGGAAAACGGTCTCATCTTCCACCTTTTTGTAGTACAACACCAGCATGTCGCCTTTCTCTAAATTAGCCTGTAGTCGATGTGTGCCCGCCTCTAAGTCCACGATAACAGAGGCTGTGGGAGGAAGCCAACGGTTCTTCATTTCAATAATCGTCTCTCCATCTATAGCCAAATGATGTGTACGGGCCATCTTTTGTCCTACGTCAAGTAGTAAAGAGTAACGTCCGGGCTTTGTCACCGTCATCGTTCCTTCAAAATGATTGCTTTCTCGTACTTCCTGTCTGCCTCCTTCTGTTGTAGTTACATCGACAATATATTTCTCGCCACTTTCACCTTGTTTTTTAAGGAGAATCCGAGTGTCACAAGGATTGAATTCTGTCATTCCGTAGTTATTCCACAACAATCCAAAACCACGGCTGGAATAGATGAAAGGTACTGCAATCTGGGTGTTGACTTGTGTCAGTCGTCGGGAGAGACCTCGTACATTCAAGTGCCCGTCCTGAAATTGCCCTAAGCCAAACAAGTATTCTTCTTGCGGAGAGTCAACATGCAGGGTGGCAATATAAGTGGGTTCGCCTTGTATTGCGGACATTTGCAGCGAGCGATTTGTTTCTGCAAGTAACGGCTTCCCGGATGCATCAAACCAAGAGATTAGCCCCGTGGACTTATGGTATGTTAGTGAAATCCCTTTCAAACAAACCCTTACAGATTCTTTGCTCCTTTTTATTTTATATGCCGCTGCGTGTTCTGCATTTTTTCCTGCATAGATCCATTCAGGCAGCATACGGTTGCTTTTACTTTTATATTGCACCCTGACAGCATTGTCTGCCAAAGGATACAATAGCAATGTGTCGTTTTTCGTAGGGATGGTAATTGGCTTTATCTGTGCCGAAATCGCGATAGCATAAGATAAAAAACATAAAAGAAGAGTGAACGAGAGAGGATTCGTCATAGTTCTTCCTAAAATATAATTCTTCTTAATTTTACTCATAATCAGTATTAGTCTATTCTGATAAGTCTTTATTTGAGAGGATTCATGGATACTTGAGGGTGTACCAAATCTTTTCAAATTGACACACCCTCTATAGGCTATTTTATGTGCTTCTCTATATTAGTTGTATTATCGTCAAAAATCTTTTTCACAATATACATAGAACGTTGCGATGGTGCGCACTTTATCTGCTGGCCATTAATATTGTAGTAGGTTTGTTCTTTTACAGTCTTCTGGGCATGGTCTAAGTGTAGAACTCCGTTACAGACTTCATCGGGCACACCGGCAAACGACTTCACATAGTCTGGCAGATAATATCCAAGATGCGGAGGTTGGTTGTAGCCCACATTCTGCCACGCAATGCCCATGCGATAAAGGTGGTCGTGCATGAGAGTTGGTACACGGTATTTTGTTGTTGCTGTAGTGCTTACCAAATAGATTTGACTCGGATTGTTCTTGTTCCACCATATCACCTCCCCGCGCCAGTCACCGAGGATGTCAGCCTGTAAACAAGGTGTTGCTTTGGTGCCATTGCACGATGAAGGAGTCAGGCCTAGATCGGAGAATGACTTCTCTGTACTTGAGTTAATGGTATAAATACCCAGTGTTTTAGAGCCTGACGGCGACCATTTCGTAATGCTTGTGCTATTGAGCAATTCTTCATATTCATCGCCATCCCAAAAGATACGGTAGTTCATGGAAGGTTTATTGCTGCTTACGACACTGCCGTCGATATTATATGTGTTGGCCACGTTTGCAGACCAGAATTCGGCTCCTCGCTTAACTAACACATCGGCACACACGCCTCGTCCATTATCTCCCGAACTGGTCGAATAGACGAGAATCTCGCCGGTGCCGGCATCACGATAATTATGCCCGTATGGAGCGGCTTCATGAATCATGAAGCATTCGAGACCCGGACGGTCGGGATCGAAATCACCAAGATGCAGAGCATCGCCATGTCCAAGTCCGGTACTGTAGAGCATCCAACCATCGTCATCAACAGCTGCATTGCCATACATAATCTCATCCTTGCCGTCTCCGTCCAGATCGCCGACGCTGATGCTGTGAGCACCCTGACTAAAGGCTGTATATGCGGCTATTGTGCTGTCGGGGTGGGTATTCGTGCTATAAGTTCTGGTGGTTGTCTTATTGCATGAATCCGTAACACTCACATTTGAATTGTTGATAGATTTATGCAACCACTTCGTTGTCAGTTTTTCTCCATCGAAGTCCACAGCCCACAGATTGGTATATGTGTAGTAGCCGCGACACATCACAGCCGAAGGTCTGTATTCCGGTCCATCGAGATAAGCTACACATGCGAGGTAGCGTTCACCACGGTTGCCATACGCACCTGTGTCACCTTTACCGGCACGTGTGTCCCAGTTGAATGTGCCGGCAGCATCGCTCAATGTTGCAGCATTGTTGCGGTTAGGATAGTAGGCGATGGTGTGGATGGCACGTCCTGTGAGTCCTTCAAAAACAGTCAGGTACTCATGACCGCTGTTAATTCGACCTTTTGCAGTGCGATGATCAGCCTCATTGTTCACATTCTTTATGGCCGATAGTGTGGCAGCTTCGCTCACATACTTCCCTTTGCCATCAATGGAACCCGGTGCGGTCTTACAAATGAGTTCCGCACGTCCATCCTTGTCGAAGTCGTAAACGAGAAACTGCGTATAGTGAGCCCCCGCCCGGATGTTCATGCCAAGGTCTATCCGCCACAGCTTTTCGCCTGAGAAAATTTTGTAACAGTCAATATACACCTTTCCGGTGATGCCGTCGTGTGAATTGTCCTTTCCGTTGCTTGGATCCCATTTAAGTATGAGCTCGTATTCGCCATCGCCGTCCACGTCGCCCACAGAGCAGTCGCTGGGTGTGTAGGTATAGTCCTCTCCAGCTTCTGGCAGGTCAAGATTGATGAGGTGGTATCCGGTGTTATTGAACACCTGAGGTGCGATAGTGTCTTGGGGCACACCATTTTGTAAGGTCACAAGTTGTAGCAAGTCATTTCTGTTGCCTCCAATGCGCTTAAATGTAGTGGTGCGAATGGTGTCAGTTACGACCTTGCCGTTTTTAAGCACAAGAAATGAAGTGTGCTCATCATCCGCGTCTAACAGGCGCCACGACAGCACTTGTGAGGTTCTCGATGGAGAAATGTTGATGAGTCCACGATTCAGCTTCTCCTTTTGACTTGTAGGAGTCTCGGAAGGAATACGCTGAGCAAAGGTGGCACTGACTGATGACAGAGTCATAGCAAGACCAAATAAGATTTTGTTAAACGAGTTGTAACGTCTCATGGTTAAAATTTTAGTATAATTGTTGTGAATAAATGATTTGTGCATCAGTGATACGTAATCTACGTCTGCGTAGCCCGGTAAATTTGATTTTCATGATATTCCGGCGGATAAATAAACGAAGAAACATTCCCTGTTTCTTGGCGTATCTTCCAATAGACACAAAAAAAGCGTGAGATTCGTACTCGTTACTTATCTCACTCTTCAGGCCATCGAACTTGCCCCATCGTAAAGATAAGCAACTTCGAAGCCCACGCCGATATGAATAAACACATATACCTACAGATTCACCTGCATACAAAGACACACTATACCCTATACTGGTACATTTCGTCCTTTGCAGGAATTCCATAAGTAGCGTGAATATACACACCCTGGGGCATCTACCGTTGCTCCACTTCCACGATGTTTCTCCAAGTGTTCGATGTTTGAAGAGTAGAAGAGAAGCGTCTTGTAAACGCCTTCAATATGTCTCGGACTATTCTTCCCCACCCTAACCGCTTCATACAGGCATGTCTTTCGACATCGCTATACTCGGCACGGCGTGAGCTGCCTTTCCTGTTACCATGAGGAAACTCGTCACTCTGCGGCAGACTGCATTAAAGGCAATGATAGTCCGTTGCAAATATAGGAAGAACATGGGAAAATTCCACAATATTTGGAGAATTATTTTTTATTTTATTGTCCGGACAGCAAACTTCCCAATAGATAGTTTTTAGGTTGACATAAACAGAAAGTTCTGTATATCCACATAGTTTTACAAGACTGTTATTCCAGCAGCTTCATCATGAATAAATTATGTCCCATAA
>JAJPZU010000032.1 GCA_021204165.1 Prevotellaceae bacterium
GGAGCCTATATACCATAGCTTGAAAAGACTATGAAAATCCCATTGGCGATAACACACAATACGGTAACTTGGCTCCTCCCCTAAGTTAGGGGAGGTGGCGCGGTAGCGACGGAGGAGTCTGTCGGAAACAACCACAAAATATACATGAGGAGTCCGTGAACACACCCGCTAAAGATATACGGAGGAGTCCGTGAACACATCCACTAAATACATACATGAGGAGTCTGTGAACACACCCGCTAAAGATATACGGAGGAGTCTGTCGGAAACAACCACTAAAGTTACCGTATTGCGTATTCGCATCATAGTCTTTTCAGCAGGAGCGGTTATCAAGCTATCCGAACAAGATTCTCAAAGCTTCCTCCACTTTTCGCACCGGAGACACGGCTATGCTAAATTTAGAGAAATCAAGTCCGTTGGCATTGGCTTCAGGAATCAGAATACTTCTAAATCCAAGTTTTTCGGCTTCTGCTATACGCTGAAGAATGCGGTTCACAGGACGTATCTCTCCACTAAGTCCCACTTCTCCCGCCATACACACATCGCGCTCTATGCCTGTATCTACATTGCTCGACAAAACGGCTGCAATGACACTCAGGTCTATTGCCGGGTCTGTCACACGTATGCCGCCGGCGATATTCAGATATACATCCTTTTGCGCCAGCTTAAACCCGACTCTCTTCTCCAGCACGGCAAGCAACATGTTCAGTCGGCGCAAGTCAAATCCTGTGGCAGAACGCTGAGGTGTACCGTATGCAGCCGTACTTACCAATGCCTGTGTCTCTATCAACAAAGGACGCACCCCCTCGATAGCCGAGGCGATGGCAACCCCGCTGAGCCCTTCATTTCCGTTGATGTCTGAAAGCAACAGTTCAGAAGGGTTCGCCACTTGCCTTAGCCCGTTATGAAGCATTTCATAAATACCGAGTTCGGCTGTACTTCCGAAACGGTTCTTAATGGCTCTGACAATCCTGTACATATAATGTTGGTCGCCCTCAAACTGTAGCACAGTGTCCACCATGTGCTCCAATATCTTAGGACCGGCAATGCTTCCCTCCTTATTAATATGTCCGATAAGAATCACCGGAATATTACTTTCCTTGGCAAACTTCAAGAGTTGTGCAGCGCATTCCCGTATCTGGCTGATGCTTCCCGGCGAACTTTCTACGGTCTCCGTTGCCATTGTCTGAATGGAGTCAATGACCATGATGTCCGGATTCACGGACTGAACATGTTTGAACACCTTCTCTATCATCGCTTCGCAAACCACAAAGCATTCGCCGGAAGAATCCGGCGATTGACCTTCCGGCATATCACACAGGCGGTTGGCACGCAATTTTATCTGACGCGCGCTTTCCTCGCCGCTCACATACAACACTTTGTGCCCCTTGAGCCTTAGCACAGTCTGCAAGATAAGCGTTGACTTGCCTATTCCGGGTTCGCCGCCAAGCAGAGTCAGCGAACCGGGCACAAGTCCTCCGCCAAGCACGCGGTTCAGCTCATCATCATAAAGGTTAATCCGCGGTTCGTCCTCAGTATCAATCCGGCTCATGGAAACAGGACTTGTCTCACTCGCCATTCCGTGGTCAGACATGAGTCCGCCACTTTTCTTTCCCACTTTCTGTTCCACAAAAGTATTCCATTCTCCACATGCCGGACATTTGCCCACCCATTTAGGAGAATCATAACCACAACTGGTGCATACGAATGCGGTCTTTTCTTTTGCCATAATATCATTATTGTGTCAGATGCAAAGATAGCGCATTTGTTTTTATCAAAAATGGGAACTCCAATAAAATAACTGA
This sequence comes from Prevotellaceae bacterium, assembly GCA_021204165.1. Classification (GTDB taxonomy): domain Bacteria; phylum Bacteroidota; class Bacteroidia; order Bacteroidales; family Bacteroidaceae; genus RGIG8745. Next base: position 1,806 of record JAJPZU010000032.1, read on the forward strand.
GTTCACTTCAAAAAGTTGAAATTGCCGATAAAATAAAAATATCTGTGCAGAGAGGACTTAAAAACAGTGCGCTGAAAACTTTAATCGGCACTGCCGTTTTTATAATCGGCAGTGCCGATTAAAGTTTTCAGCGCACTGTTTTTAGTTTTTCTCTGCATATACAATATGTTTTCAGCGCATTGTCCGTATATAATTAATTCACATCAGACATGAAACCTCCGCTCTGAATCAAAAGAGCCACTTTAGCAAAGACGTTGTGATAAAGATGTCCGTACATACTGCTTATCGTGCTCGGCTCTCGCTCTGTAACCTTGGTAATATTACCAGATTTCAAGTACAACAATTCGATTTCAAACAATCTTTTTATCGTCTTTTGCTTCAAAAAAAATAAAAATAAGAAACAACGTATCATTTTAAAAATAAAAATATTATATTTGCTCATTGTAATAAAACAACATAAAAACTATACTCTACCATGAAAGAAATCAAAATCACGGAAACAGCGCAGAAAATTATCAGACGATTATTTGCTCGCAACAGTGTGAACACACTACATAGTGATCCGGAACTGACTGCCATATTCGACAATTTCGCCTTTGACGAAAACATTAAATATACAGAAGTTCTTGATGAGAAAACCCGGATTATGTCTATTCTGGCATCTACAATAGGGGGACATGCCATGACTCAATTCAGGACTATGGTCAATGCCGCACTGAATGTGGGACTAAAGCCAAGGGAGATACGTGAGGTGGTCTATCAGTCTATCCCATACGTGGGATTCTCAAGAGTTATAGATTTCCTTCTTGCAATGAATGACGTCTTTGAAAACAACGACATCAAACTGCCTCTCGACGATCAGGGCACGACTGATGTACATACACGCATCGAGAAAGGTAAAGAATGGATGGAGTCTATCTTCGGCAAAGAAAGCATCGAACAGATGTTCAAAGATGCTCCTCAGGGACAAGAACATATCAATGACTTCCTCGCCGGATATTGCTTCGGTGATTTCTATACACGAAACGGTGTCACCATGCAACAGAGGGAACTCATGACATTCTGCTTCCTTGCCGCAATGGGAGGAACAGAGCCGCAGATGTGCAGCCATGCACACGGCAACAAGAATGTGGGCAACTCCAAAGAATATATGGTGGCAGCGGTTACAGCCATGATACCTTATATAGGATTCCCACGTGCACTGAATGCACTTGCAGCCATCAACAAGGCTTATTGACAAAAGGCGGTCGCAGAGGCTGCATCTACACATACGATTCAATCAAAAATAGAAAGAATACATTGACAATTGGAGATTAAGTTGCAAATACAGACGTTGCAAATAACTTAATTTCCAATTGTCTGTTTCTGTAATTTACAATCATATCATAATGGACATATATCCAATCGTACTAATCTTACCATTGATTACGGGATGGGTACTCGACTACATGTTCGGCGATCCGGAACGGCTTCCCCACCCTGTTGTGCTTTTCGGGAAAATCATCAGCAAAGGCGAGAAGATATTAAACAAGGGCAAACAAAGAAAAATAAAAGGAGGTGTGTTTGCCATAGCCTGTATCATGTCTGTATATGGAATGATGCAAGGATTGTCGGTACTCCTGTCGTATATCATTAAAGAATCAGAAATTTCTTCCCTGTCGGTTCTACTATATGCCGCAGTATGCTCCATATTCATTTTCTACTGTCTTGCGGGCAAAACGCTGCGCAAAGAAGTCAAGATGACTTTCAAGGCAGTGGAACGAAGTACGGAAGAAGGGCGCAAGCAAGTAAGCCGAATTGTAGGACGCGACACATCGGCACTGACTCCGCAAGAAATAAGAACAGCTGCACTTGAGACTCTGGCAGAGAATCTCAGCGACGGAGTTATAGCTCCGCTCTTCTGGTTCTTTCTGCTTGGAGTGCCGGGGATGATGGCATATAAGATGGTGAACACACTCGACTCCATGATAGGTTATCAGAATGAGAGGTACAAGGAATTCGGATGCTGGGCGGCAAAGATAGACGACTTCGCCAACTATGTGCCCGCCCGTCTGACAGCCTTGTTGATGGTATTGGCATCATGTTTCATCCATCCGGGCACTCGGCATGAACAGGGCGGAAAGAGCAGACCGAAAAAGATGTCCGTGCTGAAGCGTCTCAAATCGTCACTTGCTTTTGTGGCGCATTTCGGTCCCCAACATGCCAGTCCGAACAGCGGCTGGCCGGAAGCCGCCCTCGCTTCAATACTCGATTGCCGTTTTGGCGGTCCGCACAACTATTTCGGAGAGTACTTCTACAAGCCTTATATCGGAACCAACGCACGACTACTGACAACCGACGACATGCGTTTGTCTTTAAGGATTTCGGTAGCAGCGGAAAGTATGATGGTTCTTATGCTCGTCCTATTCTACTCTACATATCTCACATTCTAACTCTAATTGAAAAATTCAGACATATTCCATACAATTATGAAAGAAGCTGGTTATCGGATTCTTGCCGCATTCATATTCTTCACAAGACTTCCCTTTTGGCGAATAGCGAATGTGCCCAAAGAATATTACAAGAGGGTGGTTCCTCTATGGTCTATGACCGGATGGCTGACGGGAGGCATTATGGCAGGTGTTTTCTGTGTGGCATCCTCATTTCTTCCTGTAAGTATAAGCATCATAATAGCGATAATAAGCAGACTGCTCATTACCGGTGCATTGCATGAAGACGGATATGCAGATTTCTGCGACGGGTTTGGAGGGGGAACCTCGCGTGAACGTATATTGGAGATTATGAAGGATTCACATATCGGCAGTTATGGGGTCATAGGGCTGATAGTTTATTACATCTTGGTATTCTCCCTAATTTCAAGTCTTTCTGAGACCGTGATTCCCTACGCTCTTATAATGGCAGACACATACTCCAAGTTCTTATGTTCTCACATAGTGAACATTCTGCCATACGCAAGAAAAGAAAATGAAGCAAAGAACAAGGTCATATACAACAGAATGAGCATACGGGACATTGTAACATCTGCGTTTTTCGGTCTCCTTCCCATTCTTGTCTATATGTACAAAGTACATTCTTATTTATTGATAATCCCGATGGTAGTACCAATGCTTTCGGTTATGTTTCTATTCAAGATGATGGACGATAAAATCAAAGGGTACACGGGAGACTGCTGCGGTGCAGCTTTCATAATTTCTGAAACGGTGTTTTATGTGGCATTGACAGCTGTATATCAGGAAGCATTCTGATTGTACAAAAAAAGATTATCCGTGAGTCAGGGATACAAGAAACACGACCAGACACAAAATTCTAATCGTACAAAAAAAGATTATCCGTGATATTTCAAGACCTCGCTTCTGTATCTCATTACTTCTGAGTCTTAAAATATCACGGATAAAAGTCAAAAAAAGAAACTTCTAATTTTCTTTTATCACAACCTCATCGGAATAATCATAGTACCACCAATAAGTTTTTCCAAACATTCTACGAGTCCGGTTGATGCGCTCTCTTGCATCTGTCAGCTCTTCATTCATCTTTCTGTATTCTCTCAGTCCGGCAAGAAGCACAGTATCAGCATACACCGGAATTGAGTCGGATGAAAAATCATAGTTCATCAGCAAGGCCTCCTTATAGGCTTTAGGCAACGACTGGTCAAGTGTGTAGTAATCGCCAATCACTCTCTCAAAAGCCGGCAAATCTTTGTCAAGCAACAAATAGCAAAGATAATAGTCACCAAGAGGCTGCCGGTGCAACGTGTCAGCTTCTACTGCCAGTTCGAGATACCGCCCCAGAGTCTTTACAGAGCTTCCCCACCGAAATCCGAGCGAAACACAAATGTCCCGGCTATCAAATCTATAATGCCCTAAAGAGTCACAGACATCAAGCAAACCTTTAGTGCCATAGTACTGAGGATATTCAAACAGTTTCTCTCCAAGTTCCCCTTTTTCAGCAAGAGCATAAGCCCGAAGTTCTGTCAACCGTCTGCTTGAAGCCAAAGATTTAACACCCACATCACATGCTTTCTCATAATCCTTGCTCATTATCAGACGTTCAGTTTTAAGTTCGTAATGATAGACATCTGTTGTACTCGGAATACTTCCCGTACACAGAATCATCACAAGCAGTATAAGATAGTTCGGCCAAAGATTCATACTGATTACAGGAGAAGAAAAGTCTTCAATACTTGCACGTTTCTTTATAAATATAACAAAAACTACGAAAAGCAGCAGTGCCAATGGAATAAGCCACTTCCAACTCCCCAAAGAGAAGGAATCAAAAACACTACGGTTCACATCCGTTATTATCGAAAAGAACAAGAACGAAGGAAAATAACTTATTGCGTACCATCTATCCGGAAATCCCCGAAAGACAAGGCATACAAGCCACTGGAGCATTTGCAATAACACAGTTATAACCAATGCTCCCAAAAGTATGGAATAAGTAGTAACTCCATTCGAAAATACGAATTGCGCCTCCGCCAATAAATCCCCTTGTATGCAATATAAATACAAGAAACTAAATAACATAAACAGAAGCCCACAGGAAAAACGAATTAATCCGGTGGTCTTCTGTAATGTAGAATGATTATAGCTCACTTTCGTCTTACAAATTGCGTTTATATTGACTGAAATCTCTAAAGCACCACCGCTATTCCTTTACTTTGCGCAAAACTACAGCACTTCTTGCCGGAATATACAGTTTAAGCCATCCTTTATCATCTTTTGCATATACAGGGTCATAATTAGTAAAGTGCCTTATGGAATCATCAGCAAGTTCGTTTCCTCCAAACATCTTAGAGTCGGTATTCAGAACCACATCATAGGCTCCTTGCGGCACAATGAATCCATATCCCGTATATGATTGAGCTGGACTAAAATTAAAGACAAACAACAAGTCGCCGCGGCTGTATGCCAATATCTGATCACCATCATTATGCCAAACTTCGACAACCTTCGTCTTTTGGAAATTCTTCTCTCCGCCAATCAACTTAATCATTGCCTCATCAAAATCACCAAGATAATGATAGCAAAGTTCATGATTATCCACCAGATTCCATTGGCGGCGAGCATACTTATGGCTCCATCCATTTCCTTCGCGCGGGAAGTCAATCCATTCAGGATGCCCGAACTCGTTACCCATGAAGTTCAGATAGCCTCCATTCATCGTCGATGCAGTAAGTAAACGAATCATCTTATGAAGCGCGATACCTCTGTTGGCTGTATAGTTTTCATCTCCTTTCTTGAAATGCCAATACATATCAGCATCTATCAAGCGGAAAATGATAGTTTTGTCTCCCACAAGTGCCTGATCATGACTTTCAGCATAAGAGATTGTTTTTTCATCGGCACGTCTGTTTGTAGTCTCCCAAAACATAGAACTTGGTTTCCAATTCTCATCCGACAGTTCCTTGATAGTCTTTATCCAATAATCAGGAATGTTCATAGCCATACGATAATCAAAACCATATCCTCCATCCTTAAACGGTGCTGCAAGCCCCGGCATACCTGAAACTTCTTCTGCAATAGTGATGGCTTTAGGATTCACTTCGTGTATCAGAAGATTGGCAAGAGTAAGGTATGCTATAGCTTCATCGTCTTCATGACCGTTGTAATAATCTCCATATCCACCGAAAGACTCACCAAGCCCATGACTATAGTAAAGCATTGAAGTCACTCCATCAAATCGGAAACCGTCAAAACGGAATTCTTCAAGCCAATACTTACAGTTACTGAGCAAGTAATGAATCACTTCATTCTTACCATAGTCGAAACAAAGGCTGTCCCATGCCGGATGCTCTCTTCTACCGCCCTGCATAAAGTACTGACAACCATCTCCGGCAAAGTTTCCAAGACCTTCCATTTCATTCTTCACAGCATGGGAATGTACAATATCCATGATAACAGCAATTCCCATCTTATGTGCTTCATCGACAAGTTCCTTCAACTCTTCCGGAGTTCCAAAACGACTTGACGGTGCAAAAAAGTTCGACACATGATAACCAAAACTTCCATAATACGGATGTTCGGCTATCGCCATTACCTGAATGCAATTATATCCGTCCTTGGCAATACGAGGCAGAACATTGTCTTTAAATTCGGTATATGTGCCGACTTTCTCCGCATCTTGCGACATACCGATATGACACTCATATATAAGTAAAGGAGAAGTGTTAGGCTTAAAGCTTTTCTTTTTAAAGACATACGGTTTCTCCGGTGCCCAAACCTGAGCCGAAAATATCTTGGTCTGCTCATCCTGTACCACACGTCTGCACCATGCAGGGATACGTTCACCTTCTCCACCTTCCCAATGGATTTTCAGCTTATACAAATCGCCGTGCTTCAAGGCTCCCGGTTTAAGATTTATCTCCCAGTTCCCATTTGCAATTCTCTTCATCTTATATTGAGGCATCTCATTCCATCCGTTGAAGTCGCCCACAATATATATTTCCGTAGCATGAGGCGCCCATTCTCTTAATGTCCACCCCTTGTCAGTCTTGTGTAGTCCAAAATACAAATAACCAGAAGCAAAATCAGACAATGAACATTTTCCGTTGTTGGTCAGTTCGTTCATCTTGTCTATCACATGCTGATGGCGTCCCTTAATCGCATCCTCATAAGGTTCGAGCCACTTATCGTTTTTCACAAGCCCAATCTTAGGACTTTTCTTAGACGCAACCTTCTTTGCAGAAGCCACGTTCTTTTCAGCTGTCTTCTTCACCATATCGCTACAAACAATTAAGCTTTCACTTTAAATATCACTTTCTGTATCTCATTTTCTTCGCTGACACAAGGTGCATGACCGTCCTGCGGAAAGAAAATAGCAAACATTCCCGGATATACAGTCACATACTGCTGAGCACCTCCTTCATAGAAAGTAATGTCCTTGGAAGCATCATAAGACTCTTCCGGCAAGTCCTTCCGAGGGGTATATCCCATAGTCTCCGGACAACTGAGAGGAATCTGCACATCTATCATCATGTTGTGAGTTTCCAAACGCGCCTCAGCCACAGTCTTTCCTTTTGCAACGCAATAATTAGCAAAAAGGTCATTACCACATATCTCAACCTTTCCCGGTTCATGTGCAGAAAGGTCATTGTCTGCAATATACTCTTCTATCTTAGAAAAAAGAGGATTCAAAGAAACATACTTACCGAAGTTCTCAAGAGTGTCAACAATCATACTATTAGTGTTTTTTATTATTTATGTATAAATTATAGCAAATATAAAGAAAAAAGGAATTGCACAGAGCAATTCCCGTACTTTTTTCATAAAAATTTATCTGCGCTGCATTTTGCTACTGTCGCCAACAGTTCCGAATGAACATGTCCGTTAGTAGCCACAACTTCCTTGCCACTGCACCATGACATCCCTCCCGAGTTGTCCGTAATCATGCCTCCGGCTTGTTTAAGTATAATCGCACCGGCTGCCACATCCCAAGGATAAATTAAGCCTTCCACATAAGCATCATACCTTCCACAAGCCACATAGCACAGTTCTGCCGCCGCCGATCCAAGTCCTCTCAGACTGCATGTGTTGCCATACAACCTCCGGAGCAGTTCCACGACAAACTCTCTGTAAGCCTCCGCATCATAAGGAAGCCCGAACAAAACAAGAGACTGGTCAAGAGTGTTCACATCAGAAACCCTTATTTCACGTCCATTCAAAAAAGCGGGACTGTTCTTATTTGCCCAAAACAGCTCATCACGGCAGCACTCATACACCACACCTACCAACACTTCCGACTCATCCATCAGCGCAATGCTGACACAGTAGGGCGCATTGTCGTGGATAAAATTGGTCGTACCGTCGAGCGGATCCACCACCCACCAATATTTCTCGGAAACTTTGGTTCCACTTCCCTCCTCAGCCATAAAGCCCGCCTCAGGAAGAAGTTCATGCAATCGTGCCACAATCCTACGCTCAGACTCCTTGTCCACATAACTGACATAGTCGTGCGCGCGCTTCTGCTCCACCCTGTCTGCATGAAAATCCTGCCGCTGTTCTCGCAAAAATGCTCCTATCTCAAAAGCAAGTCGTTTCACCTGCTCTGTAAGAAAATCCAAATCAATCATAACTGCCGAATTATAAAGACCTTATCAAGAAAACCATGTTAATTCGCAACTTCTATATGTCCACGCTTATAATATCCCTTCCGTATGACATTTCCATTGCGATCCTTTTCCACAAAAGCACCATCTTTCAAATCATCCACATAGTTTCCCTCAAAACGAATCCCGTCTTTATCCTCCTCAATACCTTTGCCATGCTTCAGCCCCTTACGGAAAGTGCCCTTGAACTTTGTCCCGTCAGACATACGCAATATACCTTCTCCGTGCATCTCTCCGTCAAGCCATTCTCCATCATACACATCACCATTAGCAGCAGTATATTTACCTCTTCCGTGCTCTTTGTCGTCAAGCCAATAGCCTTCATATTTAGCCGCATCAGGCCAAGTATATATACCGAACCCGTCCATCAATCCATTCTTGAACTGCCCGACATATTTCCTCTTGTCTGAATAGGTGAAGACACCCTGACCTGTACGCTCACCATTCACATAATCACCCTCATATTTATCGCCGTTCTTAAACTCATATATACCCTTTCCGTGCATCACATCATCCTTCCAGTTCCCCACATACTTATCGCCATTAACATAAGTATATGTTCCAAGCCCATTACGCATGTCATTGTCCATCTCACCGGAATACGTGCTACCGTCACGCCAGTCAAACAGTCCCTTGCCGCACTTTCTGTCATTCTTCCATTCGCCTTGATAATATATGCCGTTTGCCCAGATATATGTACCCTCTCCCTCACGCTTATCCTGATGCCAAGAGCCTACATATTTATCACCATTGTAATAATACATCGTACCCTCTCCTTCCTGATAGTCCGTGTACCACAAACCGTCATACTTATTATTATTGGCAAAATAATAAATGCCCTTCCCATGCTGATGATCCTGATACCAAGAGCCCTCATACTTCTCACCGTCAGCAAAAGTATAGACTCCATACCCCTGACGTTTCCCTTTCACATACTCACCCTCATATATATCGCCATTCTGAAAAGTAGTCTTCCCTTTTCCCTGAGGTTTTCCACCTTCAAGCTCGCCGTAGTAAGTGGCTTTCTCTTTTGGAAACTGGTAATTGCCTATTGTCACTTTCTGAGAATATCCACACAGTACAGAAGTGACGAAAAAGTATGCAGATACAATAATATATTTATTCAATTTCATATTTCTACTTAGATAATAATGCAGACTAAAAAGACAAAGCCTGAAACCGACCTTGCCTCCGCAAATGTTTTTATTTCCTACAAAAATAGTAAAAGCCTGTAAACTAAACAAATTGATTAAGCTTTATTATGGTTTTACTTCAATCATCTACATTATTACATCCCAAACAAAGCCCATATAAAACAAGGAAGGATGAAATTCAAATTGAATTTCATCCTTCCTTGAGGGGTGGAGGGTGGGACTCGAACCCACGACATTCAGAACCACAATCTGACGCTCTAACCAACTGAACTACATCCACCATGTAACTTTCTTCGTATTACCTTTCCGAAAGCGAGTGCAAAGGTATATGTTTTTTACATAACAGCCAAATAAAAGGCACACTTTTTTCTCAGACCAAGTAAAAAAAAGCAGTAGATTCTCAACTATATCAGATTTTCTTGAAACCATATCCTTGTTTCACCCCCGATTTGGAGAAGAGTCGATACGACACCAATGCTATACTTCCTCTATAATCCGACACACGGTGTCGCATCTTAAAGAAAGCACATTAATTATACACGAACAATGCCCTGAAAACATATTGTATGTGGAGAGAGAAACTAAAAACAGTGCGCTGAAATCTCTAATCAGCACTGCCGATTATAAAAACGGCACTGCTGATTATGTAAACGGCACTGCCGATTATAAAAACAGCAGTGCTGATTAGAGTTTTCTGCGCACTGTTTTTAATATCTCTCCGCACAATGGATGTGTTCACAAGCCCCTTCATGTATATTTAGCGGATGTATTCACAGACTCCTCATGTATATTTAGTGGGATGTGTTCACAGATACAGTACACCGAAAATATTAATAGAAGACAATCATGTATATTTAGTAGGATGTATTCACAGACTCCTCCGTCGCTAACGCGCCACCTCCCCTAACTTAGGGG
>JAJPZU010000169.1 GCA_021204165.1 Prevotellaceae bacterium
AAAAACACTGCGGTGAAATTTCTGAAAGACTTTGTCAAAGTATAACAAATGTGAACACGAAGTTCCAAATCGAAACACTATTTCACAATTGACGAGGCTCTCGGAAAACGCGCGTAGAATGCCCGATCTCCGATAAAAGTTCGGCGCGCTTCATTTTGACGCGTGCCAGAGGGCTTGGAATTTTAACATTTGACAAAATCAAAAAGATAGCATTTCAGACAAATACAGCGAAATAAGATTTTATTTATCGAGATTTGCTTTCATTTTGTCAAAATGAAACATGCCTCAAAAAAACGATGTCAAAAATTTTATTATAGGCTTGATTTTAATCATATATCGGATATTATGCTTTTTATTCAAGTGAATGGATTCAACATATTTAAGTGTATGTATTTAACGGACTCCTCTTGTATGTTTAGTGGGGAACTTGCAACGGAGGAATCTGCCGGAAACACCCCACTAAATATACATAAGGAGTCTGTGGATGCGTTCAACTTAAACATGCTAAAATGCCACTTTTAAATCCACTGGAGTCTCAAATTTGTGTCCAAAGTTCTCGAATGATGAACACAAGAAAGTGCATATCCTCCCCACTCCATTTCATTCGGCTCTTCGTCGATACAACCTAATAAAGATTTCAATGCCCCAAAATAAAGAGCTTATTTTAAGCTGAACTTACATCCCGAACTAACATAAATCACAAAGGAAGGCTATTATTTCATATAATCTCACTATTTTTGCCACATAAAATCAATGAAATAATCTCTTACAAGGTATGGACAAAGAATATAAAGGAATAGAAAACGAGAACGAAGAGAAACCGAAGGACAAGAAAAACCACAGCCGTTCACCATACACAGACATGGGGCTGATGTTGGCAATAGGCATCTTCATCACAATGACGGTGAAAGGACTTATTTTCGGATTTACATGGAGCGGAATAACATTACCGGTCATTGCAGGTGTCTATTTCATTGTCTATGCCATATACCGGTCGCGAAAAGTCATAATGAACGCATCCACTACGACATTCATTGTGCTTTCGGTTTTATGCACATGGGCAGAATTTTCATCACATAAGAATGTACGTCCTCAGATGCCGGTATTCCACGACATGACAAACGACACAACGATGACAACAGAGGAACAGGATTTATTGATGGAATCTATACCGGATATTCAAGCAACCACTGTAGAGGACACTCTCACACGTATGCCCGATTCCACATCCATACAGCCTGAAGAAGTCAGAATGCAAGAGAAAGAAAATGCTGACAGTATAGCGAACCATGCACAGTCTGACACAATAAAATAATTCATACAAAAAGAAAGAGCTGTGAGAAATTCCGTTGGCATTCGTATATTTCTCATAGCTCTTCTTTTTTTTATTCTATCAAACGTAGGAAATCGTCCTCACTCAAAATCTCGATTCCAAGTTTCCGGGCTTTCTCCAGTTTTGCCGGTCCCATGTTGTCTCCGGCCAGCACGAAAGACGTTTTGGAAGAGATGCTCCCGACATTTTTCCCTCCGTGTTTCTCAATAAGTGCCTTGTATTCATCGCGAGAGTGGCGACTGAAAACACCGCTTACCACAATGCTTTTGTTTGCCAGTTTGTCGGAAGTACCGGCAATTGCATCTTCAGACAGTTGCATACAGACTCCCGCCTCACGCAAACGATTGATTATCGACATGTTGCGTTCATCGGCAAAGTAGCGCATCACACTTTGGGCTATCACTGTGCCTACCCCATCCACATCGAGAAGCTGTTCAAGGGTGGCAGATGCCAACGAATCCATAGACTTGAACTTACGGGCTATCAATTTTGCAGTGGTTTCGCCGACAAAACGTATGCCAATGGCAAATACGACACGTTCAAAAGGAACTTCACAGGAAGCTTTGATACTATCGACAATCTTCCGCGCCGACTTCTCTCTTGTTCCGTTCTCGCCACAGATGTCGCCGACCTGAATCTTATATAAATCAGCCTCATCATGTATGAGTCCGCGAGTGTAATATTCATCCACCGTCTCCGGTCCGAGACTGTCGATGTTCATGGCTTTGCGGGAAATAAAATGTTCGATTCGCCCTTTAATCTGAGGCGGACAAAGCACATCGTTAGGGCAATAATGGGCAGCCTCACCTTCATACCGGACAAGCGGCGCGCCGCATTCGGGACAATGAGTGGCAAAACGGACTTTCTCCATGCCCTCCGTCCTCATACTCTTCTCCACACCCACAACCTTAGGAATTATCTCGCCTCCTTTTTCCACATAGACCATATCACCGATATGCAGGTCAAGTTCAGAAATAATATCTGCATTGTGAAGAGACGCACGCTTGACCACCGTACCGGCAAGCAACACCGGATCCATATTCGCCACAGGAGTGACAGTGCCCATGCGTCCGACCTGATATGTCACTTCATTCAGCCTTGTACATGCCCGTTCAGCCTTGAATTTATAGGCTATCGCCCATCGAGGGCTCTTGGCTGTATATCCCAGATGACGCTGCTGACGCAGGGAATTCACCTTCAGCACAATGCCATCGGTTGCTACGGGAAGATTCTTGCGTTCAACATCCCAATAGTCGATAAAATTCAGTATTTCTTCAATGCTGCTGCATTTCTTCATTCCCTCGGAAATCTTGAAGCCCCATTTACGCGCTTCCTGCAAATTCTCGTAATGGAAGCTGTCAGCCGGAATCTCATCGCCTAACAGATAATAAAGATAAGCATCCAGTTTGCGAGAGGCAACAAGCTCTGATTTCTGCGACTTCAACGTGCCGGAGGCAGCGTTCCGCGGATTGGCAAACAGCGGTTCACCATTTGCTTCACGTTCTGCATTGAGCGAATCGAATGAAGTCCACGGCATAAGAATCTCACCACGGATTTCAAACTCATGAGGATAGCCCGAGCCTTCACGCAGCTTCAAAGGAATGGTTCTTATTGTACGGATATTGGCTGTAACGTCATCCCCTTGCACACCATCACCTCGTGTAACGGCACGCACAAGTACACCATCCACATACGTAAGTGAGATACTAAGCCCGTCGTATTTCAATTCTGCACAGATTTCAAAATCTTCACCTTCGAGACCGTTCTTCACGCGCTCATAAAACTCGCGCACTTCACCGGCATTGTAAGTGTTTGAAAGAGAAAGCATCGGGTATCTGTGAGGCACTTGCGTGAAAGATTGGTTGATGTCGCTTCCCACTCTTTGCGTAGGCGAATTTTCGTCCGCATACTGGGGGTATTCGGCTTCCAGCTGCTGCAACTGCTTCAACATCATGTCGAAATCATAGTCGGAAATCGTCGGACTGCTTAACACGTAATAGTTATAGTTATGTTTATGAAGCTCTTCTCTGAGCTGCTCGATTTGTTCTTTCGGTGTCATCATTCAAGCAAAAAATCAGTGAGAAAATATTCTTTTGATACAAAAAAACACAGAGAATACAATATGCCAAGAGGAAATTCATGTATTCTCTGTGTTTCTATAGATATATAAATATCAGGATTTAAATCCTGCTTAATATGAACGTGCGATAAGTACACGGCACTTGGAAGGTTTGCCGCTTACCATATCCACACCCGGAGTCTGTTCGTAAGCAAAAGGCACACAACGTATTGTCGCCTGAGTTTCTTCCTTAATCCTTGCTTCCGTTTCGGCAGTACCGTCCCAATGGCACAAGAAGAATCCGCCATCTTTTATTTTAGCCTTAAACTCCTCATAGTCGTCACATACATAAATATGGGCATCACGATAATCGACAGCCTTCTTGTAAATGTTGCTTTGTATATCATCAAGAAGCGTCTTCACATATTCTTCTATGCCCTCAAGCTGCACGGTCTCCTTCTCAAGAGTGTCGCGACGCATCACCTCCACCGTTCCGTTCTCAAGGTCACGTGCACCCATGACAAGACGAACAGGTATGCCCTTCAGCTCATAGTCAGCAAATTTGAATCCCGGACGTTTGTTGTCTGCATTATCATACTTCACACTAATGCCAAGTGCGCGCAAATTACGACATATTGCATCAGCCTTTTCATTAAGCTGCTGCAACTGTTCATCCGTTTTCCATATAGGAACAATAACCACCTGAATCGGAGCAAGAGCCGGAGGAAGCACAAGTCCGTTGTCATCGGAGTGAGTCATAATAAGTGCTCCCATCAGACGCGTGGAAACACCCCATGAAGTAGCCCATGCGTATTCAGGCTTGTTTTCCTTGTTCAAGAACTGTACGTCGAAAGCACGTCCGAAGTTCTGTCCGAGGAAATGAGAGGTACCGCTCTGAAGAGCCTTACCGTCCTGCATCATAGCCTCGATAGTGTATGTGTCAAGCGCACCGGCAAAACGCTCCGTCTCACTCTTGACACCCTGTATTACCGGTACAGCCATGTATTTCTCTGCAAAATCGGCATATACATGAAGCATCTGCTTGGCACGCTCTTCAGCCTCTTCACGAGTAGCATGTGCCGTATGTCCTTCCTGCCAGAGAAACTCTGAAGTGCGCAGGAAAAGACGTGTACGCATCTCCCATCTCATCACATTGCACCACTGGTTGCACAATATAGGAAGATCACGGTATGACTTTATCCAGTTCTTGTACGTGTTCCATATAATAGTCTCGGATGTAGGTCGGATTATCAGTTCTTCCTCCAGCTTTGCTGCAGGATCCACAACCACACCGTCATGACTCTCGTTTGTCTTGAGACGATAATGCGTCACAACTGCACACTCTTTTGCAAATCCCTCTACATGCTCCGCCTCACGACTGAGGAATGATTTAGGAATCAAGAGAGGAAAATAAGCATTCTGAACACCTGTTTCCTTGAATTTATCGTCAAGTATCCGCTGCATCTTCTCCCAGATGGCATATCCGTATGGCTTTATGACCATGCAACCACGCACATCAGATTGTTCGGCCAAATCGGCCTTCACAACAAGTTCGTTATACCACTGAGAATAATTGACACTTCGTTTTGTTAGTTCTTTAAGTTCCTTTGCCATAAATAATGTCACTTTTTGAAATTTCTGTGCAAAAGTAGCTATTAATACCGAAAAAATATACCCAAACCTTAAAATTCTCATTTATTATGGCGATATTTGCACCGTTTTGGAAAAGTATATAAACAATTATTTGAATTATATGTTATTGACAACATATAACCGGATAAAGAAATTATTATTAATCACAATAAAAAAACAAAGGGTTTATGAAGAATTTCAAATTTAATGCCGCTGTCCTCAGCGGACTTCTTTTGTTATCAGGGTGTAATGCAAACAACACAACTAAAGGTGGCCTTATCGGTGCCGGAGGCGGTGCTGCAATAGGTGCATTGGCAGGACGTCTGATTGGAGGTAACGGCAAAGGAACAGTCATCGGAGCTGTGGCCGGTACAGCAATCGGCACGACAGCCGGTATCCTCATCGGCAAGAAGATGGACAAAGCAAAAGCTGCAGCAGAAGCAGTAAAGAACGCACAGGTTGAAAGCGTAACTGACGCAAACGGACTTTCAGCAGTAAAGGTTACTTTCGACAGCGGTATCCTTTTTGCCACAAACAAGTCTGACCTCAATGCAGCAGCAAAGACTTCTCTCAGTGACTTTGCAAATGTCCTCAAAACTTATAGCGATGCAGACGTGGCAATCTATGGTCACACAGATAACACCGGAAGCGATGCCATCAACAACCCATTGTCTGAAAAGCGTGCACAGTCTGTAGAGAATTATCTTCGCTCTTGCGGTGTGGCAGCCAATCAGATTGCTATTGTAGAGGGCAAAGGTTCTACAGACCCGATAGCAGATAACAGTACAGCAGCAGGACGTACCCAGAACCGCCGAGTAGAAGTTTATCTGTATGCAAGCAAAGCTATGATTGATGCAGCTAATGCAGGTACTCTCCAGTAAAGAAAAGAATCAGGAAAAACTATTAATATAGTTCTTTCACTATCATCAAAGAGGGGGCGGATGAAGCAAGTCTTCATCCGTGCCCTTGTTTTTTTATCTGACAAGGCTTTAAGCTTTCCAATCTCAAAGCAGACCTTCAAGAACACAAATACAACTAACAATGGGCAAAATATTAAACAAAATAGGCAATATCATAAAATGGATTCTGATTGCCTTTCTGGGTTCTTCCATATTGGCTGTTGTCTTATTCAAATATGTCCGTGTTCCGGCATCCCCGCTCATGTTCATCAGATGTTTTCAGCAGATAAAGAGTGGTGAACATATAAGACTCAAACACAGCTGGGTTCCGTTCGACTCCATATCCCCCTACCTTCCTCTTGCTGTATGGACAAGTGAAGACCAGAACTTCATGAATCATAATGGGTTTGATCTTACACAGATTGAAAAAGCCATTGAAGAAAGAAAATCAGGAAAACGGAACAGAGGGGCAAGTACCATCAGTCAGCAAACAGCGAAGAATGTCTTTTTGTGGCCTACTTCAAGCTGGGTCAGAAAGGGGCTGGAAGTATATTTCACCATTCTGATTGAGGTAATATGGGACAAGCACAGAATCATGGAAGTTTACTTGAACACAATCGAAATGGGAGACGGCATCTACGGTGCAGAAGCCGTGGCATGGGAACATTTCGGATGTTCCGCCAAGAATCTCACACGTAATCAGTGCGCACTCATTGCTGCTTCACTGCCAAATCCGTTAGTATATGACAGCAGCAAACCGTCAAGATATATGTATAAGCGTCAGACATGGATACTCAGACAAATGCGTTGGTTAGGAAGTTTTCCGAAGAAGGACGAAAAGGTCGAGTCTGAGGAGAGAGAATAAGAAATCAATGAAAAGGTAGTTTAGATTTATTTTAAGAGCAATTCCCATAACGAAATAAAGAGGGCACTTCGCAGTGTCCTCTTTACCAATTAAAAACAACCAACAAAAGAAATAGATAGTTTCTTCGTCTCTTATAAAACTTGATTCATTCTCTATTGTCAAAGTCCCATGACACAGGACATGAATCCCCTTTCCAAATGATTATCGTATGAAAAGAAGTTCTCTGTACTTAGGCAGAGACCACATCTCATCATCTACAATCAGTTCAAGCTTGTCTATGTGATAGCGAATTGCCTCCATTATAGGAGCTACCGTATCATGGTATGCAATGGCTTTTTCGCGTTCACTCTCAATCTTATTGGCAACCTTACGAGCCTCAATAAGTTTCTCCACATTCTCCACTATGAATGATTCGTGTTCTGAAATCTTCTCTATCAAATAAAGATTGTTTGCAGAAACTCGTTTTGCCTTCTCAACATCGAAGATGTCCATTACCTTGTGTACATTATCAATAAGCATAGACTGATAACGTGTCACCACAGGAATGATATGATTCAAACACAAATCGCCAAAAATGCGTGCCTCAATCTGAATCTTCTTCGTGTATGTCTCCCACTTGATTTCATTACGCGCTTCAAGCTCAAACTTGGTCATGACCTTCATCGACTCGAACATCTTGACATTCTCCGGCTTGAGATAGTTGTCGTAAATAAGAGGACAGCTTGTTTCGCAATCCAATCCACGTCGTGCAGCTTCTTCTTTCCATTCGTCACTATATCCGTTACCGTCAAAGTGAATAGGCTTGATGTACTTGATATCTTCGCGCACAACCTTCAGAATTGCACTTTCCTTTGCCTCACCTTTCTCTATGAGAGCATCCACACGCTGCTTGAACGTAGTAAGTGCCTCTGCCACAGCCGTATTGAGAGTAAGCATGGCTGATGCACAGTTTGCCTCAGAACCTACAGCACGGAACTCAAATCTGTTTCCGGTGAATGCAAACGGCGATGTACGGTTGCGGTCTGTATTATCGATGAGAAGTTCCGGAATAGAAGGAATGTCAAGCTTCATTGCCGTCTTGCTTGCAATGGTAAGAATATCGTCATCCGTAGAGTTCTCCACATGCTCAAGAAGGTCGGAAACAGTCTTGCCGAGGAATGAAGAAATGATGACAGGAGGAGCCTCATTTGCACCAAGACGATGGGCATTCGTGGCTGATATGATGGAAGCCTTGAGCAGTCCGTTGTGCTCATAAACAGCTTTCAGAGTCTCCACGATGAAAGTAACAAAACAGAGATTGTCCATCGGAGTCTTGCCCGGAGCATGGAGCAATACACCTGTGTCTGTAGATAAAGACCAGTTATTATGCTTTCCAGAACCGTTGATGCCGGCAAACGGTTTCTCATGGAGCAGACAGCGGAAGCCATGCTTGCGTGCCACTTTCTTCATAAGAGACATCATCAGCATGTTATGATCTACGGCAAGGTTTGTCTCTTCAAAAATAGGAGCAAGCTCAAACTGGTTAGGAGCAACCTCATTATGGCGGGTCTTGCAAGGAATGCCCAATTCGAGAGCACGGATTTCAAGATCCTTCATGAAGTTCTCCACTCTCTCAGGAATTGAACCGAAGTAGTGGTCGTCCATCTGCTGATTCTTTGCAGAGTCATGTCCCATAAGGGTACGCCCTGTCATCACAAGGTCCGGACGCGCAGCATACAGTGATTCATCAACAAGGAAATATTCCTGTTCCCATCCGAGATTGCTTATCACCTTCTTCACTTCCGGGTTAAAATACTGACACACGGCAGTAGCAGCCTTATCCACAGCATAAAGTGCCTTCTTCAAAGGTGCTTTGTAGTCAAGAGCTTCACCTGTATAAGAAATAAAGATTGTAGGAATCATCAGAGTGTCCCCTATCACAAACACCGGAGAGGTAGGGTCCCATGCCGAATATCCGCGCGCCTCAAAAGTAGAACGGATACCGCCATTAGGGAATGACGAAGCGTCCGGTTCCTGCTGTACGAGCAGCTTGCCTTCAAACTCCTCAACCATTCCGCCCTTCCAGTCATGCTCCACGAAACCGTCATGCTTCTCCGCTGTGCCGTCTGTCAATGGCTGGAACCAGTGAGTGTAGTGCGTAACACCAAGTTCCATTGCCCACTTCTTCATTCCTTCAGCCACAGCATCTGCTATAGCACGGTCAAAAGGTGCTCCATTGTCAATCACATCGCACATCTTTCTGTAAACCTTTGCCGGAAGATACTTGAACATCTTCTGCTTGTTGAACACGCACTTGCCGAAATACTCGGAAGGACGCTCTGCCGGAGTTTCAACTTCCATAGGTTTTCTCTTGAAAGCCTCATCCACAACCTTAAATCTCAATTTTGAAGCCATAATAATTACATTTAATTGTTATTTTTATTTTATACCTATTGTCTCATTTTCTAATCACGTCAGTCCGCTACATCCACTTCTTCAGTCTGCTGACAGCCTCTGTGCAATCTTCTTTCTTGCCAAAAGCCGTAAAGCGGAAATAGCCTTCGCCGGAAGGACCAAAGCCGACACCCGGAGCACCCACCACATTCACTTCGTGCAGAAGACTGTCGAAAAACTGCCATGAGGTCATCCCCGAAGGAGTCTTGACCCATATATAAGGAGCGTTCTCGCCTCCATACGTGTCAAGTCCCATCCCGATAAAGGCTTCACGCATCATACGTGCATTTCCCATATAGTAGTCAATGGTCTCACGAACCTGCTTTTTCCCTTCCGCCGAGTATGTGGCTTCGGCAGCACGCTGAGTGATATAGCTTGTACCGTTGAACTTTGTACACTGACGTCTGTTCCACAAATGATTGAGAGAAACTTTCTCCCCATTGACCTTAACAGCCATCAGTTCTTTAGGCACAATGGTGTAGCCGCATCTGACTCCTGTAAATCCCGCTGTCTTTGAAAAACTGTGAAACTCTATGGCACACCGTTTAGCTCCTTTAATCTCGTATATAGAATGAGGAATATCCGGATTCTGAATATACGCTTCATAGGCCGCATCATACATGATGATAGTATCGTTTGCCAACGCATAGTCAACCCATTTCTTCAGCTCCGCCCGACTTATCACTGTACCCGTAGGATTATTCGGATAGCACAAATAAACAATATCGACACGCTGTTTCGGAAGTTCCGGCACAAAGCCGTTCTCACCGTTGCACGGCATATACACGACATTAGACCATACCCCATTGAGCATGTCACCGGCTCTGCCTGCCATTACATTCGAATCGATATATACAGGGTAGATAGGGTCTGTGACGCAGATGATATTGTCCTTCGCCAATATATCTCCGATGTTTCCCGTATCGCTCTTTGCACCGTCATTGATGAAAACCTCGGAAGGTTCGACATGCACTCCACGCGGCAGAAGATCATTCTTTATGATTGCCTCCTGCAGAAACTCATATCCCTGCTCCGGACCATAGCCGCGAAACGTACACTCCGAAGCCATCTCATCTACCGCCTTGTGCATGGCTTCAATAACAGCAGGGGCAAGCGGCTGAGTCACATCACCGATGCCAAGACGAATAATCTTCGATTTCGGATGCGCCACTTTATACGCGTTCACTTTCTTCGCTATATCTGAGAACAGATAATTCTGCGACAATTTCAAGAAGTTTTCGTTTACTAATGCCATAAGCCTATAATTATATCATTTTGCATCCGCCATTTTTTTCAGCGTGATGTTTTATTTGTGTTTGTGTTGTGTTTATTTCTTAATTCGGTGACATCAATCTTCCAATTCTATCACACCATCAAAAACCCTTGTGGCAGGACCGGTCATATAGACATGATTGTCATTCTCATTCCATTCAATGTCCAAACATCCGCCATCCATCTGTATCCGTGTGTTTCTGCCGGATTTTCCGTTCAGGAATGCGGCAACAGCGGTAGCACAAGCTCCCGTGCCACAAGCCAACGTAATTCCCGAGCCTCTTTCCCAGACCCTCATCCGGACAGTCCCATCCGGCCTGACCTCTGCAAATTCAATGTTGCAACGCTCCGGAAACAACACGTTCTTTTCCAATGCCGGTCCAAATTCCGATAAATTGATAGAATTTATATCATCTACAAAAATAACGAAATGAGGATTGCCCATACAAACAAATGTACCCACAAAACTCATTCCGTTTTCTACAATAACACCAGCAAACATTCCGCCGGTTTCTGTCGCAAGTTGAGCTGTATTCTCAAGTAGCGGTTCTCCCATATCGACACGCGCTCTGTCCACTTCTCCTTTTTCATCTTCATACAGCCTTATTGTCTTAACCCCGGACAAAGTATCAACTGTTATCTCCTCTTTCGTCGTCAGATTATGGTCACGCACAAACTTACCGACGCATCTTATCCCATTGCCGCACATCATAGCTTCCGAACCGTCATTGTTGAATATCCTCATCGAGAAATCCGCCTTGTCAGAGTTTCCAATCAATATAAGTCCATCGGAACCAATGCCAAAATGAAATCGGCTCCAGTCTATGGCCACCTTGTCAGGAGCAGCAATAGGATTGTCCGGAGTATATACATAAATGTAGTCATTTCCGGCCCCATGCATCTTTGTAAAGTGTATTGTTTTTGCCATATATCCATCCTTATTTATACAATCGTTACTTTTTGTTTTATTTTCGATGCAAAGATATAACATTTTGTAATAACATTCATAAAATTATAGATATTTTTTATTCAAAAATTACAAAATATTATGATTTTTGTAAAGCAACAACGCGTAAACGGTGACAAATTGAAATTTGCAAAGTTTTAAATCTTTCAGAATGTAACTTTCAAAAGCACAAAAATAACGGATTGACGCTAAGAAACTGTTTTGAAATTATTACGATAAAACTTTTACAGGTCATCTTTCAGGAATTTAGAGGGTCTTTGGGGCTGTTTTTCTTCAAGTTTCATCAGTCACACAGCCTGTGCTATGCTCCCTACCCTTCTCTATTTTGGGAAACCTCTCTCGGAATTCCCCGAAAAGAAAATTCAAACAGCTTTCAGACAACAGGTCATTAGAGAATTGTTTTTAATTTTATTTGGTCTATTTATGTGGATGTTTTCAACAGACTCCTCATGTATATTTGTGGTTGTTTTCGACAGACTCCTCCGTCGCTACC
>JAJPZU010000166.1 GCA_021204165.1 Prevotellaceae bacterium
GAAATATATAGTATCATTTTTATTATTTGTCTCAAATTCTTTGTTGGGATATTCACAAGGTACACTGATTGATGAACAAGTCGCTTATGGCGGCTTGTTCTGTCAAAGTGTAAAATCGTGTGATGAATTTATGTGTAGATTCAATGAAGAAGAGTTTTTCCCCGATTTGGATGCAAGTGCCCCTGAGTTGGGAAAGAAAAATTTCTTATTTCTATTTGATTACAAACTTTCAGAAGGAAAGGAAAAGTCAACATTTTTACAGGATATATTTTTATTCTACTCTGTTGTTAAAACCAACAAAGTAAAATTAGACTATGATAGCAGAAAATGGTTTGCAGAATTGCGCACAGAATTCACATATAAAAAGAAAAGCGTTGAACTTGGTATCATATTGCAAACAGAAAAATCACAAAAGGGATTACCTTGCTGGTCAATTGTTGGTGTGAATGGATTGGAAAAAATTGGATTCAGAGACACCACGAATAGATATACAATTAGTCCCGAACAACACGAAGCCTTGTTCTCTGAAATAGATAGCGACCTTCAATATTCTTCAAAAGAGTTTTCATTGTTTCGTGGGCAGGAGATTAAAATTGACGCTTTAAGCTATTTTTTTTGCGTTAGTCGAAACAGGAGCATTAAGATTCCAAAAAAGAATTAAGACGCGATTCTATTTTTTTGATGTTCCGTCTTATGTTTTTTGCATAGAGTATCATGACAGGTCAAAGTCTAATACGGGCTGGCTTATTACAAATTACAATCACACAGACGAGAATAGTAAAGTTTTATTATTAAATAAGTTATTAGGCAAATGAAAAAAATATTCATATTATTTATATTCTTTGGCTTTTGCATTAATGTTTTCGCACAGTCAAATAGATTCAAAAATCATCATTTCATTTTTAATGGTGATATAGCTTCTGGCAATCCTTATACTATGGCAGCATCCAGTATTGTTACGGGACTTGCCAATTATTATTTGTTAAATGATGCTTTCTTTGAAAATTCATTTGCATATAGTTTATATACAACAAACGACGACAATTTGAAAGTTAAGACAATGAATCCAACGGGATTGACCGCTAAGGAATTGTTTAATAACATTCAAGTTGGTCTGAAACTTGGTTATCAGACGTATAGTCCGGAATTTATAAATGCAGGAATCTATGCTTCTGCCCATTATAAATTAGAGCAATTCAAGGTAGGCAATAATGATGACAACATGAAAAAACATAAAGCACAAAGAGCTTTATTGGGAATAACAGGATTGGTGTCATTGGGTAGTATGGGGCAAGCTTCAAGAGTGATTTTAGAGGCAGGTGTCAGATATAGTATGTCCCTTGCCTATCAATCCCCATTTGGTACAAAAAAAGACCAGTTGAATAATGGTATTACAAGTCATTATGCGATAAAACTGGCAAGCAGAGGTATGTGGCAGAATATTGGTGTATATGCAGATATAGACCATTTTAATATGTGGAAAAATTATGAATCTGGAAAGAAATTGAAAAGTTATACTTTTGGTATTACCTGGACAATTACACCACAACAAGTTGAAGATAGAAAAGATTGGTAAAAATGAAAAAAATCTTTATAATAGCATTATTTGTTGCCGTCATTCCTGCTTGTGTTCTTGCGGAAGTACCTGAGACTCAAAAGTTGGCTCAGGCTGAAAAAAAGTAGATGCGCTCTTTAATAATTTAAGAAGCGTATCTAATAAGAATACGAACAACTCTGTAGTATCTAAAATAAAGTATGATTTTGAAGGTTATTTTGAATCAGCTGAGCAGCATTGTCCTAATGAATTTAAGAATATTTGGCGACAAAATGAAGGTGTGACTTCTTTAACAACAGATATACGCCCTGCAAGATATTTTGACTTGTTCTTCCAAATATTCCGTGACCCGGATTACCAGAATTGCACTTTCAATTACGAGTCTCTTAATGGCTGTGTTGTCAAAGAACCTGAGTTTAAGAAAAATGAAGCACCGGCAAAACTCGCCCAAGTGGTTGTAAGAAAGGTGTATTCAAGGAATGGAACACCATTCGCAGCATTTAACGACACTTTGGTCATTGGGTTAGAAGCAATGAAAATTCGAGCTTGGGCGAATAATACCAGTAAGCACTCCATTGGATATTTTGGAGGTGATGTGTTGGATGCTGAGCAGTTAAAGGTCAGTGCCGCATTGGCATATAATCGTAAACAATATTCCGCAGCTTATCAGATTTACCAGACTATAGTTAGTAAATATCCAGAAGAGGGAGACCCTTACTACAGAATGGCGATAATGTTATACAAAAAGGACTATGGATGGAGTATGAATAAAAGAACTCGCCAAAAACTTATACTTGACTATTTGGATAAAGCCATCCGTTATGGTAGTTATTCTACTCGCCATTGTGCTGACAATATGAGATATTGGCTAACTTGTTAATTTGGATACTTATGAAACAATTCTTGTTGGTTTTTATTCTTATTCTAACGGCTATTTCTATGTTCGCCCAGAATGATGCCAAAGACATAGTAATTGAATGGAGTAGTGTTCCAGAGCAAACACATGATTCATACATTACAATAAAATGGGGTATCAAGTCTAAATCTCAAATTACAGATATTGCCGTCGTTCAAAATGGTGTATCAGTAAAGGGAATTAATGCAGTAGTGAATGATGGGTATGACATGCGAAAAACTCAGGTTCTTAAGTTGTTGGAAGGAGACAATAAAATCGAAATAGTTGTCACCTGTGTAACTGGTACTGCAAAGTCATCAAGAAATATTGTTTTGGTTTCTGACAACAACAATAATAATTTCAATGATGATTTCGGAAATTACGAGAACATTGACTCCATGATTATTGCAGCATATAGGGGTGAAGAAGAAGCCCAATACTTGTTGGCTCGATCTTATCTTTATGGAAAAAACGGTTTGGCAATAGACTTGTTTGAGTCATCATTATGGTTTAAAAAGTCTGCCGAGCATAATTATAGTCAATCACAATTTGAATACTCTGTTGCATTGATGGAAGGAAGGGGCATCAGAAAAAATAAAGAAGCTGCCATTTACTGGTTGAAGCTATCAGCCGAAAAAAACTGTGCAGAGGCTCAACTTATGTTAGGCCTCTGCTATGAAAAAGGTGACGGCATCCCGCAAAACATAGAGAAAGCAAAAGAATTATATCGTAAATGTCCTTTGGCTGAAGCGAAGCAATGCCTTAGTGCATTAGAAAAGCAGAATAAATGATGAAACATCTGTACATTATTATTGTATATCTGTTGGCGCATCCCTTATGTGTATGCGCACAATCAGACAATATTGAATATGGCATGGGTTGCCTGCCTGAGACTGATACTCATAGTCTTCCTAAACAACCTCAACTATTGGAGCGTGATTTAAAAAATCTTCCCTCAAGTTGCTCACTTTTGCCATATTGTCCAAGACCACAGTCTCAAGGGCAATATGGAACATGTACCAGCTGGGCAACGGCATACGCATTCCGAACTATTCTTGATGCAATTCGGTATGGTTGGAATGACAAGGAAACGATAACAAAAAACGCTTATTCTCCATTGTTTATTTATGCGCAAATTAAAAATCCATATGATATAGATTGCAAGCGGGGTTCACATATAAGCGATGCCATGAAACGCCTTCGTGACGTTGGAGCTGTTAGAAAAAGCATGTTTGATGTCATGTGTGCAAGTACAATTCCTTCTGATATCATGAGCGAAGCTGCGCCTAACAAGATAAATAGTTTCTCTACACTGGTAACCTATGGTCAACATGTAATGGAGCCTGTAAAAATATCTTTAGTAAAGAAAGCTATTTCAGAGAAACAGCCTGTAGTTATTGCTATGCACGTTTATCCATCTTTCAATAATTGCAAAGATGTATGGGATGGCAATACTTCTGGCATCTCAGGATATCACGCAATGTGTGTTATTGGTTATGACGACAACAAATATGGAGGAGCCTTTCTAATTCAGAACAGTTGGGGTGAACGCTGGGGAAACAACGGCTATGTATGGGTAAAATATATGGATTTTTGTCATACAGTTGACCAAGCATATACTGGCACACTTCCATTCGTCCCTTCCCCTGTAATCAAGAAAAACATTTTGAGTGGTTCAGTTAATCTGCAATTATCGACAGGTGCAACAATGCAACCTGTTTTAAACAAGACAGGGAATTATCCATATTACGAGATTAGAGGGTCATATATCTCGGGAACACGTTATCGTGTATATCTGACAAACAATGAACCTGCGTATGTATATATTTTCGGTAGCGATAAGAAATTAAACACGAGTAGGATATTTCCTCCCAAAGATGATATAAGCCCTGTGCTTTCATACAAGCAAAGCCATATTGCAATACCAGACGAAAAATGGTACATAGAAATGGATAACAACCCTGGTACTGATTATATGTGTATTCTCTATTCTATGCATGAACTTGACATAAATCGAATTATTTCTTCAGTTAAGAATGGAACAGGTACATTTATTGATAATGTAATAAAGAGCATTAGTACAGTCATCGCACCAAATAAAGATATTACGTTCAACAACAACAGTATGTCTTTTAATGCTGCCACTAATGGAACGGTGCTCCCTGTTATCGTTACCATAAATCACAAATGAGTAGAAAAATAAAAAGCGATTTCTATGTTTGTTCAAAAGGCATAGAAGTCTCTTTTGTAATCTATACAGCCGTTTACACTCAAATCCTTATGGATAGAAATCCTATGGGTGGTTTATTTCAGAATGATTTTCTCCTTTGCAGGATGGCATAAGGAGAATGTACTTTTGCCGTCTTTATTTGTATAGCAGAAATCGCATGAGTTTATAATATCCATGCCAATCACAACATCGTAATCAGAATTGTCATTAAGCAGAGCCTGAACATTCAACTCTGCCGTTCCTGTCGGAAGGATGACATGAACAAGATAAGTCCATGATTCGACATCGCCTCCTGCGCTCGAAATCAGTGCCTTGTTCTTCGGCTGTAATCCTAAAGCGTCCACGACTTCTTGTGAAATCAAAGTGTTGGTCGCTCCTGTGTCCCACAATACATTCTCAACCTGACAATGAACAGGAACAGCCACATTTGCCGACAAATCAACGGCTGGACATATAATAACATTTGTAAGAATAGCCTCTGGATGGGACTCGTATTCTTTTGTATATACAGCCATTCTTACCTCAACTCAATTTTTCCTGTATATGAAGTTTGTTGAGGAACCGGCTCATCTGTGATAAGGCGAACCAAACGGACATGACCTGTCCGCGCAGCCCTGTTTCCATTAAATACGGAAGCCTGAACTGCGGTCGCAAAATCTATTGTCTTGTTCTTTATTATTTTCATATACCTACAACTTATAAATGTCCCGCTGGGTACGCTGTTTTTATGGGAAGCGAGCGGGATTTGTCGGTGCAAAGGTAAGCATTTTTATTCCAAAAGACCGATATAATCAAGAGAAAAACAGCCTTTGTTGCCTCTATATTTAACATTTTGTCAGAAATATCACGGCTTTACAGCCATTTTTTCTGCTTACTGAGTAACTTTCCCTTGTATATTAAGGTATGATGTGTTCTTCCTTTGACTATGACAAAATCGGAACGATTACACTTCCAAGGTTGCATTTGGAGAACAAATATAAAATGCAACAATACAACCTTTCTCTGTCTCAACCACATACCGTCATCCTTTTACATTCTCGGTAGAAATGCACAGTGTGCTGCCAACCTATCCTTTCTTGCTTATCCCTTTTCAAACAAAGGGAAGAAAGATGTGGTGATTGCAGGATGAAGTAGATGGTAGCCAACTCAACACATATTTTCTTATCTTTGACTGCAAATGATATTAGCCATATGGTGATGACATGGGGCATTTCGAGTGCCCCATCGGAGACGTGAATCAGCAGTCATACTGTCGTGTCTGTTTTACGACACAAAACGCACAGTTGTAGAGCCAAGGTAAAATCCATTCTCCAGTTACATCAAAACACCTTCATCCGCCATGTTTAACTTGCAATCGGTCAGAAATTCGTATTAATAAATGTGAACGATAAAATCGCCTTTTGAAGGCAAAAATATCTTACCGAGCCATCTTCTTTGCATATAGTACACAAGTTTGTTCCTTGCCTCATTTGGGGAACAAATTCGTTTTCAAACTCAGGAATATCACTTGTGTATCAATAACTAACATAAAAAGACACTGTGCATTTGCAGAGGAGGATGCGGTGCGGTAGCGACGGAGGAGTCTGTCGAATATACCCTGACAAAAACACCAAAAGAGTCTGCCGAGTAATTCTTTTCAAAGTTATATGACTCTATCCATCTTGAAGTAGTTTCTCATTTTCTTTCAAGATTGACAAACGCATACCGGAAAGCATGTTTTTCATCAATGTCATGCTCCTCCCGGAAAGTCTCCTTCCAATGAGACGAATCAAATTCAGGAAAGAACGTATCTGCTTCTGACGGTATGTCATCTACACAAGTCAGACACAAACGATTGGCTATCGGAAAAGCTTGTTCATAGACTGACGCTCCACCAATGATGAACACCTCGTCTTGATTCCGACAAGCCTCGATAGCCTCATCCAAGGTAGCATAACATTCCGCTCCGGGAAAGGCATCCTTGGCGGATGTACGTGACAAAACGATATTTCTTCTGTTAGGCAAAGCTTCCTTTGGCAGCGACTCAAAAGTTTTCCGTCCCATGATTATCGCATTTCCGGTAGTGAGAGCACGAAAACGCTTCATGTCGTTAGGAAGCCAGTAGATAAGTTTGTTGTCAAGTCCGATAGCATAGTTCTTTGCTATGGCAACGATAATAGATAAACGCATATTGTTTTAGGATTTATTGAATAATAACAAAACGTAAGAAAGAACAGGAAAAGCCTCCCGGCACAGCGGAAATCTTCATGGTTCCGCCACACGGTCGTGTCAGTCCCAACATTCAATATCGTCAGCAATATCCGGCATCATGTCCTTTCTGAAAGCAGGTTCTCTGCCGGCTTTCTTCTGCTCAATGTAATTTCGGAGCAGACGGAAAGCCTTATTGGAAAGCAGTAGTATAGCAGTCAGGTTGAAAAGCGTCATCAGCCCCATGACAATATCCACAAGGCTCCATGCTGTCTGCAAAGCCACCAAGGAGCCGAGCATCACCATCGCTCCCGTGATGAGCCTGAACACATCGACCGCCCAACGCTTGCGAGTGATGAAACGGATATTGGTTTCACCATAAAAATAATTGGCAATGATGGTGCTGTAGGCAAACAGAAAAATAGCCGCAGTGATGAAATATCGTCCGACCGGACCGATTTCTTTTTCTACCGCCATCGTGGTCAGAATGATGCCGTCGGCACCACTGCGGTAGAGTCCGGATATGATGACAATGAAAGCCGTGCAAGTACAGATGACGAGAGTGTCGGCAAACACACCCAGAGCCTGTAGCAGTCCTTGTTTGGCGGGATGAGAAGTTTCGGCTATGGCTGCCGCATTGGGAGCAGACCCCTCTCCCGCCTCATTGCTGAACAACCCGCGTTTCACTCCCTGCATAATGGCTGCACCGACCATTCCTCCGGCAATCGGCTCCATTCCAAACGCATGGCTGAAAATGAGTCTGAAGACCTCCGGTATGGCTGTGATATTTGTCAAAACCACATAAATGGCAAGGAGAATGTACCCGACCGCCATAAAAGGCACGACAATGCTTGAGAAGCGGGATATTCTCTTGATTCCTCCGAAGATGATGACAAGTGTGCATACGGTCACGACAATGCCAACCAGTGCCTTGTCTATTCCGAAAGAGTCAGACAAAGCATCGCACAGTGTAGTACTTTGAACAGTCTGATTCGCCATGCCGAATGTGACCGTGATAAGGACGGAGAACACGATTCCCATCCATCGTTTGTGAAGTCCGGTCTGCATGTAATATGCCGGCCCGTCATAATAGGAGTCCTTCCCCTTCTTCTTATACAGCTGGGCAAGAGTGGATTCGACAAAAGCAGTAGATGCGCCAAACAATGCCATTACCCACATCCAGAACACAGCCCCGGGACCTCCTACGAATATGGCAGAAGCCACACCTGCAAGATTACCTGTGCCGACACGACTTGACAATGACACGGCAAAAGCCTGAAACGAGCCTATGTCAGCCCGGCTGCGGGAAGCAGCATTGCCGGATATGCACACATCTTTTTTGTCCTTGCCGCACATAATCCTTACCATATCCTTAAACATACGGAACTGCATTCCTTTTGTACGAATCGTAAAATAGATGGCACAAAACACGAGAACTGTTATGACAATGTATGTCCAAAGGAAATCATTTGCAATATTGAGGACGTCTAATGCTTTGTTTGCAGAGTTTGTCAAAATGTCTGAAAGTAATAGCATAATCATTAAATGTTACAGGAATAATGTGCAAAGTAATAGAAAATCTTTATATCTTTGTCTTGTCAACAAAGAAAATCTTCATCTATGATTGGAAAATATATATTGCCGTTTGTACTGTTTGTTTGGGGTTCAAGTGTGTATGCACAGAAAATTTCATTTGCCAATACCACTGTAACCACCAGCTCTACACTGTGGCACAAACCGGTTACAGCCATATTCAAATTCACGAACAAGGAACGCACACCCCTCATCATCAACGATGTGGATGCGGGATGCGGATGTCTGAAGCCGGAATGGACTAAAGGAGAGATAAACAAAGGGGAAGAAGGCGAAATTGCCGTGACGTATGATGCCATGCTGCTCGGAAGGTTCGACCGAATAATTGAAGTACATACCAATGCCTCGGACAAACCGATAAGGCTCCGCATGAAAGGGCTTGTCACAACCGGCGACCGCATGACAGTGGCAGACATTTACCCTTTCCGCATAGGCGATGTTTGTCTGAGCACCAACAATGTGGAGTTTCCCGATGCCAATGCCGGAGATTCCGTGTCTTTCAATATCGACATTCTGAATGACGGACAAGAAGTCTATACTCCGCAACTTATGCACCTTCCGCCTTACATCACGGCGGAAATAAAACCGGCTATGCTTGCCAGAAGCAGACGCGGAACCATCAAACTTACGCTGCACAGCGACAAACTCGTGAACATGGGACTGAACCAGACTTCCATATATCTGTCCCGATTCTCTGGCGACAAAGTGGGGACAGACAATGAAATAGCAATCTCGGCTGTTCTGTTGCCGGAGTTTTCACCGTCGGACAACACATTGCTAAAGCCGGAATTTTCAATCTCGGCAACGGAACTTGACATGGGCAAACTGGGGAACAAATCGAAACTGACGGGCAAAGTGAAAATAACGAACAACGGTAAAGGCATACTGAAACTCAATGCCATACAGGTCTTCAATCAGGCTTTGTCTGTAAGTCTTCCGCGCAAGGAACTTGTAAGCGGGGAAAGCATCACCATGAAGATTGTTCTTCATGCCAAATATCTCAACATATCCAAAAACCAGCCCCGCGTGCTTATCATCACCAATGACCCGACACACCCCAAAGAGACGATAAGCGTGAAATATGAATAGAACAAGTTGTATAATTTAATTAAATGACGCGAAAGAGATGAGAATACACCATGTAGCCATTTGACAAAGAATGCAATCAAATTGAGATAACAGTTTGATGCCATGTTTTTGCACCAAATGCCATACGTTTCAATTACGTTTTTTCTATAAATAGAAAGAATACGTATCTTCGCAAAAGAATCTATAAATATAAATCAAAAGAAAAAGATGGAACATCCGGAAAACAGTGAAGAATATAAAGGACTTACGGTGAACAGCGGAGTTGCGCAGCCGGCAATTGTAAATCCCTATCTCAGCAGATTCAGAAAGAAGAGAGCACAGCTTCTTTCTGCCGGAGAGTATGCAGAAAGAATAATCAAAGGCGATGTTTCAATTTTAAGCCAAGCTGTGACACTTGTCGAAAGTGTGCTGCCGGAACATCAGGCATTGGCACAGGAAGTGATAGAAAAATGCTTGCCCTATTCCGGCAATTCTGTGAGAATCGGCATTAGCGGTGTACCGGGTGCAGGCAAAAGTACTTCCATTGACGCATTCGGTGTTCATCTGCTTGAAAACTACGGCGGAAAACTGGCAGTTCTCGCCATAGACCCGAGTTCTGAAAAGACAAAGGGAAGTATTCTTGGTGACAAAACAAGAATGGAAAAATTGTCTGTACACCCTAAATCATTTATCCGTCCAAGTCCGACAGCCGGTTCACTCGGAGGTGTTGCACGAAAGACAAGAGAGACTATCATTCTTTGTGAAGCCGCCGGATACGACAATATATTTGTAGAGACGGTCGGAGTGGGACAAAGCGAAACGGCTTGTCATTCGATGGTCGATTTCTTCCTGCTCATTCAGTTGGCGGGTACCGGTGACGAACTTCAAGGCATCAAACGCGGTATAATGGAAATTGCAGACGGGATTGTCATCAATAAAGCTGACGGCAGCAATATAGACAAGGCACAACTTGCCGCCACTCATTTCCGAAATGCGCTGCATCTGTTTCCGAAACCGGACAGCGGTGTGTTACCCAAAGTGCTTTGCTACTCCGGATTTTATGAGATTGGCATTGACGAAGTGCTGAAGATGATTTTCGACTACATTGACGAGGTAAAGAAAAACGGATATTTTCAATACCGAAGGAATGAGCAGTCGAAATATTGGATGTATGAAAGCATTAACGAACATCTTCGCAATGACTTCTACTATAATCCAACAGTAAAGGATATGCTGGGAAGTTTGTCGGAACAAGTGCTGGACGGGCATGTGACTTCTTTCGTGGCAGCAAAACGTCTCTTGGACGCTTATTATGAACAGATAAGAAGAAATTAGAACCGGAATTTCTAAAACAGTCATATACGAGTGGCTGCAACTTATTGATTCTTATAATTTATGTATATGAAGAAAACTGTAGCAATATTTTGTGTTCTGATGTTTTCGCTTGCAAGTATTGCACAGGAAGGCAATACAGCATACGAATTTCTGAAGATTCCAACCTCAGCCCATTCGGCTGCCCTCGGCGGAAACAACGTGTCTGTAATCGAGGATGATATAACGCTGATGTTTTCAAATCCGGCATTGCTTACCAATGTGGCGGACAAAACATTGAACTTCAACTACATGTCTTATATTTCGAGCACAAGCAAACTAAGTGCCGGATTTGCAAAACAAGTGGGTGAACGCGGCACATGGGCTATCGGTGCACAAATGTTGAATTACGGCGATTTCACTGAAACATCACCTGAAGGCGAAGAAAGCGGTACGTTTTCTGCAAGCGATATAGGTTTGCAGGGAACATACGCTTACTTATTCAACGACAGATGGTCCGGTGCTGTAACAGGCAAAATACTTCTTTCCAACTACGGAGACTTTTCTTCCGTCGGTCTGGGAGTTGACCTCGGAATAAACTATTTCGATGAAGACAGAGGATTCTCATTGGGACTTGTTGCACAAAATCTTGGCGGACAGGTAGATGCTTTGCAGGAAGAATCAGAGAGCCTGCCGTTTAATCTTGCATTTGGAATAAGCAAGGATTTCGCCAATGCACCCATACGGGTATCTTTGACATTCTCAGACCTGACGCATTGGAGCAAGGATTATTTCTATAATTCATCGGGCGAAGAACAAAGCTTTGGGAAACGCTTCATTAATCATCTTTCGTTAGGAGCAGACATATTTCCTTCTTCATCCACATGGATTGCTGTCGGCTACAACTTTCGTCGCGCATACGAAATGAAAGTGAACGACAGCAGCCACTGGGCAGGCTTCTCGCTTGGAGGAGGTCTGGCTATAAAGAAATTCAAAATAGGTGTTGCGTACGGAAAATATCATGTGGCTGCATCTTCTGTGATAGTCAATGCCTCTTTTTCATTATAAATATTCTGAAC
>JAJPZU010000245.1 GCA_021204165.1 Prevotellaceae bacterium
CCCCTCCGGCCCGAACAGGGCGGGAGGGGGGACTCAACTTTTTGGGAGGACAGGGCGGAAGGGAGGCCCGTGAGGTGCTTTTTATGCCCCCGACTAAAAAAAGCAGGCATTAAATAATGCTTTGATTTTAATTAATTTGTATCTTTGCACCTTGAATGGATAAGATGGAAAATTATATTATAGATTTAACTGACTCACGGATTGTAGGCTCGTCTTATGAATTTGTGATAGGTGATTCTTTTTTTGAACAATTTGGAGGTGTAATTTCTCGTGGTGATATTCACACTGTGGTCACATGTGAGTATTCTGGAAGTTTGTTTAGGTTCTCTATTCATTCTGTGGGAAAAGTTATAACACCGTGTGACCGTTGTTTGGCTGATGTTGAGATGATGATTGATACGACAGATATGCTTGTAGCTAAATTAGGTACTTCATATTCTGATGATGGTGACTGTGTGACAGTTGATTCAAATGATGGTGAACTTGATTTGTCATCATATATATATGAATTTATAACTCTCAGTTTACCTGTTAAATGTGTTCATAAAGACGATGAGTGTGATTCTGAAATGATCTCTGTGCTTAAAAAGTATCAGAAAGACATTGAAAGTGAAGACTTGTGATTTATATAATAAATTATTGAGATTGATATAAGATATATAGAGAAAAAGATAAATAGTTATAAATTAAAAAAGTAGTAAAATGGCACATCCTAAAAGAAGACAGTCAAAGACAAGGACTCGTAAGAGAAGAACTCATGACGGTGCAGTTGCTCCAACATTGGCGATATGCCCAAATTGTGGAGAATTCTATGTGTATCACACTGTATGTTCGGCTTGTGGATATTACAGAGGTAAGGTTGCAATAGAAAAAGAGGCTGCAATTTAATAAACAAATAGTCGGAGAATTCTTTTAATAAGTATTCTCTGGCTAATTTTTATTTTAAATCTATGGAAAAAATAAATGCTGTTATTACAGGTGTAGGAGGTTTTGTTCCAAGTTATATTCTTGATAATGAAGAGATGTCAAGAATTGTGGACACTTCTGATGAGTGGATAATGGAGCGTATTGGTGTCAAGACGCGCCATATTTTAAAGCCGGAAGAAGGAGTAGGAACTTCTTATATGATGACAAAGGCTGTAAAACAGTTACTTGATAAGACACAGGTTGACCCTGATACAATAGAGGCACTTGTTGTTGCTACGACTACTCCGGATTATCATTTTCCATCTACAGCTTCACTCGTAATAGGCAATCTCGATTTGAAGAATTGTTTTGGCTTTGACATGGAAGCTGCATGTGCAGGTTTCTTGTATGCAATGGAAGTTGGTGCTGGCATGATTACTTCGGGACGTCATAAACGTATTATTGTTTGTGGAGGTGACTGCATGTCATCTATGACAAATTATGAGGATCGTACTACATGTCCTATTTTTGGTGATGGCGCAGCATGTGTTATGATGGAGGCTACGACAGAAGAATACGGACTTATAGACAGTTATTTGCGTACTGACGGTAAGGGGTATGAGCATCTTCACATGGCAGCAGGAGGTTCTGCATGTATGCCTTCACATGAAACGGTTGACAAGCGTATGCACTTTGTTTATCAGGAAGGACGTACGGTATTTAAACATGCGGTAACGAAAATGTCAGATGCTGTTGAGACTATTGCAAAGCGTAATAATCTGACAAAGGAAGATATTGCATGGATTGTTCCTCATCAGGCAAATGTCAGAATTGAGACTGCGGTAGCACGTAGGATTGGTGTTGATGAAAGTCACGTGATGATAAACATCGAACACATGGCAAACACATCTGGTGGAACTTTGCCACTTTGCCTTTGGGAATATGAGCCGAAGTTGAAAAAAGGAGACAATCTCATTTTTACAGCCTTTGGTGCAGGGTTCTCATGGGGAGCTTCATACATGAAATGGGGCTATGATGGTGATAAGTTCTGCAAATAATTTTCGTTTGTATTTATTATTAATCAATAATGGAAGACGCATCGCCTGTAACGGTGCGTTTTTTTAATATAATCAAATTATAGAGTTTATGCACAAGTCTGGATTCGTGAATATTGTTGGTAACCCAAATGTTGGTAAATCCACTCTTATGAACCTTTTTGTTGGTGAACGTATTTCTATCGCTACATTTAAGGCGCAGACCACTCGTCATCGTATAATGGGAATTATTAATGATGATGAAGTACAAATAGTGTTTTCCGATACTCCCGGAGTATTGAAACCGAATTATAAACTTCAGAAATCAATGCTTGCTTTTTCAGAGAGTGCTCTCAATGACGCAGATGTGCTTCTCTACGTGACGGACCCAATAGAGAAGGTTGACAAGAATAGTGGTTTCTTGCAGAAAGTTGCCAAGATGACAGTTCCCGTTCTTGTGCTCATCAATAAGATTGACCTTATTGATGAAAAGAAGCTGATAGAGCTTGTTGAAGAATGGCATACCACATTGCCTTCCGCTGAAATAATACCAGTTTCAGCATTGGCAAAGTTTAATGTAGAGCCTATATTAAAGCGTATAAAAGATTTGTTGCCTGAATGTCCGCCTTACTTTGATAAGGAACAATTGACAGATAAGCCGGCGCGCTTTTTTGTAAGTGAAATAATACGCGAAAAGATTCTTCTTTATTACGACAAGGAGATACCTTATTCTGTTGAAGTTGGTGTTGAAGCTTTTGAAGAGGACAATCATCATATTCATATAAATGCTGTTATTTATGTGGAACGTGATACTCAGAAGGGTATTATTATAGGACATGGAGGCCGTGCATTGAAAAAAGTTGCCACAGAAGCACGCAAGGCATTGGAGAAATTTTTTGGGAAGTCCATCTATCTTGAAACTTTTGTGAAAGTTGATAAAGATTGGAGAAATTCTGATAGAGAATTGAATTTGTTTGGATATAATCCTGAATGATAATTTGTTTCCGGACTTTTTGATGAAAAAAGTAGAAACATAAAGAAAAGAATTAAAGATTTATGGGAAATTTAGTTGCAATTGTAGGACGTCCGAATGTGGGAAAGTCCACACTTTTCAATAGGCTCACACAGACTCGTCATGCTATTGTCAGTGACGAGGCTGGTACAACGCGTGACCGTCAGTACGGAAAATGTGAGTGGGGAAATAAGGAGTTTTCTGTTGTTGATACAGGTGGTTGGGTTGTAAACTCTGACGATATTTTTGAAGAAGAGATTCGCAAGCAGGTGCTTATTGCGATTGAAGAATGCGATGTTATACTTTTTCTTGTAGATATTAAGACTGGTGTGACTGATCTTGATATGGCTGTGGCAAATATTCTTCGTCGTTCTTCTGTTCCTACTATTTTATGCTGTAATAAGACTGATTCTAATGAGCTTCGTTATGACAGTGCTGAATTTTACAGCCTCGGCTTGGGCGAACCTATGTGTATATCTGCAATCAGCGGTAGCGGAACCGGTGATTTGTTGGATGCAGTGGTTGCAAGCTTTACAAAAGCGATGTCGGATGTAATAGAAGAGGATATTCCGCGTATAGCTGTTGTTGGAAGGCCTAATGCAGGAAAATCATCAATTATAAATGCGTTTCTTGACGATTCCCGCAATGTGGTGACTGATATCGCAGGTACGACACGCGACTCTATCTATACAAAATATGATAAATTCGGATTCAATTTCTATCTTGTCGATACAGCCGGAATAAGAAAAAAGAACAAGGTGAATGAGAATCTTGAGTATTATTCTGTCATGCGTTCTATACGTGCCATTGAAAATTCGGATGTATGTGTACTTATGATTGACGCTACTCGTGGTATAGAAGGACAGGATGTGAATATTTTCCAGATTATACAGAAGAACCAGAAAGGGCTTGTGGTAGTAGTGAATAAATGGGATCTTGCAGAAAATAAAAGCAATGCTGCGATAAAGTTCTTTGAGAATGCCATTCGTGAACGTTTTGCCCCTTTCACTGATTTTACCATCATTTTTGCTTCTGCTGTGACAAAGCAGCGTATCTTCAGGGTCTTGGAAGAGGCGAAGAAGGTTTATGAGAGTAGGACTAACAAGGTCTCTACTGCAAAGCTGAATGAAATCATGTTGCCTATAATAGAGGCTACTCCTCCTCCTTCAATCAAAGGCAAATATATAAAGATTAAATATTGTATGCAGATTCCTGAAACAAGAGTTCCTTCTTTTGTGTTCTATGCTAATCTGCCGCAGTATGTCAAAGATCCATACAAGCGTTTCCTTGAGAATCAGATTCGCGAACATTGGAATTTCTGTGGAACACCCATAAATATATATATACGTCAGAAATAAAATACGGCTTGTGACTGCTTTTATGAAGAATATACTCCTTTTGTGTTTCCTGCTATTTCTGGCATGTGCGTGTAGAGAAGAAACTGTGAATCCGGTTGATTCTGCGAAGAAGGTTCTTGCGGAGGCTCTTGATTCTCTTTATTCCCATAATTATGGCAAATATGTGTCGTCTGTAGATTTTGGAGAGGACATGAGCCGTGAACAGCAGAAAGTCTTGCTTTATGTGCTTCGGCAGCATCAAGAGAGGCAGGATACGTTGAAAGGTTATGTCTCTTCTTGTGAGATTATCGATGCAAAACAGGAATCGGACTCTGTCATTACGTTGTATTACGAAATAAAGTTTGCTGACGGTCTTTCGGAGGTAAATTCACAGAAGATGGTTCGTGTGGGAGATGTTTGGAAGATACGTGTGCGAAACTGAACAATCTGATAAACAAAGGTGTCCCAAAAGTTTGATTTAAACTTTTGGGGCACTTCTGTTTCGGATGGTTACTATTTAACAGTAGCCTTTATATAGGCTTTCCCTGCAGGATTCTTTTGGTCTTTATCGTATAAATATGAATATTTTCCAGCAGGAAGGTCGGAGAGAACAAAAGCATTACATTTCCGACCTGCTACAACTTTATCTGTGGCAGCGGTACTAATAGCTGTTGCTGCAAGATTGATTAATGCTCCAAGAGCACCTCCACCACTAGAACTAATACTTGTGTCAACATTGATTAATCCTTCTCGTTTATATAAGGTTTCTCCCGTTTTTGTGGAACGGAGGACATACTCTACCCCTACAGTTAGCTTGCCCCCAATATTATTACGCTTCCAAGATTTTATCGTTGTGAACATTGCGGCATCGGCACCGAGAATCCGATTGAAGGCTGAAAGGTCTCCTTCTATGAATTGTTCTGCATCATATGCACTTTCTGTTTGATACATCTCCATTGTTAGAAGGGGAGAATAAACATAATATCCCTTCTCACATAAAGGCATGTACATAGTGGAATAGAAATAATCCTTGGCTTCTGCATGTGTTGTTTGATTAATGGGAGGCATTACGGCAATTGTTAGAGGACGTTCCTCGTACATGGCGGGATATTGCTCTGAAAGAGTCTTGGTGGATGAACATGAAACTGCAAATACAGCGATTATTGTCATCAAAAGTAAGTTTGTCTTTTTCATTTTTCCAATTGATTTATGATACGTTCTATATAAGTCTTAGATTCAGGATACAACCTAATTTCTTCTTTTAAAAGCTTTATACCCTCCTCTTTTTTGCCGCTCTTATAAATGGTATAGCCATACTCTGCATAGAATCCCGGAGGAACAGACCCTCTTGTACCTTTCTGTCTCTCTGACATTTTGAGGAGTGTTTTCATCATTGCTTCCTTATTTTTGTCTGTTGGTTCCTTGTTGTATTCATAGACGGTATCTTCGTAATCATACCACGAATACAAGGTCTTTGTAGATACACATGATGCTAAAGTCAGTACAGTGGCAATTGCAAGAAAAATTTTATTCATTATGGTAATATTATTTGTTTTACTTCTTGAGTTGATAAAAATATTTTTTTCTGATAAAGGGTTTGTCCCTCATAGGTGACCTTTATGTTTTTTGTTCCTATCGTTATGCCATATTGCTGTCCACGGCGATTGGATTTCTTTGCAGAGACCACCTTGGCCTCGAAAGTAGTACTATTGTCTATTGTGACTTGTACTGTTTTATTCTGAAACTCTTTTTGACTAACGAAAAGTAGGTACGATATGTCTTCTTTTCCACTTTGCTGTGCAACAGGAAGATTAGCGCGACAACTAAACAACGTAAGCACGAAAATTGACGCGCTTATAATGCCTGATAAGTTTTGTTTTAATGTTTTCATCTCATTTGCTCAATAATGTAATTGTTCATATTGCTGTCATTAATCTCCTCGGTCGTTGTGAGGTTGATAAAAGAATACTCAGTTTCCGGA
This sequence comes from Prevotellaceae bacterium, assembly GCA_021204165.1. GTDB lineage: Bacteria > Bacteroidota > Bacteroidia > Bacteroidales > Bacteroidaceae > RGIG8745. The sequence continues at coordinate 6,271 of JAJPZU010000245.1, forward strand.
GTCTCACCACCACATTCTACAATTGTTGCAGTTCCCACATCTTTTCCGGGGAGATTTATTATTATACCTGTTTGTGGATTCTTTACCTTCTTGCCTTTTGTTTTAACGGAAAAGATCATTCCGGGTTTTATTCCTTGGCTGTTTCCGCCAGCAATAAGTGTTGCATCGGCATCACGAGATATAATATAGGTCTTCCACGGACTGTTTGTGCATTTGTTGATTATATTTTCAACTAATTGTCCGATAGCCTCGGAAATGGCTTTGTCACTTAGAGTCGCATCATAACTGGAAGAGCCTCCTACCCCCATAGTGGTTTTAGTCGTAAGTTCTGCTGAACCTTTGGCTTCATCTGAATATATGATGAGTCCAGATGACACATCGACAAGTCTGATTGCAACAGCTGCATCGACTGTCTGTGTTTTTTTGTGAAGAAAACACTCCGTTCTTTCCTGTATTTTTTCGGCCGAATTCCGTAATTGAACCAATAATCATATAGTCTGCGCCAATGGTAGCAGCCCCTCCACTATTTTTCTGACATTCTTCTAATAAAGAAGCTAAATCACTTCTTTCCAACAGCATGAACTTTCCTGACGCTGCAAGCTTTGCAGAAAGGATGTCAAGGGCTTGTTTTCCCATCGGGTCGTTCTCTTTGTCATAAAATAGCCCCTTTGCATATTGGGTTTCATTAGAGAAACATCCGATTGCAACTTTACGTTTTAACACCAATTCGTCATCTTTGACCTCTGTTGTTGGTGTTTCAACTACTACCGTTTTTCTTTGTGCTTGTAATGATAAGAAAGGCAATACAAAAAGAGGAGGTAGCAATGCAAATGTTTTTTTCATTGGTTTTTGTGTGTGTGTTGCCACGACTCCCTTATGGCGGATTAACAGTGTGTAGCACATATACGCAAAAACGTGGAGTCTGCCTGTCACTCGTTCCACGATTCAAAGGCTTCTCGCATTGCCCAGTTTGTCGAAACGAGCAACGCAGAAACCCCACGCTGATGTATTTATATATGTAGACTTTGAGTTTTGCCACTCCAAAAGAGTGGCAAAACCATTGTCAGCGGTATACAATACACCTACGTGGCATCCTTGTTGCTTTGTTTTTGACAAACTGAATGAATTTTGCGAGAATTCTTGAACCGTCAAAACCAAAGCGTCAGTAACGCCTTTTACATATGTATGCGCCCATCCTTTATCCGTTCCATTCATTTTGCGATAATGGTTCGGTGTGGATAAGCAATCGCGAAGTTAGCAAAAAACTAAAAAAACTACAAAGAGTGCTTTAGAAAAATGTCTGTATAGGTCTCAAAATCTTTGTCTGGCTGGAATAATGCAATATCCTGATAACCATGCATTCAAAAATCATCTATATCGTCTGGACGTTTTTCTGTAAACCATGAAATTTCAGACACAGCAATATATCTACCCGGCTTTGTGTTATTCATTATGATAATGCATGTCGCATACAGATAAGGCATGATGATGCTTTCTCTATCTGAATGCAGATTGAAAAAATATGAAAATATAAGCAACAGATTCTCGAAAAGAAAATTTTGAGAGTAACGAAAGAACAATTCACGTCAGGAATGCAGATTGTTTACAACACAATATTCGATTTGTGCATTGTCTTCATGATCGAAAAGGTTATGATTTTATACTGCTAAAAAATTAAGCTATACCAACTTGAGGCTATGCGAAAAAAGATTTTTCAATAAAATAGAATGCACTTTAAAAAGTGAAATGAAAAACTTTTTTTGTGCATTCTATATTTTTATATATCGCCTTTTCTTTTATATCAGTTATGCTGCTTCCTTGGGATATATTCAAGGGAGTTTATTCATACAGAAAACGCTTGATGTTCTTTTTGGGAGTCTTTTCAAATTCTTCGGTGCGTGATTCCATGCTGGACAGCATGGCGAACCGTGGAAGATTGGCATTGATGCGGCGGCGATACTGTTCAAGCGAAGCATTGTACATGTCACGTGTCATTCCGTGATGTTCCAGTGTCGTGTCAGAAACATACATCAAAGCCGTCAGTTTTTCTCCTCTTTGTACCACCAGACATTCATCGACGAGTGCCAGAGCCATAATCTTATCTTCAATCTCCTCCGGATAGATATTCTGTCCGTTTGCACCAAGAAGCATGTTCTTCTTTCTTCCCCGGATGAATACATTGCCTTCAGAGTCAATTGTCGCGAGGTCTCCCGTGTGCAGCCATCCGTCTGCATCAATGGCTTCGCGTGTTGCCTCCTCGTTTTTGTAGTATCCGAGCATTACGTTGGTTCCTCTGCAAATGATTTCTCCCGGAATACGTTCCGGGTCTTTGCTCAGTATTTTAACCTCCATGCGTTGCACTCCTTTTCCGCATGAGCCGGCAGCAAATTTCTTCCAGTCCTCATAACAAATAATCGGACCGCATTCAGTCATGCCATATCCGACAGTGAACGGGAATTTTATGCGTTTGAGAAATTCTTCAACTTCTCTGCTGAACGATGCACCTCCAATAACAATCTCATAGAACTCACCTCCGAAAGCTTTTTGCAGTCGTTTGCGTATTGTACGATACACTAATTCGCGCAGAATCGGCATTTTCAGAATGTGCCGTAGTTTTCGTTTTTGGAGCATCGGGAATATTCTTCCCTTCACCACCTTCTCAATAATCAGCGGTACGGCGATGATAATGGACGGTCGCACATTGGCGAGAGCTTCAAGAATGATGTTGGGGCTTGGCACTTTGGTCAGGAAATGAAGGTGGCATCCGAGGCACACTTCATACATGAACTCAAAGGAGAAACCGTACATGTGTGCCATTGGCAGCAGAGACAGTGTGCGGCTGAAAAAGTCTAATCCGAGTCTCTCGTCTGCGAACAGGACATTAGACCACAATGAGCGATAAGGCAGCATGACCCCTTTCGATTTCCCCGTCGAGCCGGATGTGTAGCTGAGAAGTGCCATTTCTTCCGGATTTTCGATGCCGAAACTTATGTCTTCTTTCCTTATTCCCTCCGGATACCTCTCTGCCATCACTTTTTCTACATCGGCAAAGGAGTATAGAGTCGGCGATACACAGGGGAAGGAACGATATGTCATGATATTGATCATACATTGACGGTCTATGGTTTTTGACCTGTCATAGACGGATTTGCTGCATATCATCAGTTTGGCTTCAGAGTGTGCAAAGATATTGTCTATCTGTTCACCGCTGAAGTCGTATAATATAGGTACTGCCACTGCGCCATAGGTCAGAATCGACAGGAAGGAAATTGCCCACCGGCTGCTGTTCTTGTCACACAGTGCTATTCTGTCACCTTTCTTTAGTCCGGCGAGTTCAAATGCTATGTGCATCTGCTTTATCTCTCGTGCCACATCTTGGTAGGTGTATGATTCGTCAGTACCGTAGTCGGTGAATGCTTTTCGTTCCCATGCTTTTCTGATAGCGTTCCCCACTAATTTAAGCAGTGAAGTTTCGTTGGTTATTTCTTGGTGCATGATTGCTCATTTTGTTGTTATATGCGCACAAATATAGGTAAAAGAATTAAAACTTCATTGCATAAAGTGAAAAAGTTGCATACATAAAGAATAAATGTGCAACTTTTATAAGAGTGTTAAATTTATCGTCTGCTTTTCTTTCCTATTCATCTAAAATTTGTAAGTTTGCAGGTGCATATAGAGACATGAGATGCTGAATTAACAATAACAACTAATACTAACATACAAAGATGAGAAAACTTTCACTTTTATTGGCTTCGGTGATGATGGTCGGCACCGTGGCAGCACAAAACAACGGCGGCAGTCTTGAAGGTATGAAAGATGTCAACGGAGTGCGTGATGTCACGCTCGACAGCCTTGCCAAGGCTAACCAAGTGCGCCCTGTGAGCGGTTCAAGTCGCAAAGGGGACAATCCGGTTTTGTTTCTTGTGGGAAACTCCACAATGAGGAACGGTGCTCTCGGCAATGGAAATAACGGTCAGTGGGGATGGGGATATTTCGCCCACAACTTTTTCGATGAAAACAAGATTACCGTGGAAAACCATGCGCTCGGTGGCACAAGTCCACGTACATTCTACAATTTCCTCTGGAAGGATGTGCTCAAAGGAATAAGGAAAGGCGACTATGTGGTGCTCGAACTCGGACATAACGACAACGGGCCTCTCGATTCCGGGCGTGCCCGTGCAAGCTATAAAGGTCATGATGGCAAGTCGCCTCTTGCCGACGACTCTATTATTGTTACAATAAAAGAGACCGGAGCTGTGGACACAGTCTATACTTTCGGCGGTTATCTGCGTAGGTTCATTGCCGATGTGCGCAGGGTAGGAGCTACACCAATCCTGTTCACGCTTACTCCACGCAATGACTATGAGGCAGATGACACCACGAAGATTCAGCGCAAGCTCACCACCTTCACACCTTGGATAAAGGCTGTTGCGGAGGCTGAGAATGTGGCTTGCATCGACCTCAACGACATTTCTGCAAAGAAACTCGAAAGCTACGGACGCTGGAAAACAAACTATCACTTCTTTGGCGACAAAATCCATTCGTCGGAGTTCGGAGCAAAGATGAATGCGGCTTCTGCTGCCGAAGGCATTGCTGCCTCTCTCCACCCGCAGTTGCTGGAACTGCTGTCTTTCATCCGTCTTGATATGATTCAGCCTAAACGCTGCGATGCAGACAGAAAGGAAGGGCTTCCTGTAGTCTTCCTCACCGGCGATTCTACGGTGAAGAATGCAGACAAGGACGAGGACGGTATGTGGGGCTGGGGAAGTCAGGCATATACGGTGTTCGACGACAAAAAATGTACAGTGGTCAATGCGGCAAAGGCCGGACGCTCCACACGCACTTACCTTGAAGAGAACCGCTGGGACGAGGTGTATAACTCCATAGAGCCGGGTGACTATGTGCTTATCCAGTTCGGACATAACGATATAGGCGACATAGACAAGAAAAAGGAACGTGGGGTCATTGCTACTGCTGATGACACATGCCATGTCTATAAACTTGAGTCCAACGGTCAGTACAAGGTCATATACTCTTTCGGATGGTATCTCAAGAAGTTCATACAGGATGTACGAGAGAAGGGAGGAACTCCTGTGCTTGTCTCTCTCACTCCGCGCAACGAGTGGCACAAGGGGAAGGCTGTCCACGGCGAAAAAGAAAGCAAGGAATATGTGGAGCGTAGAAACGACAGCTACGGACGCTGGTACAGGCAGGTGGCAGAAGAAACCGGGGTGGCCTTTCTCGACCTCCACAACATCACAGCCGATGCGCTCGACAAGCTGGGCAAGGACAAGTCGGCAGCCATGTTCAATCATGACCATACCCATACTTCGCTTGCCGGTGCGCGTCTGAATGCAAAAAGTGTGGCAAAAGGATTGAAGCAATTGAAGTCGCCTGCTGCCAAGTTGTTGAAATAGAGTTGGAACAGCTTTTTGTTTGATTCCAACTTTTTTACAGATTCTTCTGTGTATATTTAGTGGTTGTGTTCACAGACTCCTCCTCATGTATATTTAGCAAGTTGTGTTCACAGACTCCTCCGTCGCTATCGCGCCACCTCCCCTAACTTAGGGGAGGAGTCTATATACCATAGCTTGAAAAGACTATGATGCGGATGTATAGCACTGACACCCAA
>JAJPZU010000257.1 GCA_021204165.1 Prevotellaceae bacterium
GGCTCCAAATGTTAAATTTTCATTTTGGGCGAAAATATCATTTTGTCAAAATGGCGAAATTGATTAATGTCATGTTTTGATGCTTTTGTGGGACTTTTGACAGATTCTTCATATTGCGGAAGGATGTTGTTGAATACATCCAAATAATGTGAATATGTTGTTTATCGACTGTCGGTCTGCAAAAAAAAATACATTTTATTTCTGCTTGTCTGATTTTAGTGCTACTTTTGCATGTGAACGAGTGGAGGTATATGGCTGTGAAAATTTAAACTGACATGTCCGACCGTGAAAGTTCGGTCATTGCCGGTCTGCCTGCTGCTCTTAGGACTTGTAAATAACATAACTTCTAACAAAAATACAAAACTGTGAAAGCATTGAACAAACGCACAGCACCAAAGAGCTGTGCACCGGAGAGAATTATTCAGTTTGGCGAAGGTAACTTCCTTCGTTGCTTTGTTGACTGGATTATCTACAATATGAATCAGCGTACAGACTTCAACTCGAGTGTGGTGGTGGTGCAGCCGATAGAAAAAGGTATGGTGGACTGGCTTAACGGACAGGACGGACTGTACCATGTGAATCTGCAAGGACGTCTTAATGGCGAGGCGGTCAACACCTTGACACGTATCGACTGTATCAGTCGTGCGCTTAATCCTTATACTCAGAATCAAGCGTTCATGTCGCTTGCAGACCAGCCGGAAATTCGTTTTGTGATAAGCAATACGACAGAGGCCGGCATCGCGTTTGACCCTTCGTGCAAGTTCACTGATGCTCCGGCATCTTCTTATCCGGGCAAGCTTACCCAGTTGCTGTTCCGCCGTTTTCGGACGTTCAAGGGCGACAAGACGAAAGGACTCATCATCATGCCTTGTGAATTGATTTTCTTGAACGGACACCATCTGAAAGAGTGTATCTACCAGTATATCGAGCTGTGGAAGGACGACATGGGAGATGAATATGAGAAGTTCAAGAACTGGTTCACGAAGTATTGCTATGTGTGCGCAACGCTTGTCGATCGCATTGTCCCGGGATTCCCGCGCAAGGAGATTGCACAGATTCAGAAGAAGATTTGTTATGCCGACAATCTTGTGGTGCAGGGAGAGATATTCCATCTGTGGGTTATAGAGAAACCGGAGAACATGTCGATAGCTGCATTGAAGAAGGAGTTCCCGGCAGACAAGGCGGGGCTTAATGTGCTCATCGCACCTTCGGAGAAGCCGTATCATGAGCGCAAGGTGACTCTGCTCAACGGCCCTCACACGGTGCTTTCGCCTGTGGCTTATCTTTCGGGCATTGACATTGTGCGCGACGCATGTAACCATCCTGTGGTGGGCAAATATATATATAAGGTGCAGTTTGAAGAGCTTATGGAAACTCTGAATCTGCCGATGGATGAACTTCGCAAGTTTGCTGCGGATGTGATTGAACGTTTCAACAATCCATACGTTGACCATCAGGTGACGAGCATCATGCTCAACTCGTTCCCGAAATACGAGACACGCGACCTGCCGGGAGTCAAGACCTATCTGGAGCGTAAAGGCGAATTGCCACAGGGACTTGTGTTCGGACTTGCTGCCATCATTACCTATTATAAGGGAGGAACACGTGCCGACGGTGCAGAGATTGTCCCTAATGATGCTCCGGAGATTATGCAGCTGCTGACCGACCTTTGGGCTACGGGTGATACTCAGAAGGTGGCAGAAGGGGTTCTTGCTGCGGAGAATATATGGCATGAGAACCTTAACCACATTCCGGGACTCACATCGCTTGTGAAAGAAGACCTTGACAAGATACAGCAGTTGGGAATGCTTGAGGCTGTCAAGACAATTTTGAAGAAGTGAGTTTAAGAGAAGCGGGTTAAGAGTCGGGAAGCAGAGACTTCTGCTTTCCGGCTCTTGTTCCGCATTTGTTCGGGATTGAAACAATTGGTTTTATTCCTGTTCTTTTTTTATTTCGTGAAGATTGTGATGGAAAACGGCATACAGGAGCTTGATGAGACGGATATTCGTATCCTTCGAATTTTGCAGGAGAACTGTCGGTTGACGACTAAAGAGCTTGCGCTTAAAATACATCTTTCGACTACTCCGACATTTGAGCGGCAGAAGCGGCTTGAAAGAATGGGGTTCATATCAAAATACATAGCCGTTCTTGATGCCGGAAGGCTCGACCGTGGGTTTATGGTTTTCTGTAATGTCAGCATGAAACAGATAAACCGCGAGATAGCTTCGGACTTTGCCGCTGTGGTGTCGCGGTGGGGCGAGGTGACGGAATGTTATAACATCAGCGGTGACGGGGATTACTTGCTGAAGATATGCGTGTCGAGTATGCGCAATTATCAGGAGTTTATTCTTAATAAGCTCGGTGCGTTTCCCTACGTGGCTCATTTGCGGAGTATTTTTGTGATGGATACTCTGAAATTGAATTATGGGATAACAATATGAAATAGGTTTGCGGACTGACGGAGAGGTTTTGTGCGGTCTCCGGCTGATAAACATTTATTTAGTGTAAGTTTGAATATGGCAGTGACAGATACGGAATGTTTGAAAACAAAAGTGCTTATTGTCGGGGGCGGTCCCTCCGGTTCTTGTTGTGGTATTGCGTTGCAGAAGATGGGCATAGACTGCTGCATCATAGACAAGGCTGTTTTTCCGCGTACTAAACTTTGTGCAGGTCTGTTTACGGGAAAGTCGCAGGAATGTTTGCGGAATCTGCTTGGCGGCGATGCGTATCGTCATGTCATGGAAGAATCGGTCATGAGCAGAGAACAGCGTTTTGTGCTGTGGAACGGTATGGAGAAGCTGGTGGATTGTATGCCATACGACAATATCACGCTGGTTGACCGCCGGGCTTTCGACGCTTGTCTCATTGAATACTATAAGTCTATTGGAGGCTTGTTGTATGAAGGGGAGGGGGTGAAGGATATTGATTTCGGAAGCAGACGTGCGGTTCTTGCGGACGGACGTTGTGTCCGGTATGAATATATAGTTGCTGCTGACGGGGCGAACAGTAGGGTGGAACATCTTCTGGCTAATGAACCGGCTACCGGATTTGTACGCAAGGAAACAAGTTCGCTTTGCCTTGAAGTGAATGTAGAACGCTGCGATTTTGATTTCGAAGGAGTCAATATATTTTTTGATATAGTACCGGACAGCTATGCTTGGGTGTTCTCGAAAGGGGAGAAAGTATGTATTGGTTTGGTGAAGCTGCCCGGCAGAGATTTTGATGTCAATGCCGCCATGCTTGATTTTATGCGCCGTCTTGGAGTAAGGAATCTGGAAAAATATCCGCTTCGGGGAGCTATGCTGCCGTTTGGAAATGTCATGTCTAATCCGGCGTACGATTCCGTTCTTTTTGTGGGGGATGCCGGAGGTTTTGTTGAGCCGCTGACAGGAGAGGGCATATATTATGCCATGCAGAGTGGATGGTATGCTGCTGAATCCATTGCAGCAGTGTCTGACAAGTCTGCTAAGGATGTATGTAAAGAATATCGGAAAAGAAGCTCATGCCTTGTGCGGATGATTCGGAATGGCGGTCAATATCAGCATTGGCTTGAAATACGTTGTCTGAGAAACTTTTTCTTTAAACATGCCCCGCGTAATGCACGGTTCATTTCTCATTTTTATTCGACTCGTATTGACAAGGTGTGTTTTGACGGTTTCATGAAGATTGTATATAAATATAAGGTCGGTTTGTGATTTCGCTTTGCCGAATAGGCTTTCTGTCCGAAAAATTGTAATTATTACAAATTTTTCTTGTTTCTTTTTTGGGCGGCAATCCAAAAAAATATATATTTGCACTGTAAAATAAATAATATCAGATATTGGATATATGGATGTGCGGCAGAAATTGAAAGACTGTGGTATAGGGATTACAAAACCGCGTGTGGCGATTTTGGAATATCTTATGAAGCAGTACACACACCCCACAGTGGATGATATTTATCAGGCTCTTGTTTCTGAAGTTCCTACACTGTCTCGTACCACAGTGTATAATGTGGTGAAGCTGTTTTCCGAGCACGGACTTGTGAATACATTGGGAATTGACGACAGGAATGTGTGTGTGGATGGCGATACAACTCCTCACGGGCATTTCTTCTGCAAAGAGTGTGGACGGATAATTGATGTTCCGTTGACGGAACTTTCTGCCGGTGGATTCGATTGTGACGGGAATATGGTCACGGAAGTGCACCTATATTATAAAGGTGTATGCCGTGAGTGTATGTCCAAGAGAGAAACCGACGAAAGTAGTTCGCCTCAGTAGAAAGGACGGACTGGCACGGGCTTGATTGAGAAGAGAAAATAAAAAATCAAAACCGATAGATGCAGGTTATATTAGTAATGACAGATATAGGTTTACATTAATAATTTTAAAAACAAAGATTTTATGGCAAAGAAATGGATTTGCCCTGTGTGCGGATATGTACATGAGGGAGAGACAGCACCAGAGAAGTGCCCGCAGTGTGGTGTTCCGGGAAGCAAGTTTAAGCTTGCTGAGGAAAATGCAGGATTGAATTTTGTAACAGAACATGTTCTTGGTGTAGCAAAGGACATTCCTCAGAATGAGGACGGTGCATTTGTTCTTCAGGGACTGAAAGATCACTTCATGGGTGAATGTACTGAAGTGGGCATGTATCTTGCAATGTCTCGTCAGGCTGACCGTGAAGGCTATCCTGAAGTAGCTGAGGCTTTCAAGCGCTATGCTTGGGAAGAGGCAGAACATGCAGCTAAGTTTGCAGAGCTTCTTGGTGAAGTTGTATGGGATACAAAGACAAACGTGGAAAAGCGTATGATGGCTGAGGAAGGTTCATGTGCCGGCAAGATGGAGATTGCAAAGAAGGCAAAGCAGCTCGGACTTGATGCTATTCATGATACAGTTCATGAGATGGCAAAGGATGAGGCACGTCATGGCGCAGGCTTCCAGGGATTGTTCAACAGATTCTTCAAGAAGTAATACACTCTTTCTTTGTAAATAAGAAGCTTGCAGCGGTCTGTGACAGCTGTATATGGAAAGATGGAACCGGTGAAAACACCGGTTCCTTTTTTTGCCCTTTTTATAGGAGATTAATTTTCAAGCTGTTTCAATAAAAGATGTTGCTTGTATTAACTTCATGAGGAAAAAAGTTTGGTGGCATTGGAAAAACAGAACTTAATGCGTCCTTTTTCACTTTTTTACGTTTGAAATATTTTTATGAGTGCGAATAAAATACTATATTTGCACCCCGAATGACGATACAGTGTCGTCATAATCCTGTGAAACAGAAAAAATTAATAATAAAAACTCATAAACTACAATGACTAAAGCAGACATCGTAAACGAGATTTCAAAGAACACCGGTATTGATAAACAAAATGTGCTCACAACAGTTGAAGCATTCATGGATGCTGTAAAAATATCTTTGGCAAATGAAGAGAACGTTTACCTCCGCGGTTTCGGAAGCTTCATTGTGAAGAAAAGAGCTCAGAAGACTGCCAGAAATATTTCAAAGAATACCACTTTGATTATCCCTGAGCATAACATCCCAGCATTCAAGCCTGCAAAGACATTTGTAAATTCTCTTCAGAAGTAAAAGGAATACAAATAAACAAAATTATAAACTTTCTAAAATCAAAAAACTATGCCAAACGGTAAGAAAAAGAAAAGACACAAGATTTCTACGCACAAACGTAAGAAAAGACTGAGAAAGAATCGTCATAAGAGCAAATAAAGTTTCAAGGCTCCTGTTATGTCTAACGACAATAAAAGGAGTACTGACGGAAGCAGGAGTTTCAGCTCTCATTCTATCGTCTTTCTCAGACGAAGAAACTAAGAACAAACTTTTAGAGCATACTCTAAACATGGAGATTTTCTGCTTTATAGTTTGTTCTTTTTTTTGTAATTTATTTGAACCAATTCTGTGGAGAAATCCTATCTTCTCAGGACAAAAAAGAGTATAATGACAAGCGAACTTATTATCGACGTACAGCCAAAGGAAGTTACCATAGCCTTGCTCGAAGATCAGAAACTGGTTGAGTTTCAGAAGGACGGGCAGGACTCCAAATATTCTGTTGGCAATATTTACGCTGGAAAGGTAAAGAAAATAATGCCCGGACTGAATGCGTGCTTTGTAGATGTCGGTCATGAACGCGAAGCATTCTTACATTACCAAGATTTAGGTTCACAATTCCTCTCTTTAGAGAAGTATGTAAAGCAGGTGGCAAGCGACAGGAAGAAGCTTGCCGCAATGGACAAGTTGGCGCGTCAACCGGAATTGCCGAAGGAAGGAAGCATAGAGAATGTGCTTGAACTCGGACAAGAGGTGATGGTACAGATTACAAAAGAACCGATAAGCACGAAAGGACCGCGTCTCACCGGAGAAATCTCTTTTGCCGGAAGATTTTTGGTGTTGATTCCTTTCAATGAGAAGGTGTCCGTATCGTCGAAGATAAAGTCCAAGGAAGAAAGGGCGCGCCTGAAACAGCTCATCCAATCTATTAAGCCAAAACAATTTGGAGTAATTGTGCGCACTGTGGCAGAAGGCAAAAGAGCGGCAGAACTGAATAACGAGCTGTTTGTTCTTCTTGAAAACTGGAATGACAGTCTGGTGAAAATACAGCAAGCTGCCAGTCTTCCTGTGCTGGCACATGAAGAAACCGGACGCACGGTTTCAATGCTGCGAGATTTGTTTAATCCTTCATACGAAAATATTTATGTAAACAATGCAGATGTTTTCAATGAAGTGAAGCGGTATGTATCTCTTATTGCACCGGAACGTACAGGAATTGTCAAGTTGTATAAAGGCGAGGTTCCTATATTTGACAACTTCTCTGTCACAAAGCAAATCAAGTCTGGATTTGGAAAAACTGTCAGCTACAAAAAAGGAGCTTATCTTATAATAGAACATACGGAAGCGCTGCATGTGGTGGATGTGAACAGCGGCAACCGCTATCGAGGAGTCGAAGGACAGGAAGCAAACGCTTTCGAGGTCAATATGGGAGCTGCTGAAGAGCTTGCCAGACAACTGCGTCTTAGGGATATGGGCGGTATAATAGTTGTTGACTTCATTGATATGGACACGGCAGAGCATAGACAGAAGCTCTATGAACGCATGAATGAGTTGATGCGTAACGACCGTGCAAAGCATAATATCCTTCCGCTCAGCAAATTCGGGCTTATGCAGATTACGCGTCAGCGGGTACGTCCGGCTATTGATGTGAATGTAGAGGAAGTGTGCCCGATCTGTTTCGGATGCGGCTCCATAAAATCATCGTATCTCTTTACTGACACTCTTGAGAGCAAGATTGACTATATTGTAAATAATCTTGGAATTAAGAAATTTATACTTTACGTACACCCTTACGTTTCAGCCTATATTTCTCAAGGAATATTGTCTATCTATAGAAAATGGCAGTTGAAATATGGATTTGGGATTAAGGTGATACCAAGCCAGAAACTGGGCTTCCTTCAATATGAATTTACAGACAAGAATGGAAATGAAATTCACATGACGGAAGAAATTGAGACAAAGTAACAGAATGATGGCTTTGTGTATGGAAAGTGGATTTAAACAATCGTGTTCATGACAATTTATCGGAAAACAAAGAAGGCTTGGATTATCAGATTTCAATCCAAGCCTTCTTTATTCGTTTTTGCGAATCACGAACTTTTTATAAACCTTTTATTTTAAGATTATTAGAGATTGGTGCGTCCGGCAACGAACTTCGGCAAGAAGCGCGATGTGGAGTTTCCCTTTTTGCTATCTGACTTTCAATAAATCGCCGGCAACAGGCACATAACCGGAATCTTTGAAGTTCATTTTGTAGAGACTGGCGACAGTGACTCCATAGCTTTGCGAGATAGAATACATGGATTCTCCCGCTTTAATCTTGTGCCAGTATTTTCTGCCGAACTTCCTGTCCGCTTTCTTCCGCTTCTTCTCCAAATAAATTATGTCTCCGGGAAGAATTGGTATTGAAGCCGTGGTTTCATTATATTTGACCAGTTTGCGCTTTGAAACGGACATTTCTTTAGAAACCGAATCCCATGTGTCGTTTTCGTTTGCCACAATGTACATGACACCATTATTCTTCTTGATCTGATGGATGCTGAGAGACACATCCTCGTATGTGGTGCTTGTTTCCGGCATTCCATATTCGTCTTCATCATAGCGGTGAAGTTGGTATGTGTCTATCAGACTTATCAGACGTTCTGCATAGGAAGGATTTGTGGCATATCCGCAAGCCTTCAGTCCTCTTGCCCATGCTTTGTAGTCAAGAGGATTGAGCGAAAAAAGACGTTTATATCTGTCGCGCAAAAGAAATTTGGAATGGTCTTCATAACTTTCTCTGACGGATTTATATACCCTGAAGCATTCCTGCTGTTTGTCGTCGTTGTGGCGAGTCGTTTTCCCTGTCCATCCGCTGCCGCATTTTATTCCGAAATGGTTGTTTGAGCGCAATGCCAACTGACCGGCTCCGGCTCCGCTTTCAAGAATGCCCTGTGCCAGAGTGATGCTTGCCGGAATACGATGTTTGCGCATCTGTTCAATGGCAAGTTCTTTATACTGCTCTATGTATCTTTGGTATGATTCATTCTTACGGACTTGTGCCGGCAGATTGCTTGCCATGACAAACGAGAGCAAGAACAATAAATGTTTCCGATTCATTTTCAATGTTGTATATACTTGGTTGATGTTCCTCCCTTGAAAGAGCATTTTTTCAGGTTATCATCTTGACTTGCCATTGTGTTCGTATGCACAATGGTTTTATCGTGATAATGTTGCAAATTTAGAGAAAAAACATGGTAGATACGAACAATAAGTATAACTTTGAGCAGAAAAATGCAAAAATACAGAGCCATGAAAGATTTTGATATCACAGTACATGTTGTCGTTAAAGATGTGAATGAGCTTACAGATGAGGAACTGCGTCTTGTCGAATCTGCAAAAGAGGCTACGTTCAGAAGCTACAGCCCATATTCTCAATTCAGTGTCGGAGCAGCCGTGTTGCTGGATAATGGGGTGATTGTGACCGGGAGCAATCAGGAAAACTGCGCTTATCCTTCCGGACTGTGTGCTGAACGCACTGCCATATTCTATGCCAACTCCCAGTATCCTTCCTGCCGTGTATCCGCTCTCTGCATTGCCGCGCGCGATGCCTCCGGAGCTTTTACGGCGGTTCCGATTACCCCTTGTGGAAGTTGCAGGCAGGTTTTGATTGAAACAGAGAAAAGGGGAGGGGAAGACATGAGAATCATGCTTTATGGAACAGATGCCGTTTATTTCATAGAAAGCGCGCATTCGCTCCTTCCCGTCTCTTTCGACGACTCTTTCTTGAAGTAAAGTGCTGGTTTTATTGTGAAAGTCTGCTGTTTCCCCTTTTCATTCTGTTTGAAAGGTAGTGTGTCTCTCGATTTCTAATTCATAGTCCATTTCAGAGCCACGGACGGATTCCAGAAAAGTGTGCGACTGCCTGAGCAGGGTACAATGAGATTGTTGCTCAGCTCTTGTTTCGTGCCGATGCTTATCCCTGTCTTGTGTACACCTTTTATGCTGTCGAAGTTAATCCAGAATTGAGGCTCTGTGATTACTATGTAATTATACTTTCCTGTAAAAGCATTTCGATTGCGCCAGAAATCCACATATCCGCTGAAAGAGAATATGTCGCGCTCCCCGAAATTCATGGTCCATGCAGTCGTAAGCTGAAATCCGGGATAAGCCTTATTGAAATGTCCCTTGAAATATTGCTTGTACAAAGCTCTGAAACTCAAAGTGCGCCGGTAGTCCGGACTGTGAAGATTGTAGGCAGGTCCTACAAGCAGAGCATGTTGATACTGACTGCCGTATTCCGAGTCGTGACCGGTGGTGACTCCGCCATTGTATTCTATGTGAGCCGCAAGACTTTTCCGCAGGTTGAACTCGCGCGAGAACTCCAGATACGTACCTTTCATTCCGGCGCTATAAAAATCGAAATTCACGAAATAATAGATGTTTCCAAGTTGGTCGGAGCGGAATTGCTCGAATCTGACTGTCACATTCTGACGGTCAGACTCGCTTTGCGGGTAAATGCTGCGTCCTAAATCATAATGAAACTGAATGTTCACTTGTGCCGATGCACACAGTGCAGCAAGCATTGCCACGAGGGATAATAATGTTTTTTTTCATATTTGCGACGTTGAAAAAGAGTATAAGTATTGCCTGCGGAGAAGATTCGCTCTTCCCCGCAAGATGAAAATATAAAATGAAAGTGTGATATAATCAGCCGATTATTTCTTCAGCTTAGGCTTTATGGATGACAATGCAAATACCACGATGAGGCATGCCACCTGTATCAGTCCCCATACCATATTGGTGTGTATATTGCTCAAGTATGCAGGGGAGTCAGCAGAATAAGTGCCTATGAGTTCTTCCGGATAAACGTTGGCATCTACGCATGGTGCCATGATGAATGTACCGGAGAGAATCATCAGTATAGACAATATCCATTTCAATGTTATCCAGCGGTGTTTGAAGAATCCCCATTTGGTGTATTTGCCGTATATCAGTGCCGTGACGACAATGCCCAAAGCGGCAGGTGTGACAATCAGGTAGTCGATGAGCCAGATGTCGCGTGAACGCATATACATTTCGTGAGCCTCGGTAGGAGGTGCAACATAGAGCAGGAATGTCATGATGAGTCCGCCGCCGAGCCATGTGCCGCCAAGCAGAATGTGAATAGTCTTCAGAATCTTCATTCCGCGAGTTGATAAAGTTTTTGTCATGATAGTATTGTTTTAGTGTGATTAAAATAGTTATTTTCCTTTCTCTTTCGTGGCTGAATCGACAATGGTCTGCAAGAATATCATGCCCTGTTGAAACGTTTCGTCGGATATTCCCGATAAGGCTTTTTTCGTCACCTCGTCGGCGATGGCAATGATTTTCGTCTTCATCTCCTTGCCGTGGTCGGTCAGATACACCCCGTATTTGCATCCCGAGAGTGGTCTGCGCTCTGCAAATCCCTTTGTCTCCAGATAGTCGATACTCCGTTTTATTGCCGCAGCATCCTTGCGTAGTAATGTCGCAATCTCATTTTGGCTCTTTCCTTCGCCGAGATAGAGGGCGCGCATCACTACATATTGTGAATATTGCAGGTCGATTCCCTCTTCTTTAAGAGCTGAATTAAGGGAATTGGTCAACACCCATAAGGCTCTGTTTATCAAACTTCCTACCATAATTATTAATGTGTTAAATGTGATATTATATGTTCAAGACGCTGCAAATATAACAACAAGTATTGATTAATCAATAGAATGACGCTTTTTTAACATTTTATATCTTCCGTCTGTCCCTGATGAGGTGGTTGTATGAGGTGAGCAAATATGGTCTTCGGGAGTATGGACAGGACGTTTGCAGGGGTTGATTGAAGAAGAGATGATAAACCAATGAGGAAGGTGATTTGTCGGAGTGCAGAAGAATTTTATGAAACGGTGCAGGATGTGAAAAGGGGAGGAACGTCCGAGGGATACAATGCGAGTCTGCTTTGTCATTCTTTACATCTGCATTCAAAATAAACCGAACTGCAATACATCTAAGTTGTGACGGTTTTCAAAATCAGGAATATGTGTCCGAAATGCTACTTTTCATTTTGACAAAATGATATTTTCGCCCAAAATAAAGATTTAACATTTGGAGCCGTTTTTTGCCGACGACGAAGAGACAAAGTTTTTGGCTTTGAGATAAATATTTGATAATCAATGATTTATGATTTTATGAAAATCGTTCAAAAAAAACGCGCCGGACGCAATTTTTCGAGTATTTTGAATGTTTTAGTAATCTGTTGATTGTTAATGCGTTACAGCTAATTTTGCCGTTTTCATGCCCAAACATCGTCTTAAAACCACTCACTTTTAAGTTTTTGTTCAGACACACTTCCGAAACAGCCAATTA
>JAJPZU010000250.1 GCA_021204165.1 Prevotellaceae bacterium
GTCCGGCGCGTTTTTTTGAGCGATTTTGCAAGTTTTATATTTCATTGATTATCAATCGGTTATCTCCGTATCGAAATTTTCTTCTCTTCGTCACCGGCAAAAAACGGCTCCAAGTGTTAAATTTTCATTTTGGGCGAAAATATCATTTTGTCAAATTGCATCAGAGACAAAATTAAACAAAATCGGGGCGATTTCCAACTTTGGAAATCAACATATATTATCTGTGTTTGCACAGAATATGCAAATATAATTTTGCGCAGTCCTGTTTTTTTTATACTTTTGCCGCCGACTCAGTTAGCTCGAAAGGGGAACGGGGTCAGCATTTATTGGTAAAGGACGTTTACGGACGTTATCTTCCGACTTCAAACTTCGCAAGTCTAAACAAATATTTTATAAACATCTTATAATCACCTATTTCTGTTTATATTCAACTTTTTAAGAAACAAAACAGAGACAAACATAACAAGAAACACGATATTGTTCTTTTACCTGTTTCTCTTGGCTTCTTTCCTATCAGATGCCTTCATTTTTATAGATGGATGAAAAAACAAATATTCGCATTGCGGCTTTGATATGGATTTTGCGGACTACTTGACTCGGTGTTTCTTTTGGAGATTGCTTTATCGTATGTGCTAAGAATATAATATTCTGCAGTCAAAGGAAGAAAGACTTCCTGTACCTCTTTTACGATTTCCGATCTTTGGTTCTGACACAGGCAGCTCCATGCGATTTTCGACTTTTATACGGACATATATACAGTTTACTTTAGGTTAGCATATATATAAGAGCTAACCAAGATAAACTAAAGTGTTTTGCATTCTACTGTTTTATTCCTTTTCCTGCATGGTGAACTGCTGGTATTTCAGCCTGCCAATATATAGTTTACTTTAGGTTAGCATATATATAAAAGCTAACCATGGTAAACTAAAGCGTTTTTTGCAGAACAGAGCCAATGTCCGAGTGTATCTTTTTCTTTTCACTGCAAATACTATTAAGCCATTATTGCCATTTGTACAATCCGACTATACGGCTACACCCGTATGCTAATCATGCCAACCCATCGGGCTTTGATAAGAATTGTGTTGCAAAGGTACTTGTGATGGCATTCATCCAGCAAGGTCAGTGCCTGCGGTTTGTCCGTAAAATCTCCACACTCTGATTGTGCCAGAGGTAGTATTTGACGGCAAAACCTTGCCTTGATGAGCCATAACACCTTTTGAGGCAACATAATTCTTTAATCAATCCCGATGGTAGTTGGCTCTACATGAGGGAAGAAAATAAAAAATTTTATCTTATGGCTAACATTGCAATAACCCACCACAAGGTAACAGGCTCACGCAAAGCGGTTGCCGACCTATGGAAGACACTTCAAGATTTGGAGGTGAACAGTAAGGACGTATATCTGCATCTCTTGGCAGAACACTATGGTATCGACTACGAGAAAAAAGGCATCTCGGTGAGAGGACACATCTATTGGGCAGAATATGAGGAGAACGAGAAAGACGATTATGCCCTTTTGTCCTTTGACACAGAAAGTGCATGGTCTTCCTGTGATATGTTATTTGATGAAGTAAACAAGGCTCTTGGCTACGAGTTGTCAATCAGCTGGCGAGAGGTAGAACCAGGTTGCGGAATTATCTACACCCATGACGAAAACGACTTCTTCCCCGAAGAGTGCTACGTCACTGCCTACGGAGACCTCTTCGATGATTGTGAGGGAGCCTATTCCACCATTGGCGATGCTATCGAGAAATGGTGTGAGATAACCGGTATTTCTCAGGACGGCAGAACCGAACTGGAAATGACGGACTTTATCAATGACTTTGAGTACGAAGACGAGAACACAGGTTTCTGCATCAATTCAATCACTTTTGGCTGATAAGGAGGAACTGGCTATGATAGACTTTGAACAGCTGGAAGGCATTGTCGGTTGCTTCTGCACCCTGCTTTACCCACGAAAGGAACAGACAGAAGGAACAATAGTTGAAGACTTGGGCAGTGAGGTCATTATCCAACTTACCAACGGCAAGGAAGTTACAGAGTATAAGGATGACATAGTCATCTGTGAATAATGAAAGGAGAGTCTGTGGGCTATATGGCTTTGCAGGCTCTTTTTTCTTTTCACTTCAAAGACTCTTTTATATCCGCACTTCCAACGATGTGATGGCTGTTTTATCAGATATTCCGTGTCGCAAGCAGAGCATCTGCCAGCTTGCTCAAATCCCTGTTATAACGAATACGCTTTCACTCTTATATTCCAGTCAATCATTTTGTACCCATTCACCATTGTAAGCGACACGTCACCTTGTTATGAAAAAGTCAATTTCGCCACATGGTCTTCCTTATTTGTCTTTGCCGGAATTCCGTCCTTTTCAGATGTGGAACTTGCTTCAGTACCATGACAGCTGTGGTACACTCCATTCTTGCCATATCTGCCATTCCGTGTCTTGGCTCCTCTTAGTATGAGCAGTCCCTTGATGACTCGTCGGTCTGCATAATCGTTCCCATGCCTTCTTATTCAGTCGATTTAGCTATTGTTTATATTTCCTCGTTTCGTTCTTTACGGCATACAGTCGAGATGTGCATCGAGCATTGCGGACGGATTACCTCCTTGCTTACGACCTTTGTTCCATTGTTTTATGCCCGACTTTTTCTGAATTGAGCCATTTGAAAGCCACTTATTTTTACCATGCGAATTTAGCGTGATGCTGCGAAGGAGATGTCCTTCTTGTGTGGCCGCTATCGCTGTGACCAATAAAATAGTGCGTAATCTTCCTTTTTCTTCCTCTCTGTCGTTCATCGCCAACAAGAAAACGAGTATTGCGGACGATTTTCATGGTGCTTCCCACATGGTGCCACATCCCTGCTTTTGATTGCATGTAAAAATTAAGTTTCACTTTTAAATTCAATTCAAAATGAAAAAGATCGAGAACAACTTCACAGTTTCAGGTTTCGTAGGTAAGGATGCAGAAATCCGTAAGTTCACAAACGCCAGCGTAGCACGCTTCTCTCTGGCAGTAGGCCGTCAGGAAAAGAACGGCGAGGAAACCAACCGCATATCGGCTTTCATGAATATGGAGGCATGGCGCAAGAACGAGAACACCGACTCCTTCGACAAACTCACCAAGGGTGCGTTGCTCACCGTCGAGGGCTTCTTCAAGCCTGAGGAATGGACAGACAAGGAAGGAGTATCCCACAACAGAATAATCATGGTTGCGACCAAGTTTTATCCCACACCTGAGAAGGAGGAGGAGACTCCAGCGGAAAAGCCGGTCAAGAAGGCTACCAAGAAAGGCAAGAAATAGCCTTTTCTCACCCATAACAAGGCGACCTTCGGGTCGCTTTTGTTTTGCTCAGGACAAACTGGTCTCATTATACTTTCTGTACATTACCCTTCTATCTGTTATATAGGCGACATCCTGTTTTACCTAACGGTTTCTATTGCCATGCACACCCAACTGCGGGAGCGTATTTAAGTTGCAAAGGTACACAGCTGCTGACGGATGACCTCGGTATTCATTACAGACAGCATAAAATCTTCCTTTTCCATGCGAAAAAGAGTATTTGATACATTCTGTAACGTAACCTTCCGAATGTCCTCTGTCTTCTGCTGTCTTCTCACCGCAACGTAAATACAATCCCTGCAAGTTGGGGCATAAGCCTCCAAACATAGGGAAAACAATAAAAACGAAATCAAAATGGTTAAGAAACAGCTAATTTGGACTTGTGACAGTCTTTTGGACGAGGACGCACGAAAGGTGTATCAAGAAAACAAGCGTGAATGTTCTGGTAATGCGAAGCATGAAGTGACAAACGAAGAGTGGGCAGAAGAAGTCTATCTGTGGCTTGATGATGAGCGCACCAATCTCACCAAGGAAGTCAATGGAGTAATAATCGCCTTTGCAGACCTCGGCTTATGGTACGGTCGGAGACAGGGATATAAAATCATAGGCAAAAACATTGCGGACATTCTGCGCTCCACGCATGATGCGGAATGGTTTGGCGACACTTACAATATCCGTGGTGTCGAATATCACCATGACGGTACAAACTATATCCTTTACCGTGTGGCAAAGGACATGGAGACGGCTCAACGTATAACGGAGAAAATTTACAGCGGAGAAATCGATGAGGTTCAGTTCCGCAAGATGACACGCTCGCTCCACCCATACGTGGCAGAGATATACGGTTGGAAAACAAGATGCAGAAAATGTGTCTTATCAAACGGAACAGCATAGCCACTGAGCAAACAAATATACAAGCGATGAAAATCAAATAAAACAATAAGACATGAAAGATGAGATAATACAAGACGGCAAGGTCGTGCTTTGGAGCACAGACGGAATCAATATTCCCATGATATACAAAAACCTAACCGGGCGCAACCATTCCAAGGAAGAATACAGTATATATATGCAGAGGACAGCCTTTGGTGATTTGGGGTTGAAGCCAGGCATCATCCGCTGGTTACGCGACGGGACAGTTGTCAGTGAGGCACAGATTCCTGCGGTCGTTAAATGATTTAATCAGACACCCCGGCTGTGTCGGCAGAAACCGCAGATACGCCGGGGAGCATACTCTTTGCTGGTGCCCCAAAGAGTATGCCCCAACTCTTTTTGAAACTCCACACGAAGTGGTACGGCTGTTATAGCCCTTTCATGTTTTCCTATCCTACAAATATATTTTTCTCTTTTATCTTGCATCATTCCTGTCATACGCACAGTCCTGTACCCTTTTACCTGCCATACTCTGTTTTTTCATTCTGCATGACCGCCGGGATATTATTTTTCCGCAAAGGTAAACCGCCGCCTCCAAGCCTGCCAATGCCTGGCCATGCCGCGAGTGACTGCGGAAAATCTTCCTCTCCGCCGTCGAGCGTATTTTCCACGTCAGCCTTGTCCGTTTGTCGCCGCCACCTTTTGGGAAGCAGAAAAATAAATCCCACGGTCACAGAAAGACCGAAATGAGGGAAGATAAAAAACATTTTCAAAACAAGGTTAAATATGAGTTACAACAAACAGAAATCACTCGTGGCAAACGTGGAAGCCATAGAGACAGCAATGAAAGTCAAGGTACAGGGGCGGCGTGCCACGGACAAGGAGAAAGAGACGCTTTCCTTGTATTCGGGCTTTGGCGGTATCAAGGAAATTCTTAACATGGGTACGGACAAGCCCATTGCGGAAGACATGGCAGAGCCTATCGGCAAGCTGCAAAGGCAGATAGACGAATATCCATACTTCACGGACACTGTGCGCAAGCAGGTAATATCAAGCATCAAGGCATCAGTGCTGACCGCTTTCTACACACCGCAGTCTGTCATTGACGCAGTGGCACGGCAGATACATAAAGTGTTTGCTGAAAACGGCTTGACCATGCGCACATTCTTAGAACCGAGCGCAGGAATTGGCGGTTTCCTGCCAGTAGCCATGCCCGACACCCAAACACACGCTTTCGAGAAAGACCACCTCACAGGACTTATCCTTTCCGTCCTGCATGACGAGGCGCAGACCTATACGGCAGGTTTTGAGACCATAGACAGCACTATCACGGAGAACCGCAGTTTTGATGTCATAGCGTCTAACATACCTTTCGGCAACTTCCGTGTGTTCGATGCGGAGCTTTGGAAAAAGGGCGGCATCTACGAACAGGCGACCAAGACCATACATAACTATTTCTTTGTAAAGTCCATGGAACTGCTTAACGAGGGCGGACTGCTGGCTTTCGTCACTTCAAGGGGTGTAGCCGACACACCGGGCAACAAGTTCGTGCGTGAGTATCTTGTACGTAATGCCAACCTAATAACCGCATTGCGTCTGCCCGAAACGCTTTTTATGCAGACAGGCGGCATAGAGGTGGGAAGCGACCTGCTTGTCTTTCAGAAGAACACACATAAGAGCGCACTTTCGGGACGTGAGCAGGCTTTTCTGCAAGTCAGTAAGGAAATGGTGGATATGTCGGGAAAGACCACCGAATATGCAAACAGACTTTTTACCATGCCAAAGATCACCCTTGCCACAGGCAGCCGTATCGTAATGAACCAGTACGGCAAATATGTGCGCAAATACCTGTGGGAGAGCGGCGAGATTTCCATGTTCAAGTACCTGTGTGGAATGTTGCAGGGCGACTTTGAGCGATATTTTAGAAAGAGTTTATTTTCCAGCGAGGGCGACCAGCCCATGCAGATGTCGCTGTTCGGAGACATGGACTGTGACATGAATGTTTCCGCACGGAGAGGGAAACGTGCCTACACCGATGAAATAGAGGCATGGTTTAAGAATGGTGCTTTGGTGATGTTTGAGGGACAGGTCGGAACACTGCAATACCGCAAGTCAAGCCATTACACCACCGTTGCCGTTGACTTCCAGCCTGTCGATGACGGCAAGGTAAACATTGAGAGGGCAAAAGATTATTTTCCTATCCGCAAGACCTATTTTGAACTTTCAATCACAGAAAGGGAAGAACAGAGGGAAGAAGAAGCATTGAGGGAACAGCTTAACAGGGAGTATGACGCTTTCGTAGCCAAGTGGGGATATTTTCACGACAACGACAACAGGGAGTTTATCATGCTTGACAGCCTCGGTGTGGAGGTGTTCACCATTGAAATGCAGGTCGGTACGGACATATTCAAGGCTGACATCATGCGTGAGCCTGTCGCATTTCAGAAAGAGACCACGGCAAAGGTACAGACGTGCATGGAGGCGTTGCTGGGCAGTCTTAATTACTACGGAATAGTAAATATGTCCTATATGACACAATCCACAGGCAAGAGCGAGGACGATATAGCCGCAGAACTCAAAGGCGAGATATTCTATAATCCCGCTGTCGGCAGATGGGA
The DNA here is from genome assembly GCA_021204165.1 of Prevotellaceae bacterium. Taxonomy (GTDB): domain Bacteria; phylum Bacteroidota; class Bacteroidia; order Bacteroidales; family Bacteroidaceae; genus RGIG8745. The sequence continues at coordinate 6,836 of JAJPZU010000250.1, forward strand.
GCATAAAGGCATGTTCCTTGCAGGTAACGTAATAGCCAAGAGCAAAGAAATAGCTTCCTGTATCGCCAACTTGGACGGCAAGGAAAAGGCATATACGGAAGAGGCATTAAGGGCTTTGGAGGAGGTTTGCCCCGAAACCGTGCCATACGAGGAACTTGACATCAACATGGGCGAGCGTTGGATTGACACACAGCTTTATGCCGCTTTCGCATCAGAACTTTTTGATGTAGAAACAAGCGTGATGTACTTTGATGTGAACGACACCTATCTTGTACGCCTGCAAGGATATTCCCCAATCGCATACAACACCTATTCCGTGCGCAACTACAACGGTGAAGAACTCTTCGTGTTCGCCCTTCAAGACACCGTGCCCGAAATCACAAAAGAGATTTTCCGTGGAACAGAAAAGGTGCGTGTGCCCGATGAAGAAGCCATACAGGAGGCAGCCGCCAAGATACAGGAAATCCGCAACCGCTTCAATGAATGGCTTGACCGCCAGCCCATAGAGGTACGTGACGAGCTTGTGAGAGTATATAACGAGCGTTTCAACTGCTATGTCCGTCCGCACTATGACGGTTCTGCACAGACATTCCCCGGACTGTCCTTTGAACAGTTCCCATACAATGCCCTGTACCCGTCACAGAAAGATGCTATCTGGATGATTAAGCAGAACGGCGGCGGCATCTGCTGACATGAGGTGGGAACAGGCAAGACCATGATAATGTGTGTGGCAGCATACGAAATGAAACGGCTCGGACTGGTTCAGAAACCGATGATAATAGGACTGAAAGCCAACGTGCATGAGATAGCCGACACATTCCGCAAGGCATACCCTATGGCAAAGGTGCTATATCCCGGCAAAGAGGACTTCACACCTGCCAACCGCAAGGAGGTATTCTCAAAGATAAAGAACAACAACTGGGACTGCATAATCATGACACACGACCAGTTCGCCAAGATACCGCAGTCGGAGGAGACGATGATTGAGATATTCACGGAAGAGCTTGACGATGTGGAGCGCAGCCTTGAAGTGCTGGAGAAAAGCACCATGCGCTACCGAAGCGGAAAGATGCAAAAGGGGCTTGAACAGAGGAAGCAGAACCTTACAGCCAAACTTGACGAGCTGCGCTTGAAGATAGAGAACCGCAAGGACGACACTGTGGATTTCCATTCAATGGGTATCGACCACATATTCATAGACGAGTGTCATCTTTTTAAGAACCTCATGTTTCAGACACGGCACACGAGGGTTGCAGGCATCGGGAATACAAGAGGCTCACAGAGGGCGATGAACATGCTGTTTGCCATTCGTGACATTCAGAACCGCAACGGCAGAGACCTTGGCGCAACATTCCTGTCGGGTACGGTAGTGGTGAACGCACTGACCGAGCTTTACGTGATGTTCAAATACCTGCGTCCAAAGGAACTGCTGAGACAGCGGATAAGCTGCTTTGACGCATGGGCGGCTATATTCACGAAAAAGACGGCAGACTACGAGCTGAACGTGACAGGCGCAATCAAGAGAAAAGAGCGTTTCCGCACCTACATCAAAGTGCCGGAACTGGCGATGTTCCTACGTGAAATTACAGATTACAGAACCGCCGACATGATAAACCTTGACGTGCCGGAGAAAAACGTGCGCTTTCTGTCACATACCCCGACCGTCGAGCAGGAAGAAATGATAGGAAGGCTTGTCTCATTCGCCAACAGCGGACAATGGGAGGATTTGGGACTTGATACACAGGAACCGGACAACCTCGACAAGGCGAAAATGCTTATCGCCACCAACGTGGCAAGGAAGATGGCGCTGGATATGCGCTTGTTGGGCGACAAGTTCCATGACGATGCCAACAACAAGGCTTCTGTATGTGCAAACACAATCTATGACTATTATGTACGCTCCAATGCCAACCGTGGCACACAGTTCGTGTTCAGCGACCTGTCAACATACAAGTCCAACGAGTGGAATGTTTACAGCGACATAAAGGACAAGCTGGTACGGCTCGGTATTCCGGCTGACGAGATACAGTTTATTCAGTGCGCCAAGACCGAAAGGGCGAGAAAACGGCTCTTTGAGGACATGAACAATGGAAAGGTAAGGGTGCTTTTCGGCTCTACCACCATGTTAGGCACAGGGGTGAACGCACAGAAACGTGCAGTTGCGGTGCATCATTTGGAGATACCTTGGCGACCTGCCGACATGGAGCAGCGTAACGGAAGAGCCGTGAGAAAGGGCAACACTGTGAAGCTGTGGGGCGGCAATGTGGTTGACGTTGTAATCTACGGCACGGAGAAAACGCTTGATGCCTATAAGTTCAATCTTTTGAAGAACAAGCAGATGTTCATAAACCAAATCAATAACGGCACGATAGCCGTCCGCCGTATTGACGAGGACAGCATGGACGAGGACAGCGGAATGAACTTTGCCGAGTTCGTGGCTATCCTTTCCGGCAATACCGACCTGCTGAACAAGGCGAAGCTTGACAACAAGATTATGCAGCTGGAAAAGGAACAGGCGATATTCAAGAAGAACCGCATAAAGGCGGAGCGGAAGATTGCCGCAAACAGGCAGGAGATAGAGAAAGCAAGCCGCACGGCAGAGCGTATGAGGCAGGATTTGGAATATATCAGCTCACATAACGGTGAAGCAGTGACACTGTTGTTGAATATGCAACAAGCAACGGCAGAGGAGACAGGACGTGAGCTGCACCGTATATCAAAGACCTACCGCAGCGGTGTATGTGAAACCATTGGCAGCTACATGGGATTGAACCTTTCGGTGCACAGCGAAACCAACCTCACAGGCTTGTTCGACCATAATTCTTTCTTTGTGGAGGGAGCAAGCGGACTGAAGTACCGTTGCGGTGTGTCGGGCGCATTACCATTGGGCTTTGTTGAGTCCGCGCAATATCCAAAAGCAACGCTTGAAAAGCTGCCTGTACTCTTGAAAGAACAGCAGAACCGCATCGGAAAGTTGGAAAGCGAGTTGCCGACATTGCAGGAAATTATGGGCAGAGAGTGGAACAAGGCGGACGAACTGGCAAAGCTCACACTGGAATGCAAGGAGCTGCAAAGGAAGATTGAGGCGGACTTGAACAAGACGGAGCAACAGCCCGAACCAAGTCCGGAGCATGAAACGGAAATTAAAGCCACAGAAAAGGTGGCATGATAATCACTCTATATTTAACCTTCTCCCTCTGTCTGGTTGTGATAACCGGACAGGGGGATTTTTGTTACTGCACTTCGATGGCAAAATATGTGCACTTAAAAGCCGAAGTATCTGCACTTATACGGGCAAGTATGCGCACATACTTGCCCGTATCCCTTTTATAGGTTGGAATCTGTCCTGTGGTTATCCTTTTTTTTACTCTCCGTTTCCAATACCATACTTGGAAACACCATTTATAAACTCACCATAGATGGCGTTTATTTCCATATAGGATCGTTCCTCCAATCCCCGATAAAGCCAAGCCTTTGATAAGGAATGTTTTGATTGGCACTCAACAAATCAAAAATCTTATTCTTTATTTTATTGCCGGGGCAGACAGCATTACAGAGATACAGCATTGCCACAATGAAACCGTATGGCCTATTCTTCTGTTTTTCTGTCAGTGGCAAATTTAGCCATTTGTCGCGTAAGCCTCTCGGATTGGTTACCTTCTTTCCAAGCGTCCTGTTCCATAGTCTGGAATGGTGCGCCACAATGTTTCGCATCAGAGAAATTGCCTCAAGCCAACCTGTAAAGTCTTTGGCTGAATAAAGTCCAAAATCGTTGGCTATTGCAGAACGCTGCGGAAGCTGCGACTTAAGGTTTTTGTACATCTTGGAAAGAGTTCCGAAAGTTGCGACCTCTATTATCCTCCATGCATCTGGATTGTCACCGCCGAAAGACTCCTTATCCCAATTGAAATGACTGTCAATATATTCTTTGGCAAAAGGCTCCGTACTTCTTCCAAACTCGTATTTTAAGTCATAAACGAAATCTTCATGGTAATTACTGTTCTCAAAAAGCGAAGAGTCCAAATACCATAACCCATTGCCGGCGGCTTGCGACATGTGGTTAATTATCTTTGAACGCAATGCAACCTCAATTATTTCGATTGCGTCAAAAAGAATGAGACGTAGCTGATGATCAAAATCATACCGCTGGATAACATCGTTGAATGTGGCTCCTTCGATGAAATCCCCTTCTGTATCTGCATCCAGCATATCCCTCCAATAATATTTGAGACGGAAATAGCTGATACGTGAGAAACATTCTTTTGCCTCACGCTCTTCTTCATCCGAGAAATCCATGCCTTTGTTGCGAAGCAAACAAATCTGTTCCTCTATATTACGCGGTTTCTGATTTTTCATACCTATTATATAAAAGTGACCCGCCTGCAGATCTCCGGGATGCAGACGGGTTCGGTTATCTTTGATTCGGAACAAACCGAGAATCTTCTATTTTGCTTGCAAAGGTAGCGATAAAATTTCAAACAGCCAAACTTTCCCAGGAAAATGCAAGAAAAGACGCGCAAAAATGTTTATTACTCTTGTAAAAACCTCTTCTATAAACAATTCAGCCTTATTTAATTGACTTTTTAACCTTATTATATAAAGTCTTCCTCATATAGTTTGAATTTTCTTAATGCCTGTATCTGCCGTCAGGATTTATCGGATGCAAAGGTCTGTTATCGCCGCATGATGCCGACGGCTTAAAGTGCATTTCCTGCAAATTCTTCCTCCATGCGGAGTGTAATTTGACAGGAAAAGCCGCCGCATGATGCTGTCCCGATGACCGTGTGATGGCATCCGTAAAATCCCTGGCGGCAGGAACAAAGCCGAAAGCAGGGAAAACAAAAAGTTTCACATAAAACGGTTTATACTATGACAAGGAAAAGAAACAAGACCTACAAGTTTATCGAAAAGCTGATAGACAAGGTTACGACAAGCGAGAGCAACAACATGAGTTTTACCTGTTACGGACATCTTGTAGAACTGCAAAGCGGTACAGAAGACTATGTTTCTGTGACGATATACAACACTGATGACCGCTATAAGGGAGAAATGGCTGATTTCGACTTCGACTATATGACAAAGGGACTTCACTTTGTATTTTCAGAGGGCAAAGCACTGACAGATAAGATAATCAGTACATTTGCGGCACTCTATCACCGCCGACATATCCGTGTTTCTTACGATGAGCTTGAATACGAGGACGAGGACACCACGTATGAGTACGACGAGACGGACGAGGAAGCCCTGCCTATAAAAAACTTGAACAAATAATCACATAAAATTTAGAAGTATGACATTCAATTACAACAATGAGGACAAGACACCGATGTCACTGGTGCTTGAAAATGGAATTTCAGTAAAGGGTGAGTTTATCGACCTTAGAATTACGGCTGAGACACTTCCGCCCAACAAGGAATGGTATCAAATCCGACATGCAGACGATGACGGAAGCAAACCTGCCTCACTGAAAAGGGGCTGTGTTGTCGTAAACTTTTTCGGCACATTCGTCTGTGACCCAATCAAAGGAATTACAGACGGCGAAGAGATTAACATATTGGAATGGGATTTTGAAGACTGACACCTCGTAACAACGGAACGGAATAGTCCATGCCGGGACTGCCTTTCAAAAGGAAACCGGCATGGGCTGCCTTTTGCCTATCCCCGGTTTACTCACGGTTCTCTTATATGGTATTATCCAGACTGTTGTATCTTTCTTTTCCTCTTTGACTGCAAATATCTCCCTGTTATATGGCGGTAAAGGTTCTTGTCCACAAAGATAAATCGCAGGTGGCATACAAGTCTGCTACTTGCAACTTATCCTTGTGGATCAAGGCAAGGACAGAACATGCTTGTCGGGGCCAAGCGAGTTCATCAATGTCTCCGTGCCCAACTTTTACCGTTTCCACCCTTGTTATATGCGGTGATGCCGTCCGTCTTGTTTAGTACAGCTTCGCCCCACGCCTTATCGAAGCGTCACACGGTCTGTAGTCACAAAGACATTTTATGGCTGATGGCAACAGGTTGCTATTAGCCATAAGATGACATTGTGCCGAAACACCGGCGCGAGAGAATTGCCGGTCCGGGATACAAGCTATCAAGGCTAACGCTTCGATGGCTTGTATCCCGTACAGTCAACACACTCGCCTTATGCCGGTGCATCAGACCAGTGACAGCTTCATAGCCCGCCCATTCCTTTTTTATCCTTACGGTTCACCTTATATTATATATGACTTTTTCTGTTGTATTGTAATTATCGGTTTTCTTCCAGTCAGCGCAGTGGCAGGTATATTTCCTGCAAAGTTAGCCGCTCTATGCCAACTTCCAAATTCTGCTTAAGGTCTGACGACTGTGAACAATCTTCCTTTTCCGAGGAAAAGAGTATTCCTCACACATAATTTGCCTGTTTGCCTTTTATGACGGCTTTTTGAGGCAGAAAATATCCCTCCACAGGCTGAAAGGTCTCGAAAGGAGGGAAAGAAACGATTTAGCGAGTGCAGAGGGAGTTTACTCACTATGCCGAGCAAGAGTTTCTTCAACTAAGTTAAAGAAAAAAATGATTGTATCACTTAAAAAACGTAAGGCGATGAAGATTATTATCCTGCATGATGCTGACGCACGCATCGAGTTTCTTGACGTAGCCGACCATCTTATCGGCTCTGACATCGAGGAGTTCCTCACCAGAAAGGGCTTCTCTGTGAATAACATCACATTTCTTGCCGCTTCCACAGACCATGTACCTGTCGTCTATCACAAGTTTGACATCGACCGAAAGACAGGCGAGGCAACCCATACACAACGGGAGGTGCTACTGAAAGACCTCACTATCCACGGACAGCTTCAGGAGTTGAAACACCGTGAGCAAGACGAGTTAAAAGCGGCTCTTCGGAAGTATGGCGAAGAGGTTGACGGTGGCTTTGAAGTGCATTTCGATGGCGAGCGACCCATTGTAGCCGGTTATCTCTTTGACGAGCCTTGCGATATTGTCATTTATGCAGCACGGGTGGATGCCAAAGGCAACCTGTCTCTTATCGGTGAGGACAAGCAAGACCGTGGCGAGCAATACGGCATAGAGCCAAACGACATCTTTGGAGGGCAGTTGGACTATGTGACATCAAACATCAAGCCATGGAGATAGGAGGAAACAGATATGACACAGTGCATAGTATATGACGAGACAACGAAAGAGAGCGAAACATTCTGCTCCTTGACAGCTGCCAAGAAATGGATGCGAGGTCGCATGAAACTGGGGCACGAGGTCAGCGGACAAAAGTACAAAGTCTATGCGGACGGTGATTTCGTTAATTGCGGCTCTATCAGTCTCACTGGCAGTAACAAATCTTTTGTCGCCAACACCAGGCAGACGAAGAAAGGATATTGAGAACAAGGTAACGGCAAGCCTAACCAGCTTGCCACAAACAACATTGCATTATGATTTACACTCACACTATCGGACGCATCGGCAAGGATTGCCGCGTCATCACAGGAACACACGGCACATTCATGGCTGTTGACATCGCCGTGGACGATTACAGCAAAGGCAGGAACATTACTACATGGGTAAGGGTGAAGAGCAGCAAGGAGAACCACATCCGTTTGGCTGAATACCTCACAAAGGGACGCATGGTGCTTGTGGAGGGTACGCTGACATCTTCTATCTGGACTGACCGCAACGGAGAGAACCATATCCAGCACAGTATCATTGCTGACTCCATCGCCTTTGTCAACACAGGTAAAAAGGAAACGGCTGACAATACGGCAACCCAGGTACGAAAGGCTGTCAAAGCCGAAGGCAATACTCCCGAACCGCCTGCCGACGCACCGCAGGACAAGGACGAAGACCTGCCCTTCTAAAAGCCGTATTGGCTGAAAGTAGTATGTGCTAACCGTAGTAAATCTGATTTTACTATGGTTGGCATATACTATCTGTAGCAGAATTGTAAATAGTATATCCAGTTTTAGTTTTTACTAATCCTCCACTTAATATAGACATTGTTTCTGTGCCATTTTATTCCGGAAAGTCTCCGGTTATACAGCTTTGCCCCACACCGTCCCGCCCCTTCTCTTGCAAGAAACGTATCACTCCGTCAGCTCAGCCCTTGGGGATATTGTTTTGCAAAGGTAATGCCAGCGGTTTTTCAAACGGACAAACCGTCTTTGCAGGAAATCTTCCTCTGACGGGCAGAGAGTATTTCCTGCTGTCAATTTGCCTTATTGACCGCCATCATTCTGACAAAGCAAAAAAATATCCCTCGGACAGGCTGAGAATCAGCAAACAGAGGGAAGTAAATAAATCAGAGACATGGCAAAGACGATAGACATAGAACTTCAAAGGCAGCTTGACAAACCGCAGACATGGTTCTGCAAGTATTATCCTGCACGCATACGCAATGTTGGCGAGAAAGAGATTGCCGACAGGCAATTAGTGTTTGACTTCAAGGACGGACGGGCATACGAGGAGGTTGCGCAGCGCACAGCAACAGCTATGACCGAGCGTTATGGAGCATCATGCGCCGACATCGTGTTCTCCCCAGTGCCTGCATCCTCAAATGAGAAGAACGAAATCCGCTACAAGGTTTTCTGTCAAAGGGTGTGCGAGTTGACCGGAGCCATTAACGGCTATGACTATGTGTCGGTGAGTGGCGAACGGCTGACAATCCATGAGAACCGCAAGGCAGAGAAGGAAGTCAGAAAAGTCAATGTCGTAGAGTTTGACTCGGACTTTTTCAACGGCAAGTCGGTGGTTGTCTTTGACGATGTGATAACCAAGGGACTGAGCTATGCCGTCTATGCCAGTCAGCTTGAAAGTCTCGGTGCAAATGTACTCGGAGGTGTATTCCTCGCAAGAACTCACTACAAAGTGAAATGATATGACCCAATCAAAGTACAACAAAGTGGTGTCAGTATGCTTCAGCGGACACCGTAATATCCCTTTCGCATGGCGGAGGAACTTGAAACAACGTATTAAATCCGAGATAGCCAAGGCATACGCTGACGGCTACAGGCGTTTCTATTGCGGCATGGCTATGGGATTTGACATGCTGGCGGCAGAAGCCGCCCTCTCGTTGCAAAGTGAGCTGAGGGACTTGCAGGTAATAGCCGTTGTGCCGTTCCGAGGTCAGGCTGACAGATGGAGCAAAGAAGTGCAAGACAAGTACAATGCCATCCTACGCATCGTGGATGATGTTGTCGTATTGAGCGAGCGATATTACAACAGCTGCCTTCTAAAGCGCAACGACTATATGGTAAACCACAGTTCACGGCTCATTGCCTACCATGATGGCACTAACAGGGGCGGTACGTTCTATACAGTCAAGAAAGCCGGACAAAACGGGCTGGAAGTGGTGAACCTATATAATAGTGTATAATTTATAAAAAAGAAATAGTTATGGACGATATTATTGCAATCATCGTGTTCTTTTTCGTACTCAGAGTCTTGGGCTGTGTGTTCAAGGCCATGCTTGGCGGAGAGAGACGAAACGATTTCAGAAGAGACCGCTGACAGCCGATATTCGTATCAGCATCAGTCTCTTTTGTCTGCACTTTTCCATAAAAGCGCAGCGGATGGTCATGCCCTGATGTAGAGGTATATCGCGAGAGCCGCCTGAAGGGTGAGCACAAGGGGTACTCCTATGGTGAATTTCTTGTGCATGGTCTTGTGATGCCACACTTTGGCTTTGCCCTCCTCTGTCACGACTCGGGATAACCCATGCAAGCATGCCTTCTCCTCTCACTGTTCCATCGGGTCATGCCTGTCCATGCCCCGATGCTGCCGCCGATGACAGCCATCGTCAGCAGCGTGGCCTCTGATATGCGAAATTTCCCTCTTTTAGCCTTGTACTTGTCAATGCCGTACAAAACGAAAGAGATAATGTTGACGGTGAGAAGATAACCTGTTATAATATTCATGGCGTGTAACTGTATCAATTTTTAAGCAATAGTTTTTCAACCAAAGGCACATACCATGTCCTTACCTCATCAGCTGTAGGAGTATGTCTTCCCGGAAAATGATAAGCATGGGTGTAATGTTCAAGAAATAACGGTTCGTAATGGGCAAGATTGTCATTATCGCCGAAAAGTCCACACACCTGGTCTGCGCCATCGTGGGTACAGCAGTCAAACTGCCTTTTCTCAAGCTCTGCAAATTCACCGACTAATGCTTCGTCAATGACAAAAGTTTGTCTGCCGTCTCTGCGTGGTGACTTGTATTGATGTTCTCCGATACGCTCCATGAGAAACCCGCTCATTTCAAAGTGTGGATTGCCGAGCAATGTGGGCAATCCAAGTTCGGATGCCAGTATCTGTGCGTAAAAAGATCCGCAACTGTTGCCAACCAGCAAGTCCGGCTTCTCCGTTTCAATTACGGAGCGGATGAAACGCAACGCATCACTGGGGTGTAGCGGCAAGTCAGGAGTCAGAACCGTAGCGATTCCCTCCAAACCAGTCCTCAATGCCTTGGCAGGTATGCAGCTGCCACTGGCAAAGAAACCGTGCAAAAACAATATCTTTCTTATCATTGTTCTTTTTGTCTTTTCTTCCACGGTTTATACACAGAGATGACGGTTACGATGGTGAGCAGCACTATCTGGAGCAGCCCGGTATATTCGTTCGCAGTCACATTACGCCAGTATTGCGTGGCATCACCGCAACCATCCAGTATAGCTTTACCTATCATTACATTTTCCCTGACCAACGGTCCCATACAGAATGTACCAAGCAAAATCATGAATATGGTCAGCACCCATTTCACGGTGAGCCATCTGTGTTTGAAAAAGCCCCAGTTGGTGAATGCTCCGTAAACAATGCCCGTAAGCAGGCATCCTACAGCACCGGGCACGAGAATCTTCATGTCTATGGCATCCAGTATCTCTGCCATCCAATACATTCCTGCAGCATCATTCACCTCAACAAGATGTCGCAGCAGGTTCATGGATATGGCGGAGCCAAACCATGCAATCGCACATATAAGGTGTATAACTTTCAGTGCCTTCATTCCTTTTGATGATAGTTTTCTTCTCATTTCCTTTACATTTCTGTATTGTTAAAATTTGAAATGAACAGGTTGGGCAAAACCGGACCTTTGCTCCAGCCCTTTGACATTACCGAGGTTTGTCAGCCATCCATCTATATTTTTCAAGAAGAACACCTTGAAGATGGGATTATCTCTCATGTTCTTATAAAGTGTATTCACGATGGCACTTTTTTCTATAATGGCATCTCTGATGTCCTGGCGTTCCTCAAATACCGCCTCTGCCGAGAAACGGATCCAAGGTGTTTGCATCTCATCCTTCTCCAGTTTGCAGCCGCATAGCTCTACAAAAGGGTTTGCCTGCAATTCTGCATAGACCTCTTTTTCCGAATTGGTGCAGAACCACAGTTTCCCGTCTTCCATCACCATATACTGCATTGGACGGACCTTCGGCTTTCCGTCCAATCCGATTGTTGCCAAAAACTGGATGCCGACATTGTCCAAGTAGTTGGCTACGTCACGTAAAGTGATTTCCTGTTTCATAATAGTAATAATCTTATTTTACATTTTTCAAATTGGTTCGTTATCAATGAACCAATTACAAAATATACCTAATAGAACCACCACTACCAAAAGGATAGTCACTGACATCCTTGTTCAAATATAGTGAGTCAGAACAGATTTCTCCGTCAAAACAACATCGGGGTTTCTTAAAGATTGTACCATCTTCGGCTTTATTAAACCACTTGTGTGATTTGACCTTAATGACACATCTTACAATGCCTTTATATACTCCCAACACATAGTTTACTTTCTTCGCTTGTTCTAAGCCAATGGGCCAATATTTTCTTGTTGCTTCATAAATGTCAACTCTCTTATATACCCCTTTAGCTTTTTTCTGATTATAACTTTGATTGAGACTTACTAAAAGCAGGCAGTCGCCTTCCTTTGCTTCAATCTTTGAGCAGTCGTATAAGGCATTAATTTCCTCGATGTCCTTGATACCTTCATCCCATTGGTGATGCCCCACAATGATATTTGTCAACTGGTTCTCATGATTGAATTTAGAATATGTGAGCATATCGATTAGGGTTGACTCCACAATATAAGCTTCTCTTTCTTCGAGGTTATGGCGTAATATGTAGTATGCCACATGCCCGCCTTCTGATATTATACTACGGATGGTATCAAGTTTCAAGTTATAGGTGTTTTCTTCTATATAGGCTTCGGCATGTTGGAATACCCTATTCCCCTTACCTTTGCCTATATAGAATATTTTATTGTTTCTCGGATCTACTAAAGCATAAACATAAAATGCCAAGCCTTCTATAACACTTTGTTTGAATTCCATAACACTAACTTAGTCATTGTGTTTTATTTATTTCTTGTTTCTTTTATTCAGCGGCCCGCTATGCGGTCCACGGTTTAGGGTTACACCATATTTATTAAGTATGCGGAACACAGAGCTGCGGCTTGTAAATCCGCTGACGGCAAAAATGTCATCGATGCTGTGCCCCTCGTTATACATGTTCACGATGTTCTTCTCCCGCTCCAGCTTTGACAGAGCCTTGTCCGTCTTCTTTGGCTGTCTGATATTCTGTTGCAGATGGATGATGTGAGCTGATGCCTTGCGTAGCACTGCGCATTCCTCAGATAGCGACCCTATCATCTGAATGACCTGCGACGGCTTGGTGTCCGGGAAAAGTTCATCAAATGTGTCGATGCGGTCTTTGATTGATATGATGCGCACGACCTTCACACGGCAGTATTCTATGAATGTAGCCAGCTCACGGGTGCCGCGCAGGGCATTGCTGAATTTTGAAACCACCAGCTCGTCGCCACGTTCCAGACTTGATATAAGCTGCTTCCACATCGGGCGCAGCCTCTCATGTCCGGACATTTCCTCTATCACCTGTACACAGCCGTATTGCTGCATCCAAGCCTTTTCTTCTGAATAGTCCTCGCCGTCAGCGGCGATGAAGATGTAACCTACTTTTGCCATACTGTTGTACGCTGTTAAATGAATTGTTGTGCCAACGGGAGCAGAGGAAAGCCTGCTTTGGCTATGCCGAGTGCAGCCAACAATGCCCCGAAGGTGAAATCAAGTGCAAAGGTACATGATTTTTCTGAGAAATTATCATACTTGAAAGATAAATCAAACTTTAATACGAAATTTTCCATGTTTCCTTTCAGTTGATTTCATCGCAAATCAAACTCTGGAGTATGATACACAAATAAGATTAAACTTGTAATAAATATTGCAGCAATGCCATTGAAATACATTAACTTTGCATCGTCAAATTCAAAATCAGACTCAAAACAGTTAATAGAATGACATACGAAAATCAACATTGCAGGGGATGTGTTATCCTCCATTGCAGAAAACAGAACAACCGTTCTGCAAAATCAAACTCAAACGACGGCATCAGACTTACCGCATGTATTGCCACGGCGATTGCCGCATTCATGCTGACAGCGTGTTCGGACGGGAACGGCATCAAGTCGTTCCGTTCAAGTGATGAAGCCATCAGTGAATACCACGGCTTTCTGACCAATCTACGAAAGGACGACAAGGTTTCCGTCCAGTCATTGGCCAAGGCCATCAGTGAATGGCGCGTGCTGAACGACTCCGTTTCCTCATGCCTGGCACGTGACACTGCCGGTTTCTCTCACTCATATCCTTTTGCAGCATATCGTGAGATAAAGGATTCCATCCGCATAGAGCTGTGCCGCATGGCGATGTCCAAACAACGCAGTTACCATGACCTGCTTTACCTCAGGGAACAGACTTCTCCATACGCGCATGACGGAGAACTGCATCAAGCCATGAAAGAGGCGCAGCCGTTCTTTGCGTCCTTAGACAGCCTGCCCATATATAATAAAGGTGGGAAACCGGCGGTACTGAAGCGTTATCAGCTGTTTCTACAAAAGTATGCAAAACAGGGTATCCACGACAAAGAGGCCCTGCGTGCCTTCATCAGGGAAGAGCACCGGCACTTCAAGGCTTTCCTGCAATACCTGCCGGATTTTGCCGACAGCAATATCGCCGACATAACAAAATACACTGAACAATGCTGTGTACAGATACTCCGTGCCGCCGACCGCAAGGAACTGTCCCATAAAGATGCGATGATTTACCTTGCCATGCGCACGAACCTCCGACTGCTCCGCAACGCACAAGCGGCCATAGGAAATCTGGAAAGCGGCAAGGTGAAGTCCGAGAAAGTCTTACACGCCTGTCTCCTGATGCTGGTGCAGCCGTTCATGTCCATGGACGACCTCTCTGTAAGCGCCCTCTCCGAAAAGGACAAGAGCGATTACTATAAGCTGGCCGATGCACTGCCCAAGGAGATGGACGGTCTGGCTAAACGGCTTCATCTTGACAAGAAGAGAATGGCGGACATGCCCATGCTCATGATGAAGATTTACATCACACGATTATAAACACCCCAAACAGAGAATACGACTATGTTAGAACAGTTTTGCGATGACTTCCTTGCCGTCATGCCGTTGCAGTTGCCGGAACTGCTGGACAAGCGCAGGATGGAGAAACCTGTCAGGTATGACGACTATGTGCTCCTGACATTCAATTTGAGCAATCCCTGCCCGATAGAGGATGTGATGGACTTTCTCGAAGACGAGATGGAGATGATAATCCTCTATCACCACATTCCAAGCCGTCAGACAGAGTTCGGACACAGCTGCTGCGCATATTCCAATCCTGCCTTCGGACGTATGTTCAAGGTCAATGCCGCCACCAATGAGCGTGGCATGGTCTGTCAGATAAAAGTGACCATCTATGAGTCGCTGGAATATATGTCGGCCGATGTCTGCCTTGATCTTGACCTGCACGGTAAAAACGGATTCTTAAAATACATGAAACCAAAGGAAGAAGTCTTGCTTGACTTTATATGAAAGGTTCATTCATCATAAGGCGTATAAGGCATTTATATTATATCACTGCCATATTGTATTACGCTGTCCGTATCCGCCGTATCATTGATTGCCACATTCTCCTGACAAAGCGATGAAGGAAACACTATACATGAAGATTATCCATCTTCTCGACCGTCACCGTACCTGGCTGGAGATTGTCAGCATAAACACTGTCCGGAAGCACACGGTCATCAAGAACGGCAGAATGACCGACATCCTGTGCCGTGTACTTGTGGCCAAGGCTGTACATCACCATTTCCCCTATACGAAAGGTCAGGTGTGGCAGATTGCCGAGTACGACATCGAGCAGGCAATAAAAAGCCTTCGTACAGCGGATGAAGCATTCCGGCAGAGAATTACCAGGGGAGAACTGACGCTGAAGGACGTGGAGCGCGTCATATCAACCGCCACGCACGGTACCGTCAATCCTGATTTGAGCCCGTTACCATTATATACATGCTATACATATCATGACAAGTAAAATACTGTCTATCATTATGATGTCGGCATTCTTCCTCGTGCCGCTGTTTCTGTACAGAAGCCACAAGGGCTTCATGATAAGGTTCTGCCTGCGGATGACCGCACTTGTGGCAGCAAGGAAGCTGTACCGTCAGGTACTCCTCATCCTTTTGTACGTATTCCATTTCCTCTATCTGTGTGTACACTATAATGATGCCGGCATCGTAGGCTCCACCATAGCCTTTACCGTATTCTATGTATTCATGGATGTGGACAAGTGGCTTCACCGCCTGCATGATGACCGCAGATACTTCTGCGCCGCCGCACTGTCGGCTGTGGTGTTTGCCTTCACTCCTTATCTGTTCACGCTGGCGGTCACCGTGTCCTTTGTCCTTCTGGCGGCATTGTTCTATCCCTCACGCTCCATCCTGTCACTGTGGGACAACAGGGATGACCGCAAGGTGCTTGTAGATGACAAGGACATACTCATCGAATATTACTATTAAATATCACCTGTATCATGCCGGTTCTGTTGTACAACGGACCTCGGCAGTAGAAATAGTATTCACCAAACAGATTACTCAAAATGAAGAAACAGAAAAATAAAACGTGTTCCGGCAGGATGTCCGAACAGATGTCCCTGCTGGAGTTCCTGAAGGAGCGGTCCGGGGTGCGGCTGTCGAAACTCGAAGCCTATCTCGACCTTGTGGACAAGGCTTCCGTACAGTATATTCCCAAGGACTTGTGTAGGCAGGAGTTCACCTTGTCGGACGGGCAGTTCGTCATCACCATTACCGAACTTGCCGAGTGCTGGCACTGGCACCGTGCCACTGTCCGCATATTCATCGAGCAACTGGAGAAGATGGGACAGATTGCCGTCACCCGTCTTACGAAGAGCCAGATAGTCACCATCCCCTTATTGGTCGAGACTCCTGCCACTTCCCCAATTGACATTGCCATGGATGAGTTCCGCCATAAGATGCGTACCGCATTGGACGGATGGCGGAACGGCAGATTGTCCGCTTCCGCCTGTGCCTCGGAATGTGAGAGTCTCTATGAGCAAGCCACGGAAGACATTGCCGCAATCTTGGATAATATAGATAATGACAATACACCTGGCAAAGTGCCATGTGGCGGCAGTATTCCCGAATCTGTCGAGCGTGCCCTTTGCATGACCGCACTGTCCGCAGTCATCGAAGCCACCTTCCATCAGGTTCTCGGACATGATACGGAACAGCGTCAAGCCACCTCTCTTCTTCCCTTCTTTTACAAAGACCTGGGAGGAGACTGGCTCTCGTTCATCGAGGCGGCAAAGGCGATCTCTGAATTGACTCTCGACGGCACTTCCCCTGCCTTGCAGCAGGAAAGCGCAGCTGTAAAGTCGCAGTTTCAGTCGCTCTGCCGGCCGTTCCTCGCTGTTATAGCCAACTGGGAGGCTCCTGTACTTTCTAAAGAGAGTTCCAACCTCTAATATCCACCGTACAATACTTTTTCTTTTCCACCGGCACCGTGTCTAACACGACTGCCATTGCTGTAAAACAATCGGGCTTGCCCGGTGGTCGGAAATGAGGGGAGGCAGGTAGCCTAATCCCCCTCTTGGTCTCCGACCATCGGGAGGCTGTCCGAACAAGCAGCAAGCTGGGGACAGAGGAAATGTGTACATATAACAAAGACAAGGATATGGCATCAGCAAAACAGGTGATGGATTTCCGGCCGTCAAAGGGATTCACCACAGCCCAGAGCAACGAACACCTGCGCAGGTGGACGGAAAAGGGATGGCAATCGGCTACGGCACAAGGCAACTACGACCGCAGCCGTGAGCGTCTGAACTTCGAGATACGGGGAGGCAAAGTCTGTCCTGTTGACAAGAGCCGGAGCATTCCGGAGCGCCTGGCAGACATCTTACAAAGTCGTGGCATCAAAGACCCCAACTATGGACTGGCTGAGCCACGCTTCCGTACCGTGGTCAATTTCATATTCGGTGGTTCACGTGAGCGTATGACAGAACTGGCATTCGGTGACCAGAAGATAGATTTGACGCATGGAGCGGACAACAGCCACCTCTATAGAGAAAAGGACATTGAGGAATGGGCGAAGGATGTTTACCGCTTTGTCGCAGACAAATACGGCGAGGAGAACATCGCCGCTTTCATTGTACATCTGGACGAAACCAATCCGCATTGCCATTGCTCCCTTCTGCCAATCAGGGACGGCAAGTTTGCGTACAAGCAGATATTTGCCGGCAAGGACAAATATGAGTTCTCTGCCAGAATGAAAACCCTGCACAGCGAGTTCGCAGAGGTCAACAAGCGTTGGGGCATGGAACGTGGGACTTCCGTTTCAGAGACAGGCGCACGCCACCGCACCACCGAAGAATACCGCCGCCAACTGTCAGAACAGTGCAACGTCATTGAACAGGCTGTTGCTGTTCATCAGCGGACACTCGCATCGCTCCAGTCGGACATTCGTCTGGCAGAGCGTAGAGTAAAAGGTCTCACCTCTATGGTGAACAACCTCTTGCAGGAGAAAGCGGAGAAGGAGGTGACACTTGCCGAACTGCACCGACAAATTCTTGCCGGACACGACAATCCCGATGCACTCCGTCGGCAAGTCAACCAGCTGGAGAAGGAACTTTCCGCTATCCAGACTAAACTGGATGACAAGCAGGAGAAACTCTCCGAGGCTGACCGCAAGCTCGACGCTCTGCGAGAGGAGATGACCGCCATACAGGAACGCACGGAAGAACTGCGGCAGGAGGCACATAAATACTCCGGCACTATCCAGAAGGGCGCGGACAGCCTGCTGAAGAATGCCCTCTTGGAAAACATGGTCAGCGAGTTCTCGGAACGTGCGGCACAGCTCTCCGAAGAAGGCAAGAACGTGTTTGACGGTTCCTTGCTGCAGGCCTTTGCGGAGAATGGCACGGAAGTGATGTACTGTGCAACGCTTCTCTTCCTCGGCTATGTCGATGATGCCACCACCTTTGCCGAGGGACATGGCGGCGGAGGCAGCTCGTCCGACCTCAAATGGGGACGTGACGATGATGAGGATGAACGTGCATGGGCACGACGCTGTATGATGAAAGCCGCACGCATGATGCGTCCCTCTTCCGGTAAAAAGAAGAAACGGTAAACGGCACTTTCCATATCACCTGTTATAGTATTCACCAGATTAAATTGAACAAATATGAGAAAAATATTTTTTCTATCCATTGGCTTCGCCCTGTCATCAGGTGTGCAAGCTAAAGACTGTCACCACACGGCGGACACCACCACTGTTGTACACAGGCTTGCGGCAGACGCAATGCTTCATCCGCTAAAACCGACTTATATGAAAGGGGCGTTGGTCGCCTCGCCGTGGACAGACAACTGGTTTGTTCAGGTGGCAGGAGGAACGACCGTGTTCCTCGGTACTCCACTCGGATGCAATGACCTCTTCGGCCGCATGAAACCGGCATTCAGCGTGTCACTCGGCAAATGGTTCACGCCATCTGTAGGAGGACGTCTGAATTACGGAGGTATGCAGATTAATGACTGCAACAACCAGTCGCAGGACTACCAGTACATGCGTGCCGACTTCATGTGGAATGTCCTGGGCAATATCTATAAGGACGATGTCCATTCCTTTGCCCGATGGAGTGTCATCCCATACGTCGGTGCAGGTATGTTGCACAACAGGGACAACGGGCATAAGCCTTTCGCCGTATCCTACGGCATACAGGGGCAGTACCATCTTTCCAGGCACATCGCCGTCACGGCTGAGATTGGCAGCATGACAACCATGCAGGACTTTGACGGCTATGGCAAGGCGCACCGCCTTGGCGACCATCTGCTGTCCGATTCCTCGGTCTCTCTGTTCATATCGGCAAGTCAGGATGGAGGCGTGCCATTGACGCACGCCCCTACATCGCTCAGAACGAATGGCTGTCGGCTTATGCCACATCCTTGTCTGACGAAAACTATCTCTGTCATGCTCAACACGAGCGTGACCGTCAGACGTTGGAGCAGCTGCGCAAGATACTCGCCATCGAGGGACTTCTGGACAAATACAACCACCTGTTCTCGGACGATGCCGCTTCCACAGTCACAAACGGCTATCCGCGCAACGATTACAGTGGTCTTAACTCCCTCCGTGCGAGGATGAGAGACAGAAACGGTAATGGACAGAATCCGAAAGTCATGGAATCCGCCTCTTATACGGAAGAATATGGTAGCGGCACCGAAGATTTAGACGGGAATTATTTGTCGCTTATTCAGACAGGACAGACTTGTATCGGTGCGCCTGTCTATTTCTTCTTTGAATTAGGTTCTGACCGGCTGCTGAACAAATCTCAGCTTGTCAATCTCGATGAAGTGGCACGCATCGCCAAGAAATATGGCTTGACAGTGAAAGTCATCGGTGCTGCCGACAGTGCCACCGGCAATGAGGCTATAAATGACAATCTCAGCCGTTCACGTGCCGACTTCATTGCATCAGAATTGCTAAAACGTGGCATGGAGAGTGAAACAATCATCAAAGGTTATGACGGAGGCATTGACGATTACTCTCCGAATGAGGCTAACCGCCACACCAGAATAATGCTGTATTTCAGGCAAAATTAAAGAATGCGTAGAATCAACAAACAAGAGCATTAAAAAATTTTTTTTCATTGATAAAAACAGGAGGACTTGTCCGTGACGGATAGGTCCTTCTTATTTATTGCTTGTAATAATCTTGTATTAAACAAGCATGAAATTAACCTATTTTAATACCGATATTTTTCAAATATTTCGGTATCCCTACACTATAGTAATGTTTATGATTTCTTTTCAAATATATCAACGTATTGTTCAAAAAAACGCTCTTGTTCACAAATTTTGAACATAAAGACAGGTGTGAACACAAGTTATACTTTCAAATGGATGTTTCATCGAACCGTTTTACCCAGTTATTTTTGCAGAATTACCGATATTCACTTCTTATTAAACGCTTGATATTCCGCTTGCCGGCATCCATTTTTCTTTGCAAAGTTACTGCCTGGGCGATAATGCCAAGTACCGCCCTGCTAACAGGTGCCGGATTTAACAACAGCTTTCCACGAATGGACGGAGCAGTGAGGGCATAGCCGAACTTGTTCGGGCTTTGCCGAGTCGTGACGGACGAGGGTGGAGCCAATGTCCATTAGTGGTATTTCATTAAATCCCATGCCTGTTTCCTTGTCTTATAGCCCTTGTTACGCAGTCTTCAGATGCACGAAAAATCAGTTCCCGACAAGCGGAGCCAGAAGGCTTCAAAAAGAGGGAAGAAAATAAAGTTCACATTCAAACATCAAATAAAGTAACAATTATGACAGGAACAGAACATTTCAAGCAGGCGATTAAGGCTTATCTGGACGAAAGAGCCAAGGCTGACGAACTCTTTGCGGTATCGTATGCAAAGGCGAACAAGAATTTGGACGATTGCATCACGTTCATTCTCAACCAAGCAAAAGCCATTGCCCAAGAGGGCGGTTGCGGCATGACCGATGACGAGGTCTATTCCCTTGCAACGCATTACTATGATGAAGACAACATCGAAGTCGGCAAGGCTATAAACTGCGGAGTAATTGTCAACCATAGGGTTGAACTATCCGAGCAGGAGAAAACCGAAGCGAGAGAAAAAGCCCTGAAAGCATATCAGGCAGAGGAACTGCGTAAAATCCAACAGCGTAACAGCAGACCGAAGCCGACACCGAAAGCGGTAAAACAAGAAGTATCACAACCATCACTATTTGACTTTGAATAATGAAAGCAAAAACAAGATTACAGCATAAGGTGGTAGCCGCCAATGAGCGGTTACTGCCACCGACAGAGAAACAGGAGGCATGGGCATTTCGTCATTGCATCAGTCATTATGCGTTCCGGACAAAAAGCAGAGGTATCACGTGCATGGACTGCGGACACAAGTGGAATGAGAGCAGCGAAAAAACATGCCGTTGTCCTCATTGCGGTGCAAGATTGGAGATAAAGAACACAAACAGAAGAACATACAGAGAGAAAGCGTATTATTCCATTCTCACCACACAAGACGGTTTGCAGGTGCAGCGTGTGTTTCTCCTGACAGCCAACTTCCGTAAGGGCAGACCAGCTGACATCAATCCTATGGAAATAGCCCGCTATTGGATTGACGATAACGGTAAGATAGAGGTGACGGCATTGAAACGTTCCTGCGGACATTACTTGGACACCTTTATCATGGACGGTTGTTTGGAGTTGCGGAGAGACAGCGAAGTTTACAGGCATATTGCTGACTGTTATGTTTATCCTTATTATTCAGTCACCCCAAAACTGAAGCGTAACGGCTTGAAAGGCTCACTGGCAGGTATCGAGCCGACACCGCTCATTAAAGCCTTATTGACCGACAGCAGGGCAGAGACGATGTTCAAGGCTGGCAGGAAAGCGGATTTAAGCTACTTCCTGCAACATCAGAGAGACTTGGATATGTATTGGAACACGTACAAGATTGCCCTGCGCAACGGCTACCATATTTCCGACATCTCGCTTTGGGTGGATTATGTCCGCTCACTTGAAAGGTGTGGCAAGGACATTCACAATGCCCATTATGTCTGTCCCTCAGACTTGCCAACCGAGCACGACCGCTACCAGGAGCGTGTAATGGCTATCCGAGAGAGGGAGAAGCGTGAGGAGCAACGGAAAAGGGCAAGGGAAAACGAAAAGCGTTTCCAAGAGTTGAAAGGCAAGTTTTTCGGGCTTACATTCACAGACGGACTTATCGTCATCAGCGTGTTGGAGAGCGTGGACGAGTATTATCAGGAAGGCAACGCACTGCACCATTGCGTGGGACAATGTGAATATTACCTGAAACCGCAATCATTGGTACTTTCCGCACGAATAGGCAACAGGCGCATCGAGACCGTGGAGTTGAGCCTTGACACATTCAAGGTGTTGCAGTCAAGAGGACTTTGCAATCAAAGCACCGAGTATCACGACCGCATCATCAGACTTGTACAGAAAAACGCACGGCAAATCCGCAAGCGTATGACAGCTTAGCCTATGTGGTTCCTTTATTCTGCCACTTGTTACGATAGAAATTGTAGCAGGTGGTTTTTATGCGTGGCTACGGCAACTCGCCGATAGCCGTAGCCATGCTCTCTTTTACTATTCGTGAATCCACTTTTATTCTTGACTTGGGGCTGTTTTAGCGGTTCCTGTCTTTTGATATTATGGCATTTCCTATTATACAATCAGAATACGTTCCCCTTATGCCGACCATCACGCCACACGGCATCGTTTTATTGTGCAAAGTTACTGCCGGGTGAGAATGTCAAGTACCGCCTGCGCTAACAATTCAGTGGACTTAACGACAGCTTTCCACGAATGTGCCATTAGTGGTATTTTTTCGCTTTGCTCAACAACTCGTCATTAACTCCATGTTTGTTTACTTGTCTTATCTCACTCTTTCCGCAGTCTTGAGCTGCACATAAAACATATCCCGGTGGTGAGGTCGGAAGGCTTCAAACAGAGGGAAAAAAATAATTCAAAAACGATAGAGACATGGACAAAATCAAATTGGTGGTTTTCAATGAATACGCATTGGGATATATCATGCCCGAAAAACCTGACACTGTATATACATTGGCAGACAGTGTATTGCGTGGCGCACCTTTCAGAGTAATGACCGAGCCTTACTACATAGGGACAAGAGACACGGTCAGACTGGCAGGAAAGCAGGACTTTGATGATTTTCGGGTAGTGTTCCGTGGATATGACAAACTGGAAGAATACGAGTATGACACCAACCAAAAGTGAATGACAACAACTCAATTACAAACAAATAAATTTATAGGACATGGAATACAACCATCGATTAACAGAGAATGACAGACACTTCGTGGATGAGTTCTCAGAGTATGTGAACGGCAAGATGGCTTCACCTCAAAAGGTAGGCAAGGCATTGGCGGACGACCACCGCTATCTCGTCAACGAGAAAGCCAGACTGATGTTTTTCTTTATGGAACAGCTGGCGGAGAACTGGCACAAGGGCAGATATGACCAGCGCAACGAATGGGCTTGCCGTTTGGCGGCGGAAGCCATAGACCATTTGGCAGAAAACGGTCTCTACCGTCTGCCCGAAACTTATTATGAGAACCAAAAACAATAATGAACATGGAAGCATTACAAATCATCACCCCAAGATGGAACATTACAGAGTTCAGCGGATATGAGCCGATGACTACCTTTTGGCTGGATTTTTCCATTGCCGACAGGTTCGGGAACAGAGTCATAGAAAACACCTTCAACAAGGTAAAGTCAGAGTGGAAGGACAACTACAAATATTGGACGGAGCTGTGCCTTGTCCTCAATCATAAGATATGGCAGTGGCATGAGAGGGACAATCAAAAAGCCCGGCTTTATGACCGACTATGGAGGGAAGCGGATGCAATGACCGTCGAATGGTCTGACGAGGAGCAAGCATATTATTTTGAGATAACGGACTAAATCAATCAGTGGGGAGACGTAAAATGTTTCCCCACATCATCCCAAGACTATGAACACCAAGGAAAAAATACAGAAAGTGGCGGATATAGCACACAGCAATGGCTGGAGTGTAAACGTGGAGGACAAGGATAAATCCAATGCCCTGTTTGAATTTCAACGCCATACCGGGCATGGACAGGACTTCTGTTTCAATGCAGAAATGTCCGAAGAGAAGTTGGATACCCTTATTGGCAATATCAGACAGTATTTTAAGGATTTTGACCCCGATTATGAAGCCTCGCTCTGGATTGGCGATGACGGACACGGCAAATGCGGTGCTCCTTATCATATCAAAGATATTGTTTCAGATATGGAGGAGGCAGAAGTGAGGATATTTGAATTACTAAATGCACTTGAAACAGAGTTCTCATAGCTGATACCAGTATGAAAAAACAAGCAATTCCCCTTACATTCACTTTTCCCTATCAGGATATAATCCGAAAATGAAGATTTTGTGAATGATATAAGAATTACAAAATGGGATAGAACGGTTCAGCCGCAGGGAGAAAAGACTCTCTACGGCTGAACTTTGTCAGTGCATACTATGCGTAAAATCTACGGACAGTATTTGTCACGATTCTGTCTTTACCTGCGGAAAGTGGATTTAGCAACGTGCTCCTCTTGTACCGCTCCCTCTTCTTTCCGGTACTCCTCCATATTGAGCAACTGCTCATACGCCGAACTGATGTTTGCGTCCAAAGAGTAGTCATGGCAGAAAGGGAAGGAGTGCTTTACGGAGAGTCCGGCATTTGTCACCGTCCCCACATCCAAACAGTCCTTTTCCTTGTCATATTGCAGGTTCAGCAAGCCGCCATTCGGCATCTGGAATATCGGCATCTTTCGCTGCGCTAATTCCGAAAACTCCTCAGCAACCATTTCCCTTGCCACCTCTTTGACATCCTTACTGGCACGTCCGATGCCATAACGTGTGATATGGTCACGCACTTCCTGTTCAGAATACTTCATAAACACCTCATATGTGCCATCTATAATACCGTTATAAACAACAGCAAAGTCTTTGTCTTCCGCAAGAAGAAAATCACCTCTTTCCCTGCAAGGCGATTTGTAGGTTTGCTCCTCATCCATTCCGTTGCCGTCATAGTATGTTCCTGCAAGGGTCAAGATGCCTTTTTCATCCCCTTTTTCTTTCAATTCGCAAAAGTCTTTTGTGTCATCTGCCGACTGAAGATAGGCAACTGAAGCATAGAACACCTTTCCATCGGGCTTTTCTTCTATGTCTTCAAATCCCTGCACCTGTGTCTTTTCCGCATCTATCTCCACAGCCATCTTGTCAATGTGCTGCGTGAGCATCGAGGCGGCTTTCTTTACATCAAGCAGCGTGGTCTTGATGAACTGCGGTGATTCTTTCAGAGAATCCAGCCATGTCTTGAGATAGGCGGCAGAGTCTTCTTTCAGGTTTTTCGTCATACCATACCGCTGTGCCGCCAGTGCTGCGGTCAGCTCGGCGACAAGCTCCTCACGGGCATATTCGGCAGAACCGAAAGCAGATGGCTTTATTCTGTTCAGTTGCCCTTCCGCACCGGTCGAGTGCGTCATTTCATGAAAGACCGTCCCATAGAAAGACTCGCCATCCCTGAACTGCGGCTTTTCCGGCACCACAATCTCATTCTTGCTGATGGAGAAGTAGGCGGAATCGCCGTAAGTCGGCCTGATGGGACAAATCCAGCGGTTGTCGGCAATCATCCTGTCAACAGGCTCAAAGGCGAACTGCTCTCCTTTTTCTGTAACAGGCTTTGAGTATTCCTGCTCCAGTTTCTGCCACAGTTCGGGACGCGCTTCCTTCAGATTGGTTTGTTGAACATTAAAAACACGGAAGACCTGCATTTTGGGATATACATTGTATTTTTCCTTCTCATCCTGAGAGAGGCGCTTGTAGTCATCCCATTTTATACGCTCTTTTGTCTCTTTGTGTACGCAGGTGAATGTGGTAAGCATCACAGGGAAAGAATGCTCACCTTTCAACACGGACACGCGAGGTACGTCTTCATTGCCATTGTAGTCTTTGTTGTTCATCCGCTGTATGCAGTCAAACGTGCAGAAGCGCGGTATCTTATAGCCTTCCTTTTCACATAAAAGCATCAGCATTATGGCATTTTGACCGTTATACTCACGTCCGTTCAGGTTCTTCGGCCATTGCAGCGTTCCATTTGTAAACCACGGCTTTTTCCAACCGTCCTTTCCTGCCAATGACTGGATCTTGTCAATCATCATCTCGGCAAACAGGTCGAGTGCCTTATCTTCAGCACTCGGCCCGTCTTTATTGTATGGCTTTCCCATCAGAATTATCCGTTATATGGCTGTGGCACATATTCGCTCATCTCCGAGATACGGCACGAGAAATCCAGCTTGTCATTGAACACGGAAAGAGACAAGGCACCCTTGATGCTTACCTTCACACCCGGCCTCAGCCACTCCTCCCGCTTTCCGTCAAACAGGAAGAAACTGACCCAGATGTACTCAAAGCTGTCCTGTACCTTTTCGGCAGAGAAGCCTGAGAACTTTATGAACGGTACTCCGTTCTTGTCCTGCTTTTCATCAATGTTTTTCCCGGTCTTTCCCCGGAACTCCATTTCACCCTCGATACAGTCCTTGTCTTTAGTGGGATTACAGTTAATACAGTTGGCTGCAAGATTGAAGTACATGGCATCACCGCGTTTCCTTGGTGTGAGCACACCCGTAACTTCAATGCGGCTGCCTACATTACAGCACCCAGCCTCTGTCAGTGTCCCGTCCTTGATGACCGACACCTCGATGGTCTTGTTTATCCCGTTCTTTGCAGGAATCACCACATTCATGGCAAAGCTCACGAACGGCTTGCCCTCCTTGTTCGTGCGGCAGGTAGCTGTCTTGCTGACCGTTCCGCACACTGTTACATTACATTTGATCATTGCTTGATACGTTTTGAATTAAACTTTTCCAGTGTCCAAGTGGAATGTTTTCGTTAAGCCGGATGAGTAATGATGAACTTGTTCAATCATTGCCATGGCGAGAAAACATCTGCGAAGCAAATATATCTGCAATGCCGACAAACGCCTGTCAGTCATCACATACAGGTGCTCGGATCAGCTCATAGACAATCCATGCTCCGACTACAAACTGAAAGACGAGACAGGCGACAGCCACGGTCTGACCGAAAAGCCATCGGGTAAACAGGAAATGTCCTGCCACTACCAGTAACCCCATCAATACCGTACACAGGTGATACATTATCCTTTTCATTTTCTCTGCAAACTTTGTTGTTGGCTCTCAGCCTCCATTCCCTGTTCAAAGTTCTGTGAGGCCTGCTGTGTGGCAATGATGCCCGTCACCATTCCGGCTATTTTCATCCGCTTGCTTTCCTCCGGCAAGTTCTCCTGCCCCAGTACCAATGACAGGCGATTCATCTCCGGGGATGTCAGCTCGCGGTTTATTTTCACTGTGCCATTGTCTGCCTGAAGGACAGTCCTGCCATTCTCACTCACCGACAGGGTGCATTGCCTCATGCCCGGAATGAGCGGAGTCAAATCCACCGATCTGTTGGCCGCCATTGCAGAAATAAGTCTCTTTTGCCGCTCCTCGTCCTTGCTGTCTATCTGTGCCGCCAGCATCATCAGGGACATGAAGGTGGTCATCGCCATGTCAAGTACAGGGTCATTGGTTCCTGATATGCCGACACCGCTGTCTTCAGAGGAAAGTAATTTCTTCATCCAGTCCTCAGACGAAGTCTTTTGTTCCTGTGGCATATCGCTCTTGTATTTCGCCAGCAAATCGTTGCCATTATGCAATGCCTGGAGTTTGATGTTGCCCTTCTGGCCTATCTCAGCCAGATAGGCGGCCGGATCCATGTCACGTTTCGTTCCGTCAGCGGCAACCGTCTTCACACCGAAATGCAGGTGCTCGCCTGTAGTCCGTGTGCCGGTATTGCCCGACACGCCCAGTTCCTGTCCGGCTCTGACGGTATCTCCGACTTTAACGGATATGTCTGACAGATGCAGGTAGGAGCATTGCACCTTGCCGCCGTCCTCACGGGTGTATTCCACCGTTACGGACTTGCCGCCTGCCGTGTTGGCATTATGGTTTACCGCTACTATCTTGCCTCCGTTTTCCGTAGCCAACACCGCATCATGGCTTGTCTTGATGTCAATGCCTTTGTGCATCTGCTGTCCGGACGGATTCATCGGATCCCGGCGGTTACCGAACGGTGAGGTGACAAAAAGGAACTCATCCCGCTTTACGGGAAACGAATATTCGACGGACTGCGATACGTCAGACGCATGTGTGTCCTCACGTGGATTGCCTTCCACTCCAAACGTCCGTCCCTCAGCCCTCATCTCCTGCATTACCTCATTGTCATAACGGTCCAACCCGTTGGCCTCGATGATGCGTTGCAGACTTGCCGCATAACCGCCGCCTGTGGCATAGCCGGCTTTCTCAATGCCTCGTGCCCATCCCTTGTAATCATCAGGGGAAAGCTCAAAACATCGGGCATACCGGCTGTTATTCTTCAGGAACTGCGAATGGTGCTCATAGCTGTCACCCACGGTCTTGTATTTGCAGAACTTCTCGTTCGGCTTGTCATCGGTATAAAGCGCATACTCACCGCCGTTTCTCAGCCATGACGCGGTTGCCTTGATGCCGAAATGGTTGTTGCAGTTGCGTGACAGCTCGCTCTGGCCGTTGCTGCTCTCCAGTATTCCCTGTGCAAGAATGACGGAGGCGGGTATGCCATACCTTTTCATTTGCTCTTTAGCTTCAGCCGCATATTGTGCGGCATACTCGGCGTTCTTTCCCATACGTCTATCTCCTCAGTCCTGAATGTTGTTCTTCTGTCTTATTCTCCGGCGAAACGGTATTTTCGGCCTTGCTCACAGGTGAGTCCGTTTCACTGACACCTCGCTTGGCTAAGGTCTTTTGTCTCGGATCCTCCAGCTGGTCACAGATGGCGACACGCTCACCGGCCCTAATTAATTTGGGAAGGTACGTGTCAAGTGCATGGTAAGGAAAGCCTGCCATTGCAAGCGGCTTTCCATCGTCATCCTTGCGGCTTGTACTCTTTGTCAGGGTGATGCCGAGAATTTTAGCGGCTTTGACCGCATCCTCCTTATAGGTCTCGTAGAAATCACCGCAACGGAAAAGCAGGACTGCGTCAGGATGTTTTCTCTTCAGGTCAAGATACTGCTTTATGATAGGTGAGACTGCGGCTTTAACATCCTCTTTCTTCTCTTCCTGTTTATGCTTCTCTTCCTGCTTCTTCTGCTCATTATCCGCCGCTTCATTTTTCCGGCTCTTCTCTTTTTCCTCTGTTTGCCTATCGTCCTGACGGTTCTCTTGCGCCTGTTCTTCATGCTTCTCCACGGTAGCCGTTTCTGACTGTTTGTTCTCCGTCGCCTCCTCCTGTTTTTCCTGCCGGGTCTGTTCTACGGCATTGTCCTTTTGCAATACATCGGCAAACAGTGAGGCGGCAAGGCTTTGCTTGTAGGATTCCCTGTCGGGAGCCACCCACAGACGTTGCCATTGGGAGGGGCTGACGCTTCTCGGCTGCATCTTCCTTCCGTCGATGGTGGCTGCGCACAGGCAGGCTCCGGACTTTGCACGGAACACGGCGACACGCTGGATGCGGTTCAGGTCAACCTCCTGGTCCGTCGCACCGAAGATGTCAACCTTCAGATCAGGCTTCGCCTCTGCCATGGCATAGTATTTCTGCGCCAGCTCCACACGCACGTTCTCGATATTGTCCATTGACTGCTTCAAGGTGGTGAAGAACTGGTTGAGGTCCCCCCTTGTCGGGATAGACGGCAAAGCCGTCCTTGCCCTCAGGCTTGATATACAGTGCCCAACGTTCCTTGTCGTCTTTCACCATCTGCACGCTGTCAAAGCCGACATCCCTGCTATGGTTCACAGCCTCTGTGGCATCCAGAGAGGACAGGTCCTCTATCGACCAGTTCTTCAGCCGTGACACAGTTATCTTCTTGTCTGCAAAATAGCTGTCGTCCGGGCGGAAGCCCAATGCTCCGTCGGGATTGTAGAAATGCACGGTGTCATAGCCTTCCTTCTGCAGGGCACTGGTAAAGCGCTGCTTGTTCATGCCCTTTATCTCGTTGTTCACCTCTAAGGAAGCCCCTTGTGGCAATACCACGTCTGCTGCCTTGCCTGCAGCATCCCTTACTATAACCACAGTCCTCTGCTCCTCACTGGGATGCTGCCTGATCTCGTCCGACACAAAGAAGTGTCCGGGCATCTGTTCCTGCATCCGCGCGGTCTCCCTTTGATTCTGACGGGTGGCATACTCCACCTTCTCGCCCTGTTCCGCTTTCTTCAGTACATTCAGCGCACCGTTCACCTCACTCTCTACGGCATCAATCAGGCATGGATCCTCTTTGAGTTCCCTCGTCCAATAGTCCACCATGCCAAGGCTGTCCCTTGACAGACGTGCCGGCAATCCCAGTTCCAGCATCTTTACTCCGGAGGCGATTTCGGCTATGAGACGTTCCTTCCTGACGGCATCTTCCGATGGGGCTTTGCCATTCTTCATGACCATGCCCTCACGTGCCAGACGCTGCTGATGGCCGGTGGCGGACACCAGCTGGCGCATCATCTCCTGCACATAGTCGTTGTAATGTTCGAAGTCACGCTGACGTGGCAGGTAGATGACATCCTTTCCTGAGTCATAATGGGCGACTCCGCTGCCGTCCTGCCGTACAGCGACAAGATTGTCCTTCATCTTCTGTAGAAATGCGTTGACATGGCCGTGCAGCTGCTTGTCCTCCTTTGACCCGTAGCCCCTTTCCTCCACATTGCCGTTCTTTCTCAGAGCGATGCTGTAGTCCGTCTCGTTGGACATGGGCAGGAGCGTCTGGTCGATATTGAAAAGCATTCTGGTCTCCCTGTTCTTGACACCCTTATACAACTGTCTGTCCTTTTCCGGCAATTCCATGTACGCCTCTCTGGAGATTACATCGTCCGGATTGTTGCGGTTCACATACTTGTTCCAGTTGTAGTAAAGGAACGGTACGCCCTTCTCATGTTCCCTCACACTTTCCCCGCGTGCCTTGGCTTCCGAGAAAAGTGTGAAGAGATTGGTCTTGCATCCCTTTGCATCGGAGTCGAGGGCAAGGATAATGGCATTGAAAGGACTGACCGCAAAGCCTTTCGGATAGAGCTTCGGGTACAATTTTCCACTGGCGTTCAGCCAATGGCCGCCTGCATCCACGGCACTCGTCAGTGCCTGACTGAGCAATGATACCTGCTTGTCGGTCGCCCGTTTCTCAAATTAACCTTTGGCATTCTGCTCCTGTTGCTCGTTCTGTTCTGTTTTGTCTTTCATATATACTTGTCTTTTGATTATTGTATTCCTCTTGGTCTTATAACCTCCTCATGGGCATTCTTTTCATACTGTGCCGCTGCCATCTGCCGCATCTGATCGTTTTTCGTAAGTATGGCATTGGCAAGGGTGTTCAGCGGCAATGCGCCGGACTGATAAGCTCCTATCACGGTGTCGGGCAACTGGATGGTACAGGGCACATTGTCTATATTGGCGACAAGACACCGTCCTTGCAGCATCGGGGTGCTGATACGCGGGTTGAGCGGCTCGTCGGGATATTGGCGGTACAGAACGTTGTGGCTTACATTATTTGTGGCAGGTGAAGCGATGCCTTCATGCTGTTTCCTGTCCAGCACCTCATGCCCGGTCTTGTTCAGCAGGTTGGCTCCGCCCATTCCCATCAGCATTACCTTGAGAATGGGGTTCTTCACGAATATTCCTGCGACAATGGCAGCCAGTGGCAACAGGCTATTGTCCATATTCAGCGATTTGGTCTTTCCCGTGAACAGCCCGACAAGCACATCGGGAAGCATGGCCAGCACATAGCCAAGGTTCTTGCCGATGTCAGAAAAGTCGTTCAGTCCGAAACTCTGCAATAACCCGTCCCAGCCGTTCTCGTTTGTCTGAATGGCGGATTCTTCCGGTTGTGTGACTGTTTCTGTGTTCTGTTCCTGTCTTTCTTGGGATGTGTCCTGCGGTTTTTCCTGCACAGTTTCCTCTTTCTTTACCTCGGTTTCCTGACGTTCCTTTATCTTCAGATATTCATCTTCCTGTCCGGGCGCGACCATCAAAGGCACATCCTTGTACTTGCCTTTTCTTTGTGCCGCATCGCCGGCATGAGGGTCGAGGAACGTTTCCTTATTCCATGGGAGCGTTGTCCGCTCAGGCTGTTTAGTCCAATCCATAAACATATAATTCTTTGTGGGGATCTTCTTTTTGAGACGGTCATTGGTGGCCTTGATGTAGCTGTTCTCGTGATTTTTGATGTTCTGTGCATCATTGCGGAAAGCGGTAAAGACATTGGCATTTGTTCCAAAAACACCTTTGCTGATGCAATCCTCCACACTTACCTCTTGTCTGCCGCCCTTTTTGTTGAGATGTTCCATCCCGGCACTCATGACAATATCAAAACCGACAAACTTTGCGAATGTGCCCCAAGAGCCGACACCTCCCATCGTTACGGCATCGGCAGAAGCTCCGGCTGCCCAACCGACGGCTTTCTCTGTTTTCGAAGGCTTGTATGCAGTCTCTCCCTTGGCTTCAATCTCTGCTGCCAGCGGAGACTTGTTCAGTTCGTAAGGCAAACTGAACAGACTGGTCTGTGCCGCTTTGCGGAGGATATAGTCGGCGGACGATTCAGGCATCTTGTCCTTTATCATCCTGTCTATCATCAGCTTCTCCATGCGGTGGTCGATGTAGGCGTATGCCAGATCACACCCCAACTGCCTTGACAGTGCGTCATAGCGTTCCCGTCCGATTTCCGTAACCACAGCTTTTCGCCATTCCCCGGCCATAATCGCGAGGTCGCGCTGCATATCCCTGTTGCCCAGTATGGAGTCCTTGCACATGGCAAGATAGTCTTCTGTGGTCTTGCTGTTCCATTCGCCTGTGATTCTCAGCGTGGCGTATGGGTCGTCTCCGGGCATGTTGGCGGAAGCCATGGAGCGCAGGATGCCAGCCGTACTGCTGGAATAGGCGCGCATCTCATCTGCCTGTTTACGTGACAGATCCTGCTGCACCTTACTCATCACAGGGGCAAGGTGGCACCCGAAATAGTCGCTCATAAGACGCTCTATCTCCGCAAAGCGCTTGCTGTTTTTGACTGCCATATATCTGACTAAATATTGTATTGTTTAAGAATCTGCTCCTTTGTCTGCTCGATGGCATTGTGGTATATTTCCATCTGCTTGGGGTAATGCTCCTCCAGCCACTCATCCTTGTTCACCATATTGTGGATGAACAGCACGGCGAGGCGTTCCTCTATCTCAACGGACGGCTCTCCTTCCTCCTTGCCGTTGAACCAAGCCTTCGTCCACCAACGCACTCCGGCACGGTCAGGATAGACGCTCACCATCCTCGGAATGTCGAAGCTCTGGATGTCCACGTCCAAGTCCGCAAGAGGGTCGATGATGCCGTCATGCGTCAGGGCTTGCTCCCGGAGTTTTTTTTAGAACTTCGTCCATGGTGGACAGATATACCTGATGACGCATGGCAAGGTAGTTGAGGAAGTCGGCAATCAGCAGGTTCTGTACCTTGGCGGCCAGCGGCATACTGCGCATACCGATGCCCAGGGGATTGGACATGCTCGGTACGGTCTCATAGAAGTAGTGCTTGCCGGCTCCCAGGGAGAAGATGTTGCGCAATGACTGCTCGGTATGCTCCGGAATACTGTATGCTCCCTGCTGCAGGTCCTCGAAGTAGGAGGGCAGGAAGCGGAGCATCAGTGCCTCTATCTCCTGCCTGTCTGTATCGTATGGAGAAGGTATGGTCATGCTCAGTGCCTCACTCCCGTCCGCTCCAATCATTGCATTATGCTCCAACGCCTTGATATTGCCGTAGAGCATGGTGAGAAACTCCAGCGGATTGATTTCCTCACCGTCAAATCTGACTTCCACATGTAGCAGGTCTCCGCTGACGGCAACGGTCTGTCCGGCTTTCACGCTTTGGGAAAAATTGGCGAATACATTAGAGAGATGCCTGTAGGTCACCTCGTACTTGCCATAGCGGATTGTCTGGTAGATGCCGTGCATGGCATCCGACCCGATGGCGGACACTGTACCTGTAGCCACAGCTGAAAGCAGGTAGTGGCTTACATTGAAGTCAATGCCGTGATGGAAGAATGTCTCTCCTGTGGCAGGATGCTTCTGTTCCCCATAGCCCAAGGACATCTGCACGTCCTTCTTTGCAGACTCCTCAAACGGCATACAGTAGCCGCTCGGTGAGCGCAGTATCATTTGTTCCGTATATTTCATGAATTTTCAATTTATAGTATTTTCTGCCTATCTTCTCATTCCACGGTTTTGTGGCTCGGCTTCGGTCAGGGACTGACCGTTGGAAGAGGTGCCGCCGCTGGGCAATGCCTGCGACACTCTGGAGTTGTTGCCGATAATCATCATTCCCAGCAGAGCGCCGGCTATCTTGCTCATCCAGCCGAAGCGGCCGAATACCATAAACGCGGCGGCCACCAGTCCTACTATGCTCAATCCGGACACATTGCCCTTGCCGATGTTCCCGAAGAAGTTGCCGATCATGTCACCGCCACCTCCTCCGAACATGTTCCTGAAAAAATCGCTGATACCGCTGAACTTGTTATCGACGCTGCTTGCGGCATTGTTCACCGCATCCACGGCTTCTCCTGCCTTGTTCTTCAGCTCACGCACATCGTCCGCAGTCTGTGCGACAGTGTCGGTGGCACTCTCGCCGATGACCGCATCACCGACTATTCTCGCCACGCTCTTGTCCGTGGTGAGTTTCTCCCATGCAACATAGCCAACAGCACCGCCTGCGGCTGCGGTCTTCATGGCTTTTCCTGCGCCCGTGAGGGTGCGCTGCGGGTGCAGGGCGGCACTGCCCACTGTACGGCCGGTCGTTCCGAGGACGTGTCCGGTTCCCCGTGCGGCCTTGCCTCCATATTTTAATAATGAACTCCAAAATCCCATCTTTTCTCATTTTATGGTTTGACTTCGTCTTCTTCTGTCACGACTCGGCATAGCCCGAACAAGTTCAGCTCTGCTCTCGCGGCTCCATCAGTTGACATTCTTGCTTACCTGTTTCCAACGTCTCTTTGCTCCTGCCACAATCTCTGCCTTATTGGCCTTGGCAGGACGTGCCCCTTCATCTATCTCCAGCCAGATGTCGCCCATGGTGGTATATTTAACCGCCCTGGTCAGGCGTTTCAGCTGTCTGTTCATCGTCTTCAGTTTGGGACGGATGCCGAAGACTATCTCCATGCGCTCCTTCTCGGTCATTTTGTTTCCCGACAGGCATACCGTGCGGATGTCGTTTACAATCTCTATGCTGTTCATGATCAGCTCACGGTATATCCTGTTGCGCTTGGTAGAAAGGGCTACGGCAAGTCCGTTGGCTGGATGGGCGTCAAGCTGTCTGACAAGACCGCCCATATTGTCTGTGAGCTGTGTTATCTCGTGATAGAAACCGTATATCTGTGCGGCATAGCAGACGATGGAACGGAAGGAGTCCAGATAGTTGTTGAACTCCCGCTGCAGGTTGGTGGTGGCTTCCACCTCTTCCTTCGTCCAGATATGCCCCGTGGACTGTAGCAGCATCACTTTCTCCTGGTTCTTCAGCTCCTTTTCCGCCTTGTTGGTATATAGCAGAATCATCCCTGCAAGAGTTGGGTCGTTCTGCGCCCGTACTCCTGCAAAGGATGACACCAAGAGAATTATGACAAATAACCTACTATATCTCATATCTTTAGTTTTTATGTTAATCACTGATTGTCATTCGTCCAGCCCTGCGCCAGCGTCCGAGGGCTTGCGTGGCTATCTCGCCGTTGCTGCGGTCTATCATACCGGCGGTGACACTGTTCCATACATCAGCTATCGTGTAGTAGCGTATGGAGAGGTAGAGCCTATGCAGTTTCTTGCTGAATGCACCCAGCTTGTCGTTCAACGCCCACAGTGTCTTGCTGCGATCGGCACCTGTCAGCATGTTTTCCCTGCCGCCTTTGGCAACGGCATCCTTCAGCAGGGTGAACACCGACACCAATTCCGTGGCGGTCTCCATATAGAGGTTGTTCATGCTCATTGTGGCGACGATGCCCTGTGGATTATTGGCGATGGCCTTGCGGAGCTTGCCGAGGGTGACAAAGATTCTCACGCCGTCATCATACAGATGGGTGCAGGCTTTGAGGGAGGAGGCATAGCCGCTGGCGGTTTTCAGATAACTGTTGTATTTCTTCTCCCAGTCGTGTATCTTCGTGAACTCGGCTGCGATGGTGTTTTGAAGCATGGCCGTCTTGGTCTGACCCTTGATTTCCTTCTCTATCTCACCGTTGATGGCTTCATTGCCCTCTGCCAATGCCATCCATTCCAAAGGATTGGCTGACACAATCTGGGCGTTGGCGCTTGATACCATATACACTGCCATAAACAGAATGAGCAGTATCTTATCTATTTGTAATCTCATATATACCTTTTCTTCTTTTATTAAGTTCTACTCGCTGGCGGATATGTGAGACAATGTCCCGCTTATTCGCCATACCTGTAAGTTCCAAACGCGGTGTGCTTCTGTCCATGGAGAATATCGTCACGCTTTTCAGTCCGCAAATCTGTTGCATCAGGGTTTGACGCTCCGCAAAGTCCACCACACGGTACAGTTCCATATAGTTCACGCTACGCTGAAACACACCATGCTCACAGATAATCTGTTCACTCCCGATGTGGTAGCGGATGTTCCTCAGATAGATGAATCGGTAGAGTAAACAGAGGGAAAGAAGACTTCCTACGATGAGGGCTATCTTTCCAATTACCATATCCGGCAAACCACCAACGGCAAGCGCACATACACACAGCAAGAGCATGGGAAGCTCGTTGATGAAGAACTGCCATACGCTGGGGCGCAATGTGATTACTGTCTGATTGTCTTGTCTCATGCTCATCTGCGATGGAATGTGGTTACTCTTTGTCCGTTCTCTTCCTGTCCTTTCAACGTAGGCTCGGTTTTATCCCGGTCTGTCTTAAAGCCGCCGGTCTGTGAGATTTGTATCTTTCCGAGCAATTCGTCGTTGAAGTCCTTATAGCCTTCGGACGGCACTTCACGGACAATCTCCACAGGGGATAAATCCTGACCGTCCTGAAGATGGAGCTTCTCCAGCAGGGCGGACTTGAAGTCCCGATAAGTCTTGTTCATCGTCTCTGCGGCTTCCTGTTTGTCCTCCTTGCACACAAGGGGCGAATCGTGGTACTCCATTGCCTCTGCCATTGCCGAGTCGTATTTGAGATAAAGCTCTTGCAGTGGCTTGGGGAGTTCGGCATATTGCCCGTCTTCTATGGCAAGCAAGTCTGTGGTAGTTTTGAGCGGTTTGTCAAAACTCTCAATGAAGGGTCTCATATCAGCCGGTATTTTGTCCGGCGAGACAGGTCTCCTCTTTCTTGCAATGTCCTCAAAGTTGGCTGCAAACTGTTTTCCTGCCATGTCATTGTCAAATGCGAGATGGAAGGTTGCTTGCGGAGCGGCATTGATGAGTCCCTGCATCTGTCCTATACCGGGATTGCCGCCAGTGGAGACATAGACTGCGGACCTGAAATCACGCTGCCTGTCGGGAGCCTGTCCCATCCGCAGCTGATAGAACGCCATGGCGTCGTATGCGCTCTCAAAGACATAGACAGCCTTGGCTTCTTTCAGTCCGGTGCCACCGGGACTGGCAATCCATAAACCTTCGCTGCTGTTGCTGCCTTCTGCCTTGCCTTTATAACCGCCGCTGCCGTCCATCTTTGGTCTGCCACGCTCCTCGAAGCCCACCGTCTTGTCCGGCTCCTTGGGCAGGACAAGCGGAAAGGAGAGGTTGGCAAAGGTCAAGCCGTCCGTGCGGTGCTTGGTCGCCAGACAGAAATGGCGGTGGAAGGCGTACTGTGTATAGAGGTCGATGCCTCTGTATTTGAAATAGGGATAAAAACGCTTCTGCGTTTCCCTGTCCTGCGGATTGAACTTGTGGATGTCGTAATCGTTAAGTGAGAATGGCTTGCTGTCTCTCCTCGGCTCTGCGATTCTGGCAGGCCTGTCCTCGACGGGCTGGTTGAGAAGCCGGTTACAGACGAGATTCACGAGCCTGTCAGCGGACACTCCGGACTTGTTCTCTGCAAACAATTCGGGATGTTCCTTGATGAAGGAGATGACGTTATACACTTTTTGCTGTGGCGGCTGAAAGCAGCACTTGCCGTTCTGGGTGACGATGAACTTGTCGCCACGCACCCGTCTGCCGTCGCTGTCGGTGCGCACATACGAAGGATAGCGCAAGCCATCCCTCTTGTTCAGATGATAGCCTGCGTCCAGCAGAACATCCTGTATGCCAAGCCTGTTCAGAAAGTCATCGTATGTCAGTTCGCTACTCATTGACTATTATAATAATGTGATTTCCCAACCGCTCAATATCCTCTTCTAATCTCTGTCGCCACCTGATTGGCTTGCGCCTCGAAGTTGCGTGCAGCGATCTCCTGAGGCGAATCCACTCCGGGCTTGAAGTATGGACGTGGCCCGCCGTGATGCTCTGTGTAGAACTCCGGAGCAGGGTGGTGATGATGGCTCAAATCATGTGCGACTTCTGCCGTAACGACTGCGCCGGCAGTCAATGCCGCCAGTATCTTGGTGCCCAGTCCTGCGTTGGCTTCAGGACGTGTTTTCATATCCACTTCACTGAAGACCTTGGAGAAGAGTTTCATGCGGTGATAGTCATCCACGGCAAGGAACTTGTCATAGTCTTTCTGCTTGATTTCGTGCGTGATGGACTCGCCATTGATGACGGCTGTCATGCGGTACTTGGTTTCGTTCTCCTTGCCTTTTTCTCCTTCTCCCTCTTTTTGCTGCACTTTCTCAACAAAGATGCTCTCCACCTGTACCTCCCTGCCATGTGCGCCCTCGCGGTACCAGCCCTTGTTCTCGTTGAGCAAGGCAAGGTCTTCGCCATGCACCATGGCATCGCCCTGTGGCATATCTCTCTTTACGGTCTCGTCGTTTTCAAGGGGACGCAACCGCTCCTCGTTCTGCTGCTGTCGTTGCTGAAGCTCTTGTTCTATCTCAGGATGCAGGTGCAGGTCTATACGTTCCTTGCTGTTGAGCATATCCATCGTCACCTTGTCAGTAAAGTCGTCTTTGATGACATTATTCAGGACATCCAAACGCTGTGCTATCGGTACATCCTTAATGGAGTTTGAGGTCAGTTTCCTCAATTCCTCATCTGTAAGGTCATAGACCATATCTGCATTGACGCTGTTGGATTGGACCGTCAGCGACTTCTTCTCCGCATCAACGATAATGCCATGCGAAGCCAGACATTCCTGCCACTTCTCATTGGTGAAATAGACAGGAGAGGTTATCAGTTCCTTGTAGGGCTTGGCAGGTTCCGTGCTTCTTGGACGGTTTACTGCAGGCGTAATTACATTCTCCAAATCTTTCAATACATCCTGCTGCTGGGGTGTGTATTGCTGTTGCTGACCTTTATAGTAAAAGCCGTAGCCTCCGCTCTGCAGCTCGCCCGGCTTCATCCTTCCGTCCCAACGCTCCGGAACAATCGGTGCTTCAGGAAAGAACAATCGTCCTCCGACTCTACGAAGATGGAATCCCTCTTGACTGCGTGGTGTCCAGCCTAAGAAGGGAGGAGGCATACCGATACGTCCGGTACGTCCATATTCGCCGATACCAATGCGATACCCGTGCAGTCCCATAGCCACACGACCGTTGGCGTTGCGTGCATGGACGAAGTTCTTGGGCATATAGAAGTCGTTACCCACAATACCCGTAAAGGTGTTGTAGGCTGTCTTGTTTGCATAATTGGTTCCCCAGTCGGTCAGAGCCAGCATCTGCCGTTCTGTGATATTATAGGTAAGCAGTGGGCTGTCATGCCCCTGTACAAGGAGCTGATAGCCGCTGCCGTTGCTCACCACATGAGCCTGCATGCCGTTGCGCATGAGAATGTCACGCATCTCCGGTTGCAGGTTCATCTGCTGTGGATTGGTATTCTTCCTTATCGCCATATAGTTGTAGTTTATGCGTCACCGTTCTCTATCGCCTGCTCCAGCTGATCGTCCTTGTAATGGACGAACTGCTCTGCCGTCTCTTCACTGATACAGAGTCCGTGTTTCAGACAATAGCTCTCATATTCGTCCTGCCATTCAGCGGAATGGTGATTGATATACTCCAACCAACCATACTCGCCGCTTTGCATCTTCTCAACGAGTATATCCTCCGGGTAATATTTGTTTGCTGCCATATACTTATATTAATGTGTTGATTATTTGTGCATGGAAACAGAGGCACGGTTACGCTCTCCGTTCTTCTTTTGCTCGTTGACTTCGTCTTCGAACTTCACGACTCGGCATAGCTCAAAGCTTCATGGCTTTGGCTCTGCTCTTGCTGTTCAGTTCGTTCCATAATTCTTCTGAATATTCCTCTTCGGGTACATAGTCGAGATTGCCGTCATCGTCCATCACCCAACAGCCGTAACAGCCAAAGGTGTATTTGTCCCACTCACGTTTGGTGTTTTCCTTCCACTTTTGACTGTCGCCCTGGTTGATACGAATGCCCGTCTTGTCGTTCAAATCAATGCCGACCGTTACCTGTTCATCTTCCATGATAAGCGTGAGCGGCTCGCCATTCTGCATCACGTTCAGTTCTGCAGGACTCAATTTCAGTTCGTCTTTCAGTACTTCAAGATTGCGGCCGATAACAGGCGTGGGCACTGACATTACCTGATTCGTCTCCTTGTCAATCTGCACGAATGCCTTGCTGTTCCTGCCCTCTGCATCCTTGACATCGGCAAGGATAGCTTTTCCAGCCAACAGGTCTTCCTGCTGTTCTTTGGTGAATGACTCCAACGGGGATTGCTCCAGTTGGGGATAGAACACGACATCCACCTTGTCGTCATCCATGCGGACAAGCGCAAATCGGGTGCGGCTTTTCAAAACCACACCGTTGTCA
Organism: Prevotellaceae bacterium; assembly: GCA_021204165.1. Classification (GTDB taxonomy): domain Bacteria; phylum Bacteroidota; class Bacteroidia; order Bacteroidales; family Bacteroidaceae; genus RGIG8745. The sequence goes on from JAJPZU010000250.1 coordinate 47,688, forward strand.
TCCGTCACTTGTATTGGCAGTAACGGTGAACGCCGCCCCTGACCTATATCCTCTAATGCCCACAAGGGCAGGTCTTCAATTTTCTCTTGTGTAAGACCAAAACGGGCAAGTGTCTGATAAGGCACTTCGCTCTCTTCAAATCGTACTTGTTTCATACTTTTGCCTTGAATTTGAAAATTAAACTCATGCAAAGTTACTCTGACTTCCACACATTGATATTACCTTAATCCATTCATAAGTTATCTTTTGACGAATATTATTATTTGAGTTTGATTTTGACTAAATTATCAAACTCGATTGCTATATTTTGTTACAGAACGGTTGCATGCCATTCATTTATTATTCATGACTCATTGCTTGCGCTTACTTTTGCACTATGAAACGATTTATACTCATCTCAATAGGATTGTTGCTATGGGCGCAAAATGTGACATTTGCCCAGTTTAATACAATAACGCAAAGTAAAGCACAGCGTAAGACCATATCTATATCACAATCTTCTTTGATTATTCAAGAGAAGGATAATGCAGCAGACCCAATCTGCGACAAACAGACAGAAACGGAGCGGACTGACCTACTTCCGGCAATAGTCAGTCCACTCCGTCATATTGTTGTTACCAGTCCGTATGGATTACGAACCGATCCTTTCACAAAGAAAAAAGCCAGGCACAACGGGCTTGACTTAAAGGCATATTACGAACCTGCATACGCCATGATGTATGGTGAGGTCATCAGAGTCGGTAAGGACAAACGCTCCGGATTATTCGTCACGCTCCGCCACGGTGACTTCACTATCAGTTATTGCCATCTTTCAAAGATTGCAGTCTCCAAAGGAATTCACGTCTATCCTGGCACCATTCTCGCTTTGGCTGGAAATACAGGCAGAAGTTCGGGAGAACATTTACACTTGACACTAAAAAAGGATGGCAAGACCATCAATCCTGCCATCCTTCTCAATCTCATCAAGCAAACAACTATGGGCAACACGTTTGCCGATAACAGAGACAATTCACAATACTAACGTATTCTGTCAATCCGTTATCCTTTAATTATGTTAGCAATACACACACACTTTGTACTATTTATAAAGATTTGCTATGGTATCATTTAGAATTTTTGGTATGGATATAATAATACATAGTACCAGAAACTCGGATATTATTCTTTAAGTTCAATCTGTATTTGCTGAATAATTGTATCATAATATTCGTAGGTTGCTCCAGAAAATAGCCAAATACACAAATCGTTACCACCTGTTCCTATAAATGTTTGCAACAGACATGCTTTCCCATTATTATCTTTTTCCAAATAATATCGAGTTATTTTTCCTCGGTCATCAATATAATTAACTTTTAGAGAACTATTAGGAAGTTTTTTCAAAATTGCAAGAACTTCCTCACGAGGATCTGAATTTTTATAGCAAGCCATTTTCATTTGTCCCATCTCTTTGGGATAGCCATATTCCTCGGCCGTATAATTCAACAATTGGAATCCGTCCAACTGAGATATTTCCTTAAAAGTATTCATTAAATTGCATATTTTGTTCGTTTGAGCATTTACAAAAGAAGGAATCACAAAAACAAAAAGTGATAATATAATATATTTCTTCATAACAACCTTATTTATACATTGTGTCATTATTGGAACAAATCTTATTGACAATTTTCTTCCAAACCCTGTCAAAAATAAAAAAGACTATCAATACGACAATAATTACTATACCCCAAAATGTTTCTTCATCACAAAGTCCTCGTTCATTCATTTTACTCCAATATCCAAACACAAATAGATTGAGTAATAGAATGCCCAGCATTATCCACTTTGCATTGAGGAGAAGCAATCTAATGATTTTAATACACGAATTTGTCTGTTTCATTGTTTTGTTGTTTTTATTGTTTATCTATTTAACACTTTTACTATTTTCAGATCATTTCATGGTTTGAAGTTTCTTCAATAGGGAATCTATATCATCATGGAATTTTCCTTCAACATTCTTAATTCCCTTTAATATTGATTTAGCCTCATTTGTTCTATCTAATCCTACAAGTACCTGTGCCTTCAACCATTTTAATTCGTACAAGTTTGTGCTTATGGAATCATTATTCGCCATAAATTGGTTTTCCGTAGAAGAATCTGTATTCACAGATGTACTTTCTGCTTTTTCTATATAGGCGAGTGCTCTTGTATAGTCTTTCTTTTCTATAAGCATAGAAATTTCAGAATAAGCTGTATATCTGTTAGATGAAACAACATTTCCTATTGTATTAAGTGTAGAATTTTCTGGCGTATTTCTGAACAGGAAGAATCCAACTACAAGCATAGCAGCTATACTTGTAATAGCAGAGGACATATATATAGTCTTGTAAGAAGTTCTTTTCTTCTTCCATGCTTGAATCTGTTCTTTCTTTTTTGCTCTGTCAGAAATACTATTTGCAATTTTTCTGGTTAGTTCAAATTCTTTGCGTAGTTCGGAATTCGATGACAACTCAGAGGCAAACATACTACGCTCAGTTGCAGTCATTTCTCCTCTAATGTAAGAGTCTATTCTGTCTTGCATCATATTATCCATAAGCTTAGTAGTTTATCATTGCAACCTTGTATTGTTGCAATACGTTGTTTTTAAGAGTTGTGTAGCACTTATTCTTTGCTGTTTTCAAAGCGTCTTTACTGGTAAAAGACTGAAGTTCCATCATTATGTTATCAAGTTTCTTTCCTTCGTAGTAAAACATTGTCAGTATCTGACAGCAACGTTTGGGCATTTTAGCTATGCATGTTGATATGATTTCCAGTTTCATACTTTCAATTTCATCATTAGAATCACCCCAAGGAGAAGATACACCTAAAACATTTCCCGCATTCTCAAACATATCTTCAAACAGTGTTTCCTTATGTTTTCTTGAGTATTCTCGAAATTTGTTCCATGCAACACTCATCATAAAAGTATTAAGGCTACAAGTCATCTGTTTGCCACCTTGTGCTACGACCTGGCCGTTCTGAACATAAATGTCACCACGTTCAATCTTTTGCCATACAATGATAAACGCATCTTCGAAGATGTCGTTTTTCTTATCATCATCAGTAAAGAATAATTTTTTATATTTCAGGTTAAAGTAATTTTTACAGTGCTCGTAAAAGCGGTTTTGAATTTTGGAGTTACCATTTTTTATTCCATAGACAAACTCCGCATCAGAATATGTTTTTTTGAAAGTAAATATCATAATTCGTATTTGAGTATCTTACGTATCTTGTTAGAATACTTTTCTTACCTAAATTGTTGTCCAGGTACCGTTGTTCTTAATAGATATACCTTTCTAATCAGAATTTAACCATTCTTTAATTAGATCTGTCCACTTAGTCTTAGGAGTAGGAAATGAAATATGCGATTGAATGAGTCGCAAAATTCTCAGAAAATCAGTTTCGTCGAATTCATACAAATCTCCAGGCATAAATTTACCAACAGAAACAGGGTATATCCCTACTTGATACCCCACTGTAGTATTTATAGAATACTCTTGACAAATTCCTTTTAATGTATGAATTAACGAGCCATAACCGTGTTCTATTAATTTATCTTGTAAGTAATCAAATGTCCAATAGCCCCTCCATAGATCGCTCTTTGTAAGTACTATGTGTATACTCACAACTTTTTTCAAGAAAGACGGGTAAAATGCAAAAAGTGAAACCAATTTGTTCAACACATCACAATTTCGAATATAAGACGAAGAGTTTTGATTGCTATGAGAAGTATTGTATAACTCCTTGCTGTCAATGAAAAGGAATACAACTTTACGATTATTATTGTTCAGAATACCTTCTGCGCCAGGCCCTAAGTCTGAAAAACCTTTGGGATTTTCTTTCTGATAGAATTCAACAAGTTTTTCACCAGACATCTCTATCAGAGAAATAGGAGATGTCTGTCCTCTATCATTTCTAAATGATGCTTCAATTAGTTGTATATATGGTGTGTTTGAGCTATCTGGAAAGCTGCGTGTATGGATAATGTCCCTTAAGTCTAGTAAATATGAGCCACAAGCACCTCGACAGCCAAAAGACAAATCAAATTCTCTTCCTGAATTTACCAATCCTGCAAGCATAGTCCTTCTGCCGACTCCTGGTATACCAAAAAGTAATATATCCAGATTACCCTCCTTACTTGAAATTTCTTCCAGACTTGAAACATCAAGTTTTATTTGATTATCGTATAAACTGGGATTTCTACGTATTCGTTCAAAGGCTACATCGCACAAGATTTGGTTATTTACAACTATATCATCATATGTCAACACTCCTGAACTTATGTATTTATACATAGTCTCACGGTTATAATGACAAGGATGTTTTTTCATATTCGCCAACAGGTTGGCCTTCTCTGTTTTGTCCATATTCGTAAACGAAGAAATAATATTTCATCTATTTGCTGCATGCTTAACTATTGGTTGGTGATTACGCGAGATAATCAATTGGTTTGTCACCATATACTTATCCGATAGTCGTTTTGCCCAAACTGCAATTATTGCCAAAGGTATTCTGAACAATAGTAACCACCATGCGCATACTCCGAGAGAAGCGAATAACACTGTATCTTCAAAGAGGGAATGGCTGATTGCAAGATGTCTATTTGCCAAATCTGCCTCGTATTTCTCAATCTGTCCTTCTGATACCATATTTATCATTATCGCACTACCGTATGACAAACCAACAACATTGCCAATCAGCCAAAGGAACGAAGCGTTACTTGACAATCCCATAATGTTCATGAGTGGAGTTATGAAACGGCACATGTAACGAATAACACCGTACTCTTCAAGCAATGATTGAATCAACAAGAGTGATGTAACAATGAATCCTAATGTCTTTGCAAGGTTTAGCGAAGAGACCAACCACACTGATATTACATCATATAAGTTTGAGCAGTCAATACACCCCTCGGTGAGAGTAAATATTCTTGCGTCTTCTGGAAGTAACACATTTGCTGCTGTTGCGAGGATAACACTAGAACAAACTCTTAGTAAGAATATGGTAGCGAAAGACGAGCCAGTTTTCTTTGCAATTGCGCATTCTACAGGAAGATTGTGCGAAACCAAACACATCAATGACAAAATTGTAGCCTGTCTTATTGTTAAGTCAATTGTTGCCATCAAGGCAATTGGAGCATATATTGGAAGACAACAACTCGTAAAGAACACGACAGCTGACTCTGCTGGCAATCCTAACAATGGGAACAACGAACTCATAGCAGTTCCGATTACATCCATTACATCATAGTACTGCATCAATCTAACCAATAATGATATAGGAAGAGTGATTTTCAGCATCCATAGGCATGTTTTTATTGCTTTGGGTAACGTGGTAGCTACGCATTGAGTTATTCTCTTGTAGTGTCTCATAATTGTTGTCATTTTAGTATTTTTATATACCTTAATGACAACTACCATCAGATAGTAACCACTATATTACAGCTTTCTTTGCAAAACACAAAAACGAGGGAGTGCAAGCCCCTCCGCTCTATGTAGATTACCTATACACTCACGTTGGTTGATAGACATTCTTTTGCCATCGCAAGCTATTAATAGCTCTGTATTGCGAACTGAATATTCCCTATTACCCACCATATAATTAGGCATATAGAGATAAGAATTCCGATAATTTTTAAAGTCTTATCTTTGATGGCTAATGATGGAAATATCATTATAAGATTATGCATTATTTGAATAGCAACATAGACCCCTCGTCCTTCCTCATACCAATTATTATAGAATCTTGTGTAGAGATAAGTTCCAATACTAAACACACCGATAAGTATAATCCAAACAAGGAGAATTACATTGGAGGAGTCTGAGCCTTTTTTCTCAATTGGCTTCAAAGACGAACCACAATAGCGACAAAACAAAGCGCTATCTTCATTTTCACGATTACATTTTGGACAATTCATGTTTTTTTGTTATGAGTTTACAACCATTGTACCAGCGGTCTTATCAGCCAATCGACGACCATCTGATGTTGTCAAAACCAAAATAGGTTCTATAATCCACCCGACAAGCGGAATCATACTTACAAGCGTACCAACCAAAGCTCTTAATGCAGATGCACCTTTTGTACACTTTGAACAATCCTTCACCTTAATTATTCTAAGTCCCATAGCCTTCTTGCCCCAACTTTGACCATTTCCAAGTCCATCCTTTATGAAGGTATATGTTAAAGGAATAAGATACAAGATAAAGGCAAACAGGAAGTAACCACCAGCTTTGCCATAATCTTCATAATAATCATAGTTATGGCTAGCATTTGAAAGGCCAATTGCATATAAAACAATTGCAGGGATAGCCAATACACCACAAATAAGTCCATCAAGCAATGATGCTAAAAAGCGTGAGCCCAAAGATGCTTTTTCAAATGAAACATTTGTATCGGATTATTGAGAGTAATGTTGTCCTGCTATTCTACAAACAACAGTGCCTCCATCTTTTGGACAGAATTTTGTATCTGAGTTGTATTTTGTACCACATTTCTCACAATAATAAGCGAGGTTATTTGAAGTGGTAAGCCTCTCACCATCGCGAGGGCAAAATGTAGAACCTGCAGGATAAGTTGTCATGCATTTTGGACACACTAATTCTTGTTGTTCTTTATTGGTTTTCGCACTAAACGAAGTTTCATTGTCAACATGGCTGCTATTATAAGCCCCCTGTTCAACAGTGCTTGTATTACTAGACTTCATATTCGCATTATCAGAGATGTGTTCTCCAGAAAGCTCTTCCGCACAATCTTCAACATGTGACACTTCCTTATTATCCTGAGCATACGATTTACATCCCCAACCTGCAATGACAACATTGAGTTCACTATTCGATTCTTTGACAAAAACGTATTCATCAGAAGGGTAGGTCGTAATATTGGCGACATGTTCACCTATAAGACTATCCCCAGATAATACACTTGTAACATAAGAGAGCTTCTCACACAATAAGTTTTTTACCATAGAAACCTTTTCGGGCGGTAATTCTGAAAGCGCAACGTATTCTGCATCGTCCCTTACAATCCAAAGCACCTCTAGGTTTTTAATATGGATGTCAGAGAACAATACTGCATCTTTGCCTAATACGTATCTAATACGACCATAAACATTGTTGTAATTAAAGTCCATCAACAAGTGAACTTGGTCTTTTGTTACAGTTTTAAGAATTTTCATAATTGTAGACGTTTGTAGAATATAGACTCGAACTTTCTATCGTTTTTTTGAGAACACTTCGTCTTTTTCTAATATTATTTAGCTATGGAACTAAAAAATATAAAGAGTTCAACCGAAAAGTAACCATCAATATATTATCTTATACTCAATATTTCTAAGAATCTCGCCTTTGTGTATAACCCCCTTACATGTGTGTATGTTATTTCCTTCAAAAAGCCCCTTGTGGTAATTACCGTCTTTCTCTCCATACTTTCCTGAGGTTTTGAGGGGAAAGAGGTTATGACAACATTCAATAATCTTACTATTCGTTGTTATGTGGGTCAGCAAATAGCATTCTCTAAATGCACCAGCTTCGACGTATCTTATATCTGAAGTTAGTTCAATGTTGCGTAAAGAACTGCACCATTGGAATGCATTGCCAAGTATCTCCTTTGTTCCCTTAGGCAATTTTAATTGCCTAAGATTCTGGCAATCATAAAACATCAATGGGGATATTACATCAGAGAGTGTATAATATTCAATAAATGCGTCTCCTTGATGCAGAACATACCTAAAACCTTTGCCGTGACTTAGGGGCGTTTTAAGAATTTTTTCAAATTCATTGTTATCAATAGAGTCTGTTATGTGATATTTACGTTTACCCCATAAAAAGTACCCTTCTGTTGCTTTCATTCGTAAAAACGGAACTTTATTGTCTTTTACGAAAGCTACATTCTCGATGTCTAAATCCTGTAATTCACCAGTCCACTTTCCTCTTGTATTTATAGTTATACAACCTTTCTGCCAAGAATCTGCTGCCCCCATCATTCTTCTAAGCAAGGCGATGTCTTGTCCGTTCAATGTTCCTGTGATACTTAATTTTCTTAGATGTTTCTTTTCTTCCAAAGATAGTTGGTTATCCAGTGATCCGGGAATATCAACACTTACAATCTTTGAAAGAACTTTGTCTCTATGGTCTGGGCAAATATCAAATACTATCTCCTTTATAATTCCTTCTGTAGTTTTCTTGTCCTGCAAATTTTCATCTAGCAGAAATTTGTAATAACCATTGGCAGCACCTCTCCATCCTAGATTGAGGTGAAAATATCCGTCCTTATATCCATCACATATAAAGGCGTGTTGTCCTCCTGAAAGAAGCACAGGTTGTTTTTTATTCAATTCATCAGCAATAATTGTACATGTTTCTGCGATGTCTGTATTCTTCATGAACTTGCATGAAGGTGAATATCCCCAATGGTTAACCAAAATGGAACGTGCCGCGATATAGTTTGAGGAGGTGTTAGTGATCTTAAATTGAGAAGATACAGCCTTGGCATTCAGACTCATCAGATGTGCAATTGGTTTAATGTCCAACCCCTTAGTTCTAAATTGAGGATAAGACAACTGCATCCCTTTCCAATCTAAGGCTTGGTCCTCAAAGTTGATGACATATTTGCCATCGTCATTTCCACTCTCAAATGTTCCATAACCCTTTGTCGGATATTTGTGATAGTACATTACTTGTAACAATGCCGTAGCAACGCATCCTGTAAGATTGTGAGTCGTTTCGTTTATAGATGTAGGGCAATATTCATTGTATGGATAATCTTGTCCCCATGTTGTTTTCAGCAACGGTAGTACATTTACAGAATGTATCTTCTCAAATCGAAAGGGAAGTGAACGGTGCTCTACGATACGCCCTCGTTCTCTTAATTTTCTAAGCTGTTTAGAATATGCATGAATCAAATTCTTCTTCCATGGCGATTCTGTGCCCTGAAAGCCGTTTGTCTCACTATATGCGATAATAGCATTGCTGATGAATTTCCTAAATTCCTCATTTGCAACTATTAGAAAAGCATGTCCCTTTTTACTTTCAAAGATTGTCAATTCATCGTTCTTGTCTATAATATACCATTCAAGATCGGTAATGTTATAACCGATTTTTTTAAGGTCTTTGTGGACAAGGAGTAGTTCTTTATTGACATTTTGAGCAACGCATAACGAACTGCTTGCTAAAAGCAACCATAAAATACGACAATACTTATTGCAATGAAATGAAAACATTTTTTAGTTTTAATAAAAACTTGTAACAATGACAATGCAGCACATCAAAATCGAAACAATGATTTCTATGCCACATTTTGTAATGATACCACCGCCTTCTAAAAGTTTTATTGCAGATACACCCTTCTTACTAATTAACAGAGTTAGAAGTATAGGAAGCGTTGAAATAAAGGTAATCAAAAAAGAACCAAATAAACCTGCCTCTATTGCATCTTCCTTGCTTATTATTTCATCAACATGACCATTAAATGACCTATCGTAAGTTTCAGTGGCAATAACAACAGCATAAATTGAGAAAAATGCCAGCACACCTAAGAATAAACCGTTCCATTTGTTGCGCAATAGAATTCCATAGACTCCTATTAGTGCCAAGATTCCTGATAGTCCATATATTATAGAATATAGACTGCAATCTATCAAACACATAGTCAACCCAAAGAAGTCAAGAATAATTAACGGAGCAAAAAACACCTAAAAGAATATTGCATACTATATGCCTTTCTCTTACTTTTGGCGAAATCCACGAACCTTTCATAATCGTTATTTGTTTTTGTATTCAATTATCACATTTTTATCAAACGCATCATAACTAATAACCGTATTCTTGTTACATATAAATACTGTCTTCAAAGATTCACAGTTAGCAAACGCTTGACTTTTAATTTCTTTTACAGAGCGAGGGATTGTTACTTGCTTCAATCCTGTTCCCTGAAAAGCATTTTCTGCTATATATTCAATACCTTCGGGTAAAAAAATCGAGTTGAGGTTGGTACAATTCTGAAATGTCATTGGCTCTATTACCTTTATCCCTCGTGATAGAAATATTTTTTCTAAAGCGGAGCAACCCATAAATGATGCCTCACCTAAGCGTGTAACTTTACCTAATGTCACTTTTTTTAGGTTTGCACATCCCATGAAGCTGCTATTACCTATCTCCCCGTTTGGTATCTCAATGGATACCATGGAAGAGTCCGCATAGAAAGAAAAATCGCCAATATTCTTTATCGCAGATGAAAAGCATACTGCGTTGAGTTTCGTGCAATTTGAGAATGCAAAATCATCAATATACTTGCACGTCTTTAGACTAACTGTTTCCAAAGACGTCATTTTAAACGCATTCTCACCACAACGTATAACATTATCAAGATTTATAAACTTAAGATTCTTGCATGCATAAAAAGCATTGTCCTCAATAATTGAGACTTGATCTGATAGGATTACATCTGTCAACGCTGAAATTTTTGAAAAACACCAGGATGGTATTGTATCATTAGCTTCTATACGAATAGAAAGCAACTCTTTGTCGTCATTGTCTTCATACTCTCTATAGCGCAACGTATGTTTTATAGTTTTATAGTTTGATAAGGATACCTTATCTGTAATATTTGTGTATTCTATACGTTGATTTGTTCCTGTTTTTGTGGTATTACAAGACATCATCAATAAGAAACACAAACAATATAGAAGATAACAAGCTCGTTTATCTTTCACTGTCTTCAGGCATACTTTCTAATTATATGGCGTAAATCTGTGAATGTTCTGCAAGATGCCAATCGTTTCCGAATTATATCTCGCCTATCATTTCTATATACATCCACAATCCAATGATTATAATCGAAAATGATATGCCTGTGCTCGGTATTTAAGCTTTTAGCCATTAACATAGAGATTGGGCGTGTCATCATGATGTCCTTTTTTATTGCCGCAGGAATTGCATCATTGTCTTCTTTCGTTGACTTCTTTTCTACTTGTGGTTCTATTGTTCCAATAGTTTTTAGTTTCTTTATTAACAGAGCGGCGAAATTTTCGTCTTTAACGGATTTGATTCTATCGATGTATTTAGGATATTTAGCTTCTGCCACCTGCTGATTTACAGAAACATACCAGGCAAGTTCTTCATAGATTCTCAAATCTATACTACTCACAGAGAGTTTAAGTTCTTCCTTTATAGCCTCTTTTGTATCGTCCAGCCCTTGATAAGAAAAGATTCTTTCACCGATAGTACAGCCTTCAATACTAACATTAAACGCAATATCCTCATTGCAGTTGTTTTTTGTGTATTGTAGATTATAGGTGTTAGTTAATGTATCCATCAAACATGTGTTCCCACTTAAAGGTGCTGAAGCCTGTATAAAGTATTTATCTAAATCTTCACTGTCAATAATTCTGTTATCTGAGGTGACTAAAGTTATGATGAGATTTTTTCTTTTATTAATTTCTCTTTGCTCTCAGGAAAAGAATTTTGGGCAAGTTTTTCTTCTTGATTCCTTTGTTGATTTTTTATAAATATTGAGTAAGCACCATATCCGACTCCTCCAAATATACCGACAATAACAACGAAACCAACTAATAAAATCGTTACCTTCTTGAATTTTCTTGCTTTTGAAGGGTTCTTGCCTTTGTTTGTCGTACCAGAAACCTTTCTTTTTGTTCTGATGTTATTCTTAGTGGAATGTGGCTTGCAATCTCTATCCCCATCTTTTGAATTATCGTTATGTGCATCGAATCCACCTTTACGCGGCATGGACATATTTAAGGCATATAACGTATCTTGACAAGGTATTCCATTGTAATATTTGTCAAGAACCTGCTTAAAGATGACATTATTGCTTGCCAGATAGAACAAAGTCATTGAAGACCTTACTTTAGCAGCATCAGTAAAGCCAAAGATACCACTTGCTGTCTTTCCTTGATGTTTTAGAAGAATGGTACAAACTTCTTCAAGTCGAGATTTCAGCGTGGAGTCTTCAAGATACTCTTTTGCCTCCTGTAGGCTCTCAATACCATATTGCCTCTCGTATGGGCTATCTTGACTTATAGCCTTTAGTTTTGGAAAAACGTACCATATCCAATGAGATAGTTTTTTACCTTGAATTAATTCCTTTTGTGCGTTTGCGTAGCCAGAGAACCCTGGCGCATTCTGGGCATCTATGAATTTCTTTATGTTTTCTTTCATCTGATTTTGTGATTTAAGGTGCTTCTGTATAGCATGAAGCTATGATAGGTTATTATCAATATTCATATCTTCTGCTTGATTGGATCAAGAACGAAGATATAATCTTACATTAGTTTATCCCAAAAAATTTCCCTGTAATAGTTATCATTGAATGCAATGCCAAATCTCATCGGTTTGCCTTTTATATAAGGTTTTTCTTTCAAAGAGTTCATTTTTTCTTCAAATGTTTGTGAACCATCAATAATCAGTTCTCTGTTTGTCGCCTTTTTAAAGTTGTCCATTAACATAAGGAATGTTTCGTAATATTCTATTTTCCCATCATATGTATTGCGAATACTATTTATATTATCACGTATTTTGTATTCGTATTTTAAAGCATAACTTTTTTTTATTTTAATAAGTTCATTTATTGCGACTAAATACATATGTCGATAATCACAAAGACTTCTACGGTATGTGTATTCTGAATCGATGATGCCTTTTTCGTTAAATAGCTGGATAGCATTTTCAAATTTTTCTATAGATTCTTTAAGATTATCTATAACAACTTTTTTCTCAACTTTTTCTAATGATTGTGACATTGCTAAGAAAAACAGGCACTCTGCATGGTTAAAGATAATGTTTGCAGGCAAATCACCTCCAGCATTTGAACATGTCTCATAGTTTTCGATGTTTCTATCCAGTATTTTCTTTGCTATATCCATTTTCCCTTTGTAAAAATAGTATTTCCCTCTTTTATTCTCGGCAAGGGCATACCAAAACAGATAATGCATTTTTGTCCGTTTTGCTTGCATTTTTGCATTTTTAAAAAAACGATTTGGGAAAAACCATCTTTCAGAATTATAAGACTCAAGTCCTTTTTGTCCCAAGTTGTGTTTTAATAGTGACAAGAGATACTGATACTGCTTTTCGTTAATTGTATGTTCCCCATAGAAAACACGAATCTTGTCATATGTAGAGCGTTGATTATCTATTACAAATTGTGTTGGAGTAATTTCAGGGGCAAGAACCTTTTGAAAATTATTGATGTCATCCAGCATTTCCTCATAATCATATAATAGTCTTCCAAAGCAATAAAGAACATATGCCCGTCCATCATCAGAGAACTCTGCATATTTATAGGCGTCCCTTAATACATTAAATGCCTTTTCCACGATAGAGTATCTTTAAAGCAGGCGAAACTAATTAAACAAGTGTTTATTCTTTCTTCAATCCCCATCTTTTTAAAATCTAATTCGGAAAGTTCTTTGCCCAAGTCCAACAATTGATTATACTTTGTTTGTCCATCTTGTATTCTAAGAATGACGTTATAACGCAGTTTATAAATATCTAATGTGTTTCCTTTATTTAAGGATTTTGAAAGAAACAAATCTTCCAATGTGGCTATAATGCTATTAACAC